>DATJPK010000117.1:0-19463 GCA_035506435.1 Methanomicrobiales archaeon
CACTCGCGGTGTACAAGACCTCCAAATCCAACATCCAGTCTGCTCTCAAGGCGGTCTTCGGTTCAACGCCGACCACGGCAACAACGTACCCATGCGATGCCAAGGACACGAACTCGCTCGCCCGCGGTCTCTTCTACCTGACCAAGGGTGCGCCCACGCCGATTGAGAACGACTTCATCACCTTCGCTGCCTCGCCCGCTTCCTGCGACGCGATGCACACGGCCGGCGTCTTCTGTAACGCTGACCTCGCGTAAGGCACACTCAATCTCAACAAATTTTTTATGGACCTGCGCGACACCCCGAAGATCCTGTTCCTTACAGCGGCCGCCTCGATGGCGCTCCTCGTGATCCTCATCTTCGGGTTCATCGCATGGACCGCTGCCCCTGTACTCGTAAAAACCGGGCCCGGGTTCATCACCGGAACCGTCTGGGACTACGATACCAGCACATACGGTATCCTGGTCTTCATTGCAGGAACCCTGGTCCTGACCGCCGTCACCATGGCAATCGTCATCCCCATTGGTATTCTCACGGCGATCTACCTGGCAGAATGGGCACCGGCCCCCGTTGAAAGAATACTCAGGCCGTCCATCGAACTCCTCATCGGGATCCCGTCGGTCGTCTTCGGTATCTTCGGGTTCTTTGTTCTCAGGGGATACTTCGCGCACACCATCAACCCGGCCATCGGGGCCGTCCTTGGCTGGATTCCCTTCCTCCGGGACACGACGCCCGGGAGCGGGACGGGAATCCTTCTCGCCGCCACCGTCCTCTCGGTGATGACCCTCCCCACCATTGTGGCCCTCTCCCAGGAAGCGATGCGCTCGGTCCCGAAGGAGTTCCGTGAGGCATCGCTTGCCCTCGGGGCTACCCGGTGGGAGACCGTCCGGCACGTCGTGCTCCCGTCAGCATTCCCGGGCATCCTGACTTCTGTCATTCTTGCCATGATGCGCGCGGCAGGAGAGACGATGGCCGTCGTGATGCTTCTCGGCAACCTGGCAGAGCTGCCGGGCTCTGTTCTCGGAGGAGGGTACGCGATGACCTCCAAGATCCTGAACGACATCGGGTTTTACATGGGAGAGGCGGAGCCGAGGTCAGCGCTTTTCGCCATTGCCCTCGTCCTCTTCATCATCGAGATCGGGATGGTCGCCATAGTCCGCGCCGCAAGCGCCCGGATCCGGGGTGCATGCCCGTGATCAGCCGGAAGCGACGTGCCACGGAACATTTCGTGAAATTCCTCTGCCTTGCCGCGGCGGTCACCGGGTCCCTGATGCTCTTTTTCATCGTCGGGTCCGTGTTCCTTGGGGCGATCCCTTCCCTGACGCCGTACTTCCTGTTCACCCCGGAATCGGCAACTCCGAGAATCGGAATGGGGATCCTCAATGCGATCGTGGGCACGATGATCCTGTCGGTCACCGCGACCCTGCTCGCCGTACCACTTGCCCTCGGGACCTCTGTCTACCTCCAGAGGTATGCCCGGCCGGGGCGACTTGTCGGAACCATCAGGTTCTTCATCGAGGTGCTCTCGGGCACGCCGTCCATTGTCATCGGCATGTTCGGGTTCCTTGTCTTCGTATACTACATGAAGTCGGTGACAGGCGGCTTCTCTCTTATGTCGGGATCCGTCGCCCTCTCCATCCTGATCATGCCGGTCATCGAGCGTGCCATCGAGGATGCCATCATGAGGGTGGACTTGTCTCTCGAGGAGGGTTCGTATGCCCTCGGGGCGACGAAGTACCAGACGATCCGGGGCATAACCCTCCCGGTTGCCATGTCGGGGATCCTGACGGGCACGATCCTCGGGTTCGGCCGTGCCGCCGAGGAATCTGCGGTCGTGATCCTCACCGCCGGTTACACCCAGTTCATGCCGGAGCTAGCCGTGAAGTCGAACCCGGCCTTCGTATTCGGCGTGAAGGTGTACCCGGTCCAGGATCTCGTCGCGAGCCTCCCCTATGCCGTTTACCATGCATACGAGAACTCGAACGTGATCCCGCTCTCGAACGGCTTTGCAGCGGCCTTCGTCCTCATCTGCGTGGTTCTCATTATCAACATCGCCGCCCGGGTGGTCCTCCACCTCGGTTTCGCAGGGAGCGGCGCTCCCATCTCGGCCCGGCTCCGCAGTGCCCTCTCCATGCGCAGAATCGACCGGGTGGTGGAACCCGACAGATCCCCGCGGGAGGGTGCCGCAGCATGCCCCTTCAGGGAGCTGGATCTCGAAGAGACGCGGCATGTGTCAGGCCCCTCGAACACACAGGGGGACAGGAGGGGCGGGCCATGAAGGCAGGCAGGGTCCTGGTACTCCCATTCGCCGTCCTCTGTTTCTTCCGCTGTCCGGTCATCCCGGTTCCGGATCACGAAGACAGGGAAACCCGTCACCCTGAGGCAATCCGGAACCTGTCCCGTCCCTGCGAGGAGGATCGCCATGAAGAAAACGACGCGTGACGTGAACGGAAAAAAGAAGCCTGATCCCGGTGATCCCTTCAGCGATCTCAACCCCGAGGCCCTCTGGGCCCAGATCGGGATCGATATCCCGCGCCAGAGAGCAGAGAGGGATGAAGTCAGAAACAGAGAGTCCCGCACCGGGCGCTCCCCGGCGGAACGCCCGGGCATCGGAATCCGTGACAAGGAAGGCGGGGTGCGGCCCCAGGTTCCGCCGGCAGGTCAACCGATTACCGGGGATGCCCATCCTGGAGAGCAGGCAGGCCGGTTGGCACAGGCCTCCTCCCGGAAGATCGCGGCAGGCCAGACAGAAGGAAGAGACAATGCCGCCATAACGGTCCCTGCGGCACCACCCGTTACCCCGTCGCCGCTCCGGAAAGATGCCCGCATTGATGCAAACCTCGACCGGCCGATGACCAGGGTCAGGGTCGGAGCGTCCTCACCAGGGATCCCGAAATCCGAACGGCCCCGTTCCCGGGACCTCCAGAGCCCGACTGCCCTGCCAGCAGCCCTGCAGGCCCTGGCTCCGGCGGAGGACTCCGGCCCGGTGGTGGCGGTTTCACCTCCGGCGACATTGATACCGGTTCGGAAGGATGAACAGGCGAAACCGGCCGATGATGAGAAGGCCGGGATCTTCCGGGAGGAGGCCCCGGGCCGGGAGACCCCCCCGGACAAGGACCTCGTCCAGGAGGAACGCGAGACCCTGAGGAAATTATCCCTCGGCGGGTTCCTGCAAAAGAAGGGCATCCGGTTCAACGGGAAGCCCGTGGAGGCAGCTCCGCCGGTTCCTGCCGGGAGAAATACCCAGGGCCAGGAAACAGGTGTACCGGCGATGCCGAATGGCCTGACCGGGAGAATGGTATCCCTCATCAGGTCCGGACCGCTCGCCCCGATCATGAACCGGATCATGCCGCCCCCGAAGGTAATCGCATCAATCCACTTCGACCCCGGGCCGCTCTCCCAGCCGAACTTCGAGGGTCACATCCGGTCAACGTCACTCACCTATGCCGTTGATCCCCCGTACCAGTTCGTGCACATCGAATTCTCGCCAACGGAGGGGGCGCTCGTCTACTCGGTGATTGAGCCGGGCCTCTCGGTGGACGAGAAGCAGGCCATGGCTCTCGTCGAAAAGTCCTTCGGGAAAATGATCGTCTCGAACGCCCAGGTCATCACCCCGGCCGCGCGGGAGGTGTACCTCCGGGACAGGTACCTGACTATCCTCAAGATCTTTGATCTTCGGCTGAGTGAAGAACAGAAGGAGCGGATCTTCTTCCACCTGAGGCGGAAGTACCTGGGTTATGGCCGGCTCGACTCGCTCATGAAAGACCGGTATATCGAGGATATCTCCTGTAACGGCCCGGGGATGTACCTCTACATCCTTCACCGGATTTACGGCTCGATCCGGACGGATGTCATCTACGACGAGGTGGAGCTGAACAACTTCGTGCTCCGTCTCGCCCAGATGGCGGGCCGGCATATCTCCCTCCTCCAGCCCATCCGGGACCTTTCGCTGCCCGACGGGAACCGGGCGAACATCACCCTCGGGAGCGAGGTGACGAAAAAGGGCTCGACCTTCACCATCCGCAAGTTCCGGTCGAACCCCATATCGCCTGTCGAGCTCGTGGAGTACGGGACCATTGACCCCGCCCAGCTCGCCTACCTCTGGATCCTGATGGAGTACAAGCGCTCAATTCTCGTCTCTGGGGGGACAGCCACGGGGAAGACCACGCTCCTCAATGTCCTCTGCTCCTTCATCCCACCTGAGTTCAAGATCGTATCCATCGAGGATACCGCCGAACTGAACCTCATGCACCCGAACTGGATCCAATCGGTGAGCCGGAGCGGATTCGGGGGCGAGTCCTCCACCTCCTCTCTTTCCGGCGTAAGCGGCATGACCTCCCGGACACCGGGCGATATTTCCCTGTACGACCTCCTCGTCGCCGCCCTCAGGCAGCGGCCGGAGTTCATCATCGTGGGCGAGGTGCGGGGCACGGAGGCCTTCACCCTCTTCCAGGCCATTGCCGTCGGTCACGCGGCCCTCGGGACCATCCATGCAGGTTCGATGGACGAGCTCCTGGCCCGGGTGGAGTCGAACCCCATGAACGTGCCACGTTCCCTCATTGCGAACCTGGACGCGGTGATCTTTGCCATGTACCTGAAGCAGGGGGAGCGGAACGTGCGCCGGATCATAAACATCGTCGAGGTCCTGGAGCTTGACCGGGAGACGAAGGAGATAGTGACGAACACCGCCTTCAAATGGATACCCGAGACTGACACCTTCCAGTTCCAGGGGAGATCGTTCCTTTTCGATAAGATCCGGGAGACGTACGGCGTGGAACAGGACCTGCTCACCCGCGAGCTCGTGGACCGGGCGAACCTCATTTCCTGGATGAAGAGAAAGGGCATCCGCGAATACGGCGAAGTGACCGAACTTATCCGGACTTATTACCGGGACAAGGGCAGGGTCGAGGCCCTTATCAACTCCGACCTTTCCGAGAAGCTGGGGATTTGATCAGGACAAACTTGTCCGTGAGAAACCATACATCGGCTGCCGTTTCGGGGCCGGTCACATCATGGATGCACGTCCTCTGCACCCACCCGGTAGTATTTCCTAGCAGGTCACGTGGATGATGGCAACGAAGGGCTTCTCTTCCACCTCAAGGAGCGGGAGCAGCTCCGGGGTCGGCAGGATCACCGCATGGGAACCTTCGAGGACTCGCCGGGCCTCCGGAGTCAGGGGCAGGGCCCCCGAGTTCCCGGTCCCGATATAGATCCGGTCGGTCCCCTCCCCTTCGAGAAACCCGAGCTCGAACTCGGAGAGCGGGGTATGGCCGTACTCCCCTTTCAGGCCCTTCGAGGCCTTTTTCTTCCGTTTCGTGACCGCCCGATCGGCATGGATGATGATGTCATGGTCATAGGTGGTTCCCCCGATTCTTACCCAGCCGAAACCCGTTTCCAGGTTCATGGCTGGAATGTTGTCGGGTGAGGGATTAAGGTGATTCCCGGAAGGGATTCCACGCTGGACCGGGGTCAGGAAAAACGTGTGGTCCCCGGCAGGTGCGGCGCCCTGATGTCAGATCGCATTCTCCTCCCAGCAGGGTATGCAGAGCCCGGTCTTCTGGGTGTAGTAGAAATCGAGGAGCGGGAAGATGTCCCCGCACCGGCGGCACCGGTTGAGGGATGCCGGCACCCGTCCACCGGCCAGGGCGACCGAACCTGTATCCGCCATGGATGCGACCTCGCTCCAGTGGTCCTGGTTCGGCAGGTCGATGGCGGGAACGGTCGAAGCCGTTTCGTTCCCCTTCCCTTTTTCCGTCACGAAATGTTCCGGCGTTTTTCCCGCACCGGGTTTCCGGGAATATACAACGCTCAGGTACTGTTTGAGGCGCCTGACCTGATCCTGGTGTACCCGATAGGGTTTGATCATGAACTGTCCCCCGACCCGGGAGCCCCTGCGGGGCTGCCCTGATCCGCACTTGATTTCCGAGATATATAGAACTGATGATAAGAATATAGATATAACCCAATATCCTCTATAATATATAGTGAACAACCCCCGCCGGGAACGATCGGCAGGGCGGAAACGGGGCCGGGGACCGGGCGGCCGATTCGGTGGACCGCCCGCATCCCGCGTTCACTAGTATTTCCCTTCTCCGACGATGAGAACCCCTTTGCCCTCCAGCCATCCCTTTCCATCGTCGTTCAATTCCACGACCACCTCGTCAGAATAGGTATTGAACACCCAGCCGCCCCTCCAGATCGAGTTCGTGCCTTCCAGCCTCATCCGGATCGAGAAATCGACCGGGTTGTCCGGGCTGAAGCTGATGAAGGCAGGGACGGTGTGGTCGTACACAGAGCCGCTGTACAGCGTGACCGGGGAAGTACCGGGGGAGAATTTTCCCTCCGGACCGAACACCGGCTCGCCCGCGAGGGGATCGCGGGTGTCAATGGTGTGGTTGACCACCGTGGAAACGATCATCATGACCGGTACGAGCACCGGTTGCCCGGGAGGACTCTCGGTCGCCGGGGGGAAGGCCGGGGGCGGCGCGCCCCCAGTCTCCCCGACAGGGACCGGGTAACCATGGTATTCCGGAACCATCCGGTCGGCCCGGATGGCCAGGACCGGCCTCCCGTCCCACCGCCCGAGCGAAAGGTTCCAGGAGGATGGGACCCCGTACCCGCTCCCGTTCGCCAGGGCATCGGCGAGGAAGGGGGAACCGTCCTTCTCCGGGACCGGGAGGAGGAGGGTCACGTTCCGCAGGGTCGTGTTGGAGGAGAGGACGATCTCGTACCGGTAGTCGTGCCGCTCGCTTCCCTCCGTGATCCCGCCCCAGAGCCAGGCGATCCCCGCAACGGCCGCGGCAAGTACCAGGATCCCAGCGAGGAGAATCGCGAGGAGGCGTTTTTTCCGGGGAGACCTCCCTGTCACGGTCATTCCTCTCAATATATATTGAGATATCTATAGAGTATGGCGGGAAACATTAATCTGTCTCATCCTCATCATCCCTTGGGGTCAATGGAGAAGCTCCAGATCATTTCGGAGATAGGAGAGGAGAGGATCCTCCTCCCTGTGCTCGTGAACCGGGCTCTGGACGCGAACGAGAAGGCGAAATACTATTTCACCCTCCTCCAGGCAGCCCGGGCCGCGGCGGACCATCCGGACCAGTCCCCTCCCTCCCTCCAGGCCGAGCGTGAGGCTGCGGGCATCAGCACCGACGAGCTGGACACCTGCACCCGCGACGTGGGACGGGGCGCGGAAGGTACCTACCGGATCGCCTGCCTGAAGGAGATCCTGGGAAGCCTCCACCGGCACCTCGACGAGATGCTGCATCCCCTCGCATCGGGAAAGCATCCCCGGGCCGACGAGTACCGGGACCGCCTCGCAAAGATCCTCGCGTCCCTGCCCGAAGGGGCGGCAGAGGAGATCTCGGGCAGGCAGATCGACCTCGTCACCTCCGGGAAGCGCGAAGAGGGGGACAGCCTCCATGTCCTCGTCATGGACCTGCACCGGACGCTGAACGATATGCAGGCCGGGCTTGCCGAGGAGGTGATCGACGGGGCGCGGGCGTACCTCCTCACCGACGGGGACCGGCCCCTGGTGCGGGCCTTCATGGTGGGGCTGAACCGGACCGCCCCCCTGAAGTTCGACCATCCCGGGCTCGGGACCACGGCCACGCACTCCGGCGGCCGGCTCGTGATCCAGAACGACATCGGCCTCACCGATGCCCACGTCCTCGTGGTCCAGGTGGAGGGCCCCGCCGTCACCATCACCTACACGGATGTCCACCTCCCCAGGGTTCTGTTCTTCCACAGCCTGTTCGAGGGCCGGAACGTGGTCTGGGAGGATACCCGGTCCCGCCCGGCCGGGGGGACCTTCGAGGGGTCGGTCTACCACCTCTCGCTGGGACGGTTCCGGGCGGAAACGGTGGCGGACCTCGGGGCCTTCCTCGAGTACCTGGGGTCGAGGATCGTATTCCTCATCGACTGGAACCGGGCCAGGAAGCGCATCCGGCAGTTCCTCCCCGGCGACGATGCCATCGCGGTCCTGAAGTGGGCCGCGGACCACGACGTGGGGCACCTCGGGTTCCTCACCGTGGGGGGCGAGCGGCTCATCTTCGACGCCCTCGAGCTCGCGGCCCGGATGCCCCTGAAGTACGGGGAGCCCCTCCACCGGATCCTCGGGAGGGAGAAGACGATGGAGTTCCTCTCCTGGATCCTGAAGATCACCACGACGGGCCTGCTTACCGGCCAGTCCCATGCCCTGATCCGGGACGAGATCAAGGCAGAGCTCCTCAGGACGTTCCGCTCGGCCCACCAGGACCTCATTGACGTCTGCGCCGACCATGCCTCATACACCGTGGAGGTGGCCACTGCCCTCGCCGCATCGCTCCAGGCGGTTGCCACGGGGGACGGAAACGAGGCGGTGGAGGCGCACGCCACCAGGGCAAAGGAGTGGGAGAGCGAGGCCGACCAGCTCGTCTCCACGGTCCGGTCCCTCTCCCGTCGGGTCGAATCGGCCGGGTTCTACGTGCAGCTCATGGTCCATTCCGACGATGCCCTGGACTACCTGGAGGAGGCCTGCTTCTATGCCTCCATAGGGACCGGGCAGCTCACCTCGCCGGGAATTCTCTCGGCCCTCTCTGCCCTCTCAGCCATCGCCCTCGACCAGAGCAGGGAGTTCGTGAAGGCCCTGTACGCGGCGCAGGGGATACAGCGGGGGGGTTCGGCAGGCCTGATGCAGGACTTCCTCGGCGCCGTGGACCAGGTCATCACCCTGGAGCACCGCGGCGACGACGCCCTCCGGAGGGCCGAGCAGGCAATCTTCCGGGAGAGCTCCGACTACCGGGAGCTCAGGCTCGCCTTCGAGCTCGCCCGCACCACCGAGGAGTCTACGAACTCCCTGATGAAGGCCGCGTTCCTCGTCCGGGACGAACTCCTGGAGCGCGGGAGCCTGTGACCGCCGCGCCTGCTCCCCCTCCGGAATCCTGCCCCCTCATCGCCATGGTCCGCCCGGGAGGCCATGCCCTGCCTCCCGACGCCTACGGGGGGAAGGCGGCCAACCTCGCGCGGATGGCCTCCCTCGGCATCCCGGTCCCCCCGGCCTTCGTTCTCCATATCCGGCTGTGCCAGGAATACTTCGCCTCGGGAGGCCGTCTCCCCGGTCAGGTCCCCGGGCTCCTCCAGCAGGGGATCGCTCATCTGGAACAGCAGGCTGGCCGGGGGTTCGGGAGCACCCGGAGGCCCCTCCTCCTCTCGGTGCGGTCCGGCGCCGCGGTGTCCATGCCGGGGATGATGGAGACGGTCCTGAACGTGGGCCTGAACCCCGACACCCTCCGCGGCCTCATCACGATGACCGGTGACCCCCGGTTCGCGTGGAACACCTACCACCGGTTCATCGTGCAGTTCGCGGAGGTGGTCTCAGGCCATGACCCGGGGATCTACCGGGAGATCGCCGGGGACCTTGAGGAGAGTGCCAGGGAGAAAGGGCATGAGTACCCGGACTTCATGGCCGAGAAGCAACTCGCCGGGAGTTGCCTGGCCGGGTACGCCGCGACCGAGGGCTCGACGTTCCCGGGAGAGCCCGCGCGCCAGCTGGAGATGGCTGTCGAGGCGGTGTTCCGGTCCTGGGAAAGCCCCCGGGCCCGGGCGTTCCGGCGCATGCTACCCCCGCCGCCCGTCCCCGGTACCGCCGTGACCGTCCAGGCCATGGTCTTCGGGAACCTCGGCCTCTGCTCGGGCGCGGGGGTGGCCTTCACCCGTGACCCGTCGACGGGCGAGGACCGGTTCCTCATCGATTTCCTGCCGGGCGGCCAGGGGGAGGACGTGGTGGCGGGCGACCACCGGATGGATGCCGCACGCCCCCCGGACCTCCTCATGCCCGGGGTCTCTGCGAGCCTCCGGGACTGGGGCAGGCTGCTGGAGCGGGAATACCGGGACATGCAGGACATCGAGTTTACCGTCGAGGAGGGGCGGCTCTTTTTCCTCCAGTGCCGCCCGGGCCGGAGATCCCCTCTCGCCGCCCTCAGGATCGCGGTGGACCTGGTGAATGAGGGGACCATCGACCCGGCGAAGGGCCTCGGGCTCCTCGAAGGGGTGGACGTAGAGGGGATCCGGATCCAGGAGATCCGGGGTTCCGAGACCGCCGTGGCCCGGGGAGTGGGTGCCTCGCCGGGAATTGCCACGGGAACAATCGTCCTGGACCCGGAGAAGGTCGGGGACCGGGGCGGCCCGGGGGATGCCATCCTGGTCCGGGAACAGATATCCCCGGACGACCTCCCGGTCATCGCCCGGTCCGCCGGCATCCTCTCTGCACGTGGTTCCCGGACCTCCCATGCGGCGGTGGTGGCACGGGAGCTCGGGAAGGTTTGCATCGTGAGCTGCCCGACCCTCAGGATCAACGGGGACAGGGGCCGGTGCCGGATCGGCAGCCGGACCTTCCGCGAGGGGGAGATACTCTCCCTCGACGGGTCTTCCGGGCTGGTCTACGCCGGGCCCATCCAGGTCATCGCGAATCGCCCGGAAGCGCTGCTGGACGAGTACCGGAAATGGAAGGAGGGATCTGTTGCCGGGTAGGGAGCAGGGGTATCCTTCATCCTGCCTCCTCATCCCGTCACCGGCTCCTGTCCCCCCAGATAGTGGCCCGGGGGCCGCCGGGCTCTCCCTCCACGTCATACCCGCCATGATCCCCGAACCGGGATGCGGGGAACCTCTTACCTGGTTTTTTCACCTGGCTGACGACCTGACAGGCCATGAATTTCTCGACCTTCCCATGGAGAGGGATGCAAAGGATATCAAGTGGAGCGACGCCCGCCGGTTCGTGCTCGCGAGAGACAGCCGGGCCTGCACGAACCGGTCCTGCGGCCATGCCGAAGACCTCACCGTGCACCATATCCTCCCGCGGGCATGGGGAGGGACGCACCACCCGGGTAACCTGGTCACCCTCTGCAGCCGGTGTCACCGGAACCTTTGCGATTCCTGCACCCGGGACCTTCCCCGCAGGGTCCCGCCGGCCTATTATCCCCCGTGACGAATTTCACTGCCCCATGGACTCACGGGCACCTCGCGGGAAGGGATTGAACGGTCCCAATGGATATGCTCATTATCCGGGAACCTCATCGACTATGCAGGCACGCCATGAACGAGCCGATGGATCAGGTTCTTGAACAGCTCAGGGTACCTCCAGGGGGACGGATTCGTCTTGGTAAGGAGTTTGATCCGGGGTACACCGGGGAGTTCAGGTCGAAAAAGGATGCGGCGGAGATCCTTGACCGGGACATAAAGACCCTTGGGGATCTCCAGTACAAGCTCTACGCCCAGGATACGTACGCCCTTCTCCTCATTCTCCAGGGGCTCGACGGGGCGGGAAAGGACAGCACCATCCGGCACGTCATGTCGGGGGTGAACCCCCAGGGTGTCCAGGTCACGAGCTTCAAGGTCCCGTCCGAGGAGGAGCTCGACCACGATTACCTGTGGCGCGATGCGAGGGCGCTCCCCCGGAGGGGCAATATCGGGATCTTCAACCGTTCCTACTACGAGGAGGTCCTCGTGGTCCGGGTCCACGGGGAGCACCTGGACCGGGAGCAGCTTCCTCCCCGTCTGAAGGACGAGGCCATATGGAAAAGGAGGTTCGAGCAGATCAACAACTTCGAGCGGTACCTCGTGGAGAATGGGATCGTGGTCCTGAAGTGCCTCCTCAATGTCTCGAAGGCCGAGCAGAAGAAACGGTTCCTGGAGCGGATCGAGGAACCGGAGAAGAGCTGGAAATTTTCCTCGTCGGATGTCAGGGAAAGGCAATACTGGGACCGGTACCAGGAAGCCTTTGACGACATGCTGGGGAGCACGAGCACCACGTGGGCTCCCTGGTACGTCATTCCCGCGGACCACAAGTGGTTCACCCGACTCGCGGTCGTCTCGCTCCTCCTCCGTACCCTGGAGGGCCTCGACCTGCACTACCCGGAGATCACCCCGGGGGAAAAGGCAGAGCTCCTGGCGGCGAAAAAGGAGCTGGAAGGGGAGGAATAACCCGCCCCTCCCTGGTAGTTCCTTTCACCCGCCAGGGACAACCCTGTGGACGGGATGGGAAAGATATATAGAATAAAGAGACATGTATATATAGATAGATAGAATAAAGAGTTTTTTTATATACTTTGTGGGATACCTCTCCTCATGGGAAGGAACACCGGTTGCGAGAACTCGGACGGGTGCAGCACGGCCGTCCTTGAACGACTAGTCGTGGATCAATGGAGGCGGAGGGAGGAAAGGGCTGACCTCTCGCCCTGGCTGAACGGCCGGAGTGAGGTGCCGTCCCCTCCCGGAACCGAAAGCGCCGGGAATGGAGGCTGCTTCCCGACCTTCGAACTGGGCGAATGGAGGTTCACGGTGAAGACCTATGACCTCCACCTCGTCGAGGACCTGAAAGCGTTCGTCGGGGACATCGCCAACCTCCCCCGGTCGGACCGCAAGTTCACCTTCAAGCTGGTCCGGTGCACCGAGGAAGGCAGGCTCGGGGGCTGGGCCTGGCAGAAGGAACGGGTCCCGGTTACCTGAAGGGGGCTGCGATGGTAGTGAAGACGGGTGATGCACGGGAGAAGGCCCGCACGTCGTCCAGAGCCTGGATCTTCCGGCGTTCGAGAAGGTACCGGCCCGGCCGGACGCGGGAACGTCCCGACGGCCAGGCCCCCGGAGCGGTCCCCTCCTCCGGCTGAAAAAAAAGGATTCCTTTTTTCACCGTGCCCTGGTCCCGGAGCCCTGAACCGGGCTCCCTCCGGCGACCAGGTGGTTGATGGTATTCTCGCAGATATCCTCGGTGTATTCCCCGATTCTCCGGATGGAACCGGCGATGGCCCCGAGGGCATTTGCCACCTCACCCTTGTGGTGCTGGGCCATCCCCTCCATCCTGGCACACATCTCCTCCAGGGGAGAGACATCCTGGATGACCTTTTCGGACGCAGCCGGGTCGCTTGCCGAGAAGGCCTCGATGCCCCGGGTAAAGAGCCCGAGGGCCATATCCATCGATTCCTTCAGCATGCCCTTCTCGGCGGGCTCAAGCCGCTTATCCACGAGCTTCTCGGCCTTTTCGGCGATCCTCACCGCATGGTCACCGATCCGCTCGATGATCCGTGAGAGATTATAGTTACTCGAGGCGGCCTGCTGGGTGATCTTCATGGAACGTGCGAGGTTCGGGTCGGAGAGGATGAGGTTGTATTGCCGGGCCACGAGCCAGTGGAGCCGGTCCACGTCCTTGTCCCGCTCGATGACGTCGGCCGCGAGCTCATGGTTCCCGGAAAGGAGGGCTACGAGGGCGTCCTGGTGCATGGACCGGGCAATGATGGCCATCCGGGACAGTGTCCGGTCCATGGGCATCTCACGGGGGTTGAGGAGGTCCTTCACCGTGATGGAGGCATCCGACTCCTCGGACACCTCCTGGCCGATGGTCATCTGCGTGAAGTCCCTGACAACGGTTCGGACGAAGGGGGGCAGCCGGTCCTGGCCCCTCAGCCGGATGACGGAGAACCCCGCGATGTAGGTGGCGATGAGGAGCCGGAAAAGGTATACCGGGTCCATCTCCCGTTTCACCTCGAAGTTCCATTCCCGCTGGACCCCCTCCCCTGAGATCTTCGGGGTGATGAGGAGGGTCCCGTCCGGCTGGATGAGCACCCCGAGCGGGTCGTTCTTCTTGATTTTCATCGCCTTCGCCCATTCCTTCGGGAGCGAGATGATGTAGGATGCCCCTCCCGTTACCTGGACCTTCCGGATCTCCATGGTTCCCCATCCCCTGTATTTTATTGGGGATATATATAGATATAGAGTTTACTTCGGGCGTCGCTATATAATTCCCGCACTGATTTCTGTACCGGTGACGGAACCTTTGAAGCAGCTTGGTATCACCACTCTCCTCTTGGCCGGATTCCTTGTCCTGGCCATCGTCGCTGCCGGGTGCACCGGCGGCAACGCGCCGCAGACGACCCCGGTCCCCACGACCCCGGTAGGGCCGGCCACCACGGCCGCGACTCCGGTCGTGACGACCCCCGCGGCGACAACCGTACCGGCCACGCCTGCCGCGACCACCGCCCGGCCCACGCCGGCCGGAACCGTCCAGCAGATCGCAGGAAAACTCCGGGTGACCGGTTCGACCACGGTCCTGCCCATCGCCCAGGCCGCGGCCGATGCCTACATGGCGAAGAACCTGAAGGCTGACATCCAGGTATCCGGTGGAGGCTCCGCCGTCGGAGTGCAGGCCATCGGCGAGGGCACCACGGATATCGGCATGTCCTCCCGGGACATCAGCGCCGACGAGATGTCCAAGTATCCCAGCCTCGTTCCCGTCGATATCGCGACCGACGCCGTCGTGATCATCGTGAACCCCCAGAACCAGATCCAGGCGATGACGCTTGACCAGGCACGCGGCCTCTACAACGGTACGTACCAGGGCTGGAACGCCATCGGCGGTACCCTGACCTACCCCGTTGTCGTCGGCCGGGACAGCGCCTCGGGCACCCGGGTGTACTTCAATGACGCCGTGATGCACGGTGACAAGTACCGCCCCGACATGCGCGAGATGAACTCGAACGGCGCCGTCGCACAGACCGTTGCCCAGACGCCGGCCGCGGTCGGCTACGTCGGCCTGGGGTTCGTGACCCCGGGCGTGAAGGCGGTTGCCATCTATGCGAACGGGAAGCCGGTCAAGCCCTCCATCGAGACCGTCCTCTCCCATGAGTACCCGATTTCCCGGCCCCTCTACATGATCACCCGGGGCCAGCCTTCCGGGCTCGCGAAGGACTACATCGACTTCATCCTCTCGCCAGACGGGCAGAAGATCGTCGAGGACCAGGGCTTCGTGCCCCTCCAGTGACCTCTTTTTTACGAAGAGGACAGCAGGTCACGGGGTAGTACCACGAGAATGGTCACATGGAGCGATTCCCGATCTCCCTTCCCCATCCGGAGCCGGACGTTTCTGCCAACTCCGAAACCATTGCCGGTATTCCGGTGCCCGGGGGCATTGACCTGACCGCGCCGGTCCGGTTCGGGAGAGAGGGGCTGATCCAGGCCATCCTCTTCACCGCATCCCTTGCCGCAGTCATCTCGGTCATCTTCATCCTCTTCTACCTCTTCCTCGAGGCCCTGCCCATCTTTCCCGTCGCGGGCGTGTTCAACTTCCTTGGGGGAACAGAGTGGAACCCCACCGGGACCCCGCCCGCGTACGGCACCTTCCCGCTCATCGCGGGAACCCTGCTCGTCACGCTGGGGGCGATGGTCATCGCCATCCCCCTCTCCCTCGGGTGCGCCGTCTTCACCTCTGAGATCGCCCCCTCCCGGGTCAGGGCGATCCTGAAGCCGGCCATCGAGCTCCTTGCGGGCGTTCCCTCGGTGGTGTACGGCTTCTTCGGGCTCGTTATCCTCACCGAGGTCCTCAGGGTCAGCTTCAACCTCTCCTCCGGCCTCACATGGCTCGCGGGGTCCATCCTCCTCGCCATCATGGCTCTCCCGACCATCACCTCGGTCTCCGAGGATGCCATCAAGGCAGTCCCCCGGGAGTTCCGGGAGGGGAGCCTCGCCCTCGGGGCGACGAGGTGGCAGACCATCAGCCGGGTCGTCGTACCCTCTGCCCTCTCGGGGATAACCGCGGGGGTCATCCTCGGCTTCGGGCGGGCCATCGGGGAGACCATGGCGGTGCTCATGGTGACAGGGAATGCCGCCATCATCCCGAGTCCCCTCTGGGACGTCTTCTCGCCCGTCCGGACGCTCACCGGGACCCTCGGGATCGAGATGGGAGAAGTGGCCTTCGGGAGCGACCATTATCACGCCCTTTTCGGGGTCGCCTTCCTCCTTCTCGTCATCACCCTCATCGTGAACCTCGTTGCGACGGCTGTCATCGGGAGGATCCGGAGCGGCCCCGTCAGGGTGTCCGCCTGCCCCGTGGATGGGAAGGTCCCGTTCGGGCAGCGGATTGCCCGGGTGTGGGAGGGCATCATGCCGAAGATCCGGCTCCCGGCCATCGTCATGCTCGGGATCCTCGCCATCCTCGCTGTATTCCTGGCAGCAGGGGAGGGCGCAGCCCTTATATTCGTCGGGGCGGCCGGGGCCACCCTGTGGGCGATCCGCTTCCTCCCCGGTCGCCTTCACCCGCGCATCTCCGAGAAGATCGCGACGGCCCTCCTGGTCGGATCGGCGGCCATCGTCGTGGTTATCCTCGGCATCATCCTCTGGAACATCCTCTCGAACGGCATCCCCGCCCTGTCCTGGGACTTCCTCACGCAGTCGCCCCGGGACCTGGGGAGAGCCGGGGGGATCTTCCCGGCCATCGTGGGCACCTTCTACCTCGTCGCGGGGGCCATCGGGATCGCCCTCCCTGTGGGCATCGCCGCGGCCATCTACCTCGTGGAGTACACGAAGGAGGGGCGGCTCGTCCGGTTCATCCGGACCGGGGTCGACCTCCTGAACGGAACCCCCTCCATCGTCTTCGGCCTCTTCGGCTTCGCATTCCTCGTCCTGTCCCTGAAGTTCGGGGTCTCCCTCCTCGCGGGGCAGGTCACCCTCGGCCTCATGGTGCTCCCGACCATCATCCGGACCACCGAGGAAGCCCTGAAGTGCGTCCCCCAGGGGCTCCGGGAGGGGAGCCTCGCCCTCGGGGCGACGAAATGGCAGACGGTTAGCCGGGTGGTCCTTCCCCCGGCAGTCCCGGGGATCCTCACCGGCGCAATCCTTGCCGTGGGCCGGGCAGCCGGGGAGACCGCGCCCATCATGTTCACCGCGGTGGTGTTCTCGCAGCGGTTCCTCCCCGGCTCGGTGTTCGACCCGGTCATGGCCCTCCCGTACCACCTGTTCATCCTCGCGACGAACGTGCCGGGGGCGAGGACAAACCAGTACGGGACCGCCCTCGTCCTCCTCGCGGCGGTGGTCGGGATCTACAGCATCGCCATCATCCTTCGGAACCATTACCAGAAAAGTGTGAGGTGGTAACACCATGGAAACAAACGGGTCCATCATCAGGACCGAGAACCTGAACCTCTGGTACGGGGAGAAACAGGCCCTCATCGACATCACCATGCAGATGAAAAAGAACCTGGTGACGGCTCTCATCGGCCCGTCGGGCTGCGGCAAGTCCACCCTCATCCGTACCTTCAACCGGATGAACGACCTCATCGACACCTGCCGGGTCGGGGGGCGGCTCCTCATCGATGGCGAGGACATCTACCGGCCCGGTGCCGACGTTGATGCCATCCGGAAGAAGATCGGGATGGTCTTCCAGAAACCGAACCCATTCCCCAAGTCGGTGTACGAGAACGTGGCGTACGGCCCGAGGATCCACGGGGTCAACGATCGGAAGGAGCTGGACCGGATCGTGGAGAAAAGCCTCCGGGACGCTGCCCTCTGGGACGAGATGAAGGACCGGCTCCATGACCCGGCGACCGGTCTTTCGGGCGGGCAGCAGCAGCGGCTCTGCATCGCCCGGTGCCTCGCGGTGAACCCGGAGATCATCCTCATGGACGAGCCCTGCTCCGCTCTCGATCCCATCGCCACGGCGAAGATCGAGAACCTCATCGATATCCTCAAGAGGGACTATACGGTAGTCATCGTGACCCACAACATGCAACAGGCCGCCCGGGTCTCTGACGTCACCGGGTTCATGTACCTGGGAAAGCTCATTGAGTTCGGGAATACAACACAGATCTTTGAGAACCCCCGGGAAGAACTCACGGCGAACTATGTCACGGGCCGGTTCGGGTAGGGGATACCATGGTCGAGAAATTCCATGCTGAACTCGAGATGATGAAGGAGCACACCCTCGAAATGGGGGCCCTCGCCCGGACCATGCTCCAGATGTCCGTCCGGTCCCTGACAAACCAGGACCTGTCGCTCGCGACCTGGGTGGAGGACCGGAGTGAGAGCCTGAAGCACTGGGACGAGTCCATCGAGGACGAGGCCCTCCGTCTCATGGCCCTTTACCAGCCTATGGCGCAGGACCTCCGGACCATCGCCGCAAGCCTGAAAATGATCACCTACCTCACCCGCATCGGGATCTATGGGAAAGATATCGCGGTGGTCGTGGAGAAGAGCGAGGGCATGCCTACCGTCCGGGGATTCTTCAACATTCCCCGGATGAGCAGGATCGTCTGCGGTATGGTTGACGAGGGGCTGAAGGCGTACGCGACAGAGGACATCGCCCCGATCGCGAGCATGGGGAAGCGGGACGACGAGGTGGATGCACTTTTTCTCTCCACCCTGAACGGGTGCATCACGGCCATGACCGATGACCCGAAGAAGATCCCCATCTGCACGAACTACGTCCTGATCGCCAGGTACCTCGAACGCAGCGGCGACCATGCCTGCAAGATCGCGGAGAAGGTTCACTACCTGGTCACGGGCGAGCGGATCGACATCCAGTGATACCCGTTCCTTTTTCCGTCGGGGTGTCCACTCCCGCGATGGATTGAAATAACGGGATTGCCATACTACATCATGGACACCAGGAAGGTGTAACCCGTATTTCCGCTCTTCTCACGGATCTCGTGATATTCCCCGGCTCATCCCGCCGTCCCGCCCCCAGCAGGCGACCCGGTGATCGCCCGTGAACGCGGGACGGGGACCGGTCCTGAAACGGGACCTCATTTTCGAGAAAGAGCGCGGGGGCGCGACCTACATCATCAGCGAGGACTACTCGTACAAGACCGAGGCCTATTACCGGATCCTCACCCTCGAAATGGAGGGCACGGACACCGTCCCGTCGACGCGGGCCCTCCTCGAAGCCTACGTGGTCCCCGTCTGCCTCGCGCGGGCGGCGGAGGCCGGCATCCCGGTGTGCGAGTGGGGGGTCTCCGACGAGAGGGTGCCCCTTCCCTCCATCCTCTACGGCATCTCCTACTTCGCGGACCCGGCGGAGTACAGCCTCGTGCGCGACCCCGAGACCGCCGGGCCGGTGATCAAGTATATCACCGGGAACGGGAAGTACCCCTTCTGCTACCAGCCCATCTCTCCCGATGCCGAGATCGTCCCCTGCGTTACTATTTTCGGGAGGACAGTGGGGGCCTCGGAACCCCTCGCCGACCTCGCCATGCAGGTCTACCGGCTCTTCCGGATTCCTCTCATGGAGATCATCACGGTGTATAACGGGGGCCTGAGCCTTTCAGCCATCACCCCGTGCTGGTACTCGAAGCTCACGAAGGAAGAGAAGGAGATCCTCGGGCAGATCCTCGCGGGGGAATGCCGGTGAGCCGGCTCGGGGTCTTCGTGGACCGGCAGACGCTCGGGAACTCCGAGCAGCTGACGTCCCTGATCCGGCTCAGGGACTCGGCGGAGGAGATGGGGCACACGGTCTACTTCATCTTCCCCGTGGAGATCGCGAAGATCGGGAAGGTCGACGGCCTGTTCATCCGGAGCCGGACCGACCCGCTGAACATCAGCTTCGTGGCCGCGAAGATGGCAGAGCTCCGTGGCATCCCGGTCATCGACGACCCTGCCTCCATCCAGGTCTGCTCGGACAAGGTGAACATGTACCTCCACCTCATGCGGGACGGGGTGCGGATCCC
>DATJPK010000118.1:0-22288 GCA_035506435.1 Methanomicrobiales archaeon
GCCACTCCTTCCGGAACGGGATCTTCCCGACTGTCCGCCGGGTGAGGTTCACCCTGAGGATCCGGCCCTTCCTGTCCTCCCTCGCCATGGTGACGGTACGATCGGAGAGGGGATGGATAAACGTTTCCCGGCACCGGCCCCATGGATCCCGGCCTCCTACCCCCGGGCTCCGCTTTGGCACATGCCTGCCGTCACGATACCCCTTTATACCTACAGGGACGAGTACACGGTTCGATGCCCGAAGTCAGGGTCTACACCACGACGCAGTGCCCCTACTGCCGCATGGTCAAGGCATTCCTCGAGAAGAAAGGAATAAAGTACTCCGAGATTAACGTCTCGCAGGACCGGGAGGCGGCGGGCGAGATGATCCGGATCTCCGGCCAGAACGGTGTTCCGGTCACGGTCGCCGGGGACCGGATCATCGTCGGCTTCGATGCCCAGGCCCTGAACGAGGTCTTCGGCGGGGCCGAGGCACCGGTCGACGTGTACGACGTCGTGATCCTCGGTGCGGGCCCGGCCGGCCTCGCCGCCGCCGTGTACACCGCGAGGAAGATGCTTAAAACACTCGTTATCGCCGAGAACATCGGCGGGCAGGCCCTGGAGAGCTGGGCCATCGAGAACTACATGGGGTACCGGATGATCACCGGCGAGGACCTGATGAAGAGGTTCGAGGAGCAGGCAAAGGAGCTCCACATCCAGCTCGAGCTCGACGGCGTGGTCGGGCTCTCCCGGGACGGTTCCTCCTTCACGGTGAAGACCGCGACCGACCGGTCCTTCGGGGCACGGAGCCTGGTCATCGCGACGGGGAAACACCCGAAGATGCTCGGCCTCCCCGGCGAGGAAAGGTTCATCGGGAGGGGGCTCTCCATCTGCGCCACCTGCGACGGGCCGCTGTTCCGGGGGAAGAACGTGGCGGTCGTGGGCGGGGGGAACTCGGCCCTCCAGACGGCCATCGAGATGGCAAAGATCGCGAAGACCGTGCACCTCATCGTCCGGTCCCGGATCCGGTGCGACGAGGTCCTGAAGCAGGTCTACGAGAAGAAGGAGAACATCGTTACCCACCTGAACGTGGACGTTTCCCGGCTCTACGGCGACCAGTTTATCACCGGGCTCGGCATCCGGCACCGGGAGACGGGGGAGGAGGCACGGGTCGACGTGGACGGCGTCTTCCTCGAGATCGGGTGGCTCCCGAACACCGGTTTCCTCGAGGGGTTCGTCCCCATGAACCCGGAGAAGGAGGTGATCGTGGACGAGAACTGCCACACCTCCGTCCCGGGGGTCTTTGCCGCGGGGGACGTCACGAGCGTCAAGGGCAAGCAGATCATCATCGCGGCCGGGGAAGGGGCGAAGGCCGCCCTCGAGGTCTACGAGTACCTGGTGAAGTCCGGACACGCCTGATTCGCCCGGCGCCGGGTGATCGGGAGAGTTCAGCCCTTTCCGAACCGGAATGTGCCGGCCGGGACCCGGATCTCGAACCGCGCCCCCTCGCCGAAGGTCCCGGTTTCCGTGATGGAGAGGCCGGTGATGGAGAGGATTTCCCGGGCGATAAAGAGGCCATAGCCGGTGTTCCGGCCCGTCCCCCGGGCAAAGACCTTCTCCTTATCCTGTGGCGGTATCCCGACCCCGTTGTCCTGGACGACGATGTCGACGGCATCCTCTGCTCTCCGAAAGGAAACCCCGATCCGGTCAAGCCGCTCCCCGTGCCGCATGGCATTGTCGAGGAGCGCGTAGAAGACCTTCTCGAGGAGCGGGTCAGCATAGATCTGGAGATCGCCCGTTTCCACGTCGAGGGCGATCGGGCCGAGATCGAGGGAGGATGCGGCCCTCTGGATGGTGTTCGCGACATCGTACCACCGGGGCGAGTGCACCCCGATCTCCTGGTAGTCCTTGGTAAACGCGATGAGCTTGCGGATGTTCCAGGCCGAGTCCCATGCCCGCGAGAGGAGCGCGGAGGTATCAACGTCGCTGATCCGGTCCCGCACGAGCCCGAGGTACCCCGCGAGCACGTTCAGCTGGTTCAGGACGTCGTGCCGCGTGACATTCGAGAGGAGGTTCAGCTTCCGGTTCGCCGCCGAGAGAGCCTCCTCCGCCCTCTTCCGGTCGGTGATATCGTTCCCGACCGAGAGGAGCTCGACAAACTCCCCCTTCTCGTCGTAGAGGGCCCGGTTCGTCCAGGAGATCCAGACCCGTTCCCCGTTCTTCCTGATGTTCTCGTTCTCGTTGTTCCGGTACCCGTCGGGGTTCTCGCGGATCTCCCGGATCATGGCCACGAGGTCCCTCCCTGCGCTGTCGCTTGCAGGGACGATGGTGCCGATCACGTTCTTCCCGAGGATTTCCTCCGCCGTGAACCCGAAGAACCGCTGGGCGAAGTCATTGAAGAAGGTGATATTCCCCTCGCGGTCCGAGCGGAAGATGATGCTGTTCGCGTTCTCGACGAGCCCCCGGTACTTCTCACGGGAGATGCGGAGGTCGTCCTCCACCCCTTTCCGGTCCGTGATGTCCGTGACCCCCTCGAGGACCTGTACCACCCGCCCCTCCCGGTCCCGGATGGGCTGGGAGAGGATGTGGTACCACCTCCCGTCGAAGGGGTTCCGGCGCTCGCATTCCTGGATGGTGCCGGTCTCGAAGGTGCGAATCGTCGGGCAGGGTTCGCAGGGATGGTCCAGTGCCTCGTAGAAGACATGGCAGACCTTCCCCACGGGCTCCCGGCCGGGGAAGAGCCTTCGCGTCTCCTCGTTTGCCCACGCGATGGTGAGGTCGGGGTTCACGAGGGTGAGGCCCATCCGCTGGGCGGCGAGGATCACCCGGTACCGGTCCCTCTCTTCGCGGATCGCCTGCGCCGACCGGTACTCCCCGACAGCACGGATGACAGCCATGCACAGGTTCCCGGGGAGGAGACCCCCCTCGGTCCCGGTGTCGATGAAGGCCGAGGTCCCGGCATTGAAGGCCTCGATAACGGTTTTCAGGTCCGGCCTCGCGCCGATGAGGATGAACGGGACCTGGTTCCCGGCGCACCGCAGGCTCTTCAGGAGCGCGGTGCCGGTCATCCCGGGAAGGGAGAGGCCGGAAACGATGGCATCGGAACCGGAAAGCCTCCGCCTCTCCAGCACCTCTTCGCCGGACCGGACCGTTTCGACCCGGAAGCAGCCCTCGGACTGGAGGTCGTTCCTCGCATACTCGATGAGAGCGGGGTCGGAGAGGACGATGAGGACCCGGATCTCGCCCGGCTCTCCTGCCGGGCTTTCCCCGTATCCCTGCCCCGCCCCGCCGCCCGTCATGCGGCCGCCGATTCGGATGACTCCCCGCCCCGGTCCTGGTCCTTGCGCCGGTAGCCCTCGAGGAGGAGGGTGGTCACGTTCTTCACCGGCCGCTTCGAGTGCTCCCCGATGTGAAACTCGCAGAAGGGGCAGGAGGAGACCACGCACTCGACGCCTGCCTTCTCGATCTCCTCGACCTTCTTCTCGGCAAGGGCCTTCGAGACCTCGGGCTGGCCGGACCGGGTCCCCCCGCCCGCCCCGCAGCACTTCACCGGGATCTCGACGATCTCGGCGACCTTCCCGATGAGCTCCCGGGGCTGCCGCGAGATCCCCTGGCCCCGGAGCAGGTGGCAGGGGTCATGGTAGGCGACCCGGATGGGCAGCCGGGCCGGCTCCTCGATGCCGAGCTCGCAGAGCAGTTCGTTCACGTCCTTCACGCAGAAGGGAGTGCGGTAGTCATTCTTCAGGGTGGACCCGCAGCCGGCGCACATGGTCACGACGATGTCGATCCCCCGGCTGGTGAAGGCAGCGATGTTCTTTTCCATGAGGTCGGGGAGGATGTCGGTCTGGCCCGTCCTGATGAGGGGTGAGCCGCAGCAGACCTGCTCGTGCGGGACGATGACCCGGATCCCGTTCCGGGCAAGGACCTCCATCGCGTCGAGGGCGGTCTGGGGGATGCGGTTGTTGTACATGCAGCCCACGAAGAACCCCACGGTGCACCGGACCGGGCCCTTCGGCTCGATGACCTCGGGGACCTGTTCGAGGAAGGTGGGCTGGTTCCTCGGCACCGATCGGCCGGTCTCTGCGACGAGGGCCGCCACCTCCTTGTGCTTCGGGAGGGTGAGGCCTTTCCTGTTCGCCATCCGCCGGAGCTTCTCGATGGCCTTCCCCGGGATCTCGATCTTCTTCGGGCAGACCTTCCAGCACCGCTGGCAGGTGGTGCACATGAAGAGCCCCGACTTCACCGCCTCGGTGATCCGGTCGCAGGAGTCCCGCGGGTCGATGGCGAGGCGCATCTCCTGCTTCATGGAGAGCGGGCCGGCGAAGTCGGCCACCTCCATCGCCGGGCAGACCGAGACGCAGGCGAGGCACTCGATGCAGGACCGCAGGGCCTTGAGGGCTTCGACCTCCTCCTTTGCCGGGTAACAGGCCTCGCCCTTCGGCGCGATGGTGGCGATCTTTGCGAGGACCGGTTCCATGTCCACGAGGAGGTCCTTTTTGACGGGGAGCCCGAGGGGCTCGATGACCATCCCGTCCTTTGCCTCGGTCATGCAGGCAAGGACAGGCTCCCCGTTCACCCGCACGGCGCAGGAGCCGCACTGGCCGGTCCCGCAGCAGTACCGGTACGAGAGGGTCGGGTCCTCCGCATGGATGGCATGGAGGACGTGGAGGACCCTCGCCCCCTCCTCGACCCCGACGGTGTAGGTCTGGTACCGGGCCCGGGAGTCCTTGGCCGGGTTATGCCGGTAGACCGTGACGGTATATCGCTTCATCCCGGCACCTTCCGTTCCTCGATCCCTGCTTTATGGAGGGAGATGTAGGTATGGCCATACGGGGAGTTCGCCGCGTCCCAGCTCTGGAAGACGTCCGTCCGCGTGTGCGCACCGCGGGACTCGCCCCTCAGGAGCGCGGAGCGGATCACGAGGGACGCGACGAGGCACATGTTCTGGACGGTGAAGCACTCCGCACGGTTGAGCGGGGTCTGGGCGAGGAGCTTCTTCTTCGAGAGTTTCTCGACGTCGACGAGGGTCCGCTCCAGGTCGTTCACGTTCCTCGCGATCCCGGCCCCGCTCCACATCGCCTCCTGGAGCTTCTTCACGACGGTGACCGGGTTCACGCCGCCCGCGTGGAACTCCTCGAGCTTCCGCCGGTACCCGTCCAGCTGGCGGGCATCGATCCGGATCTCCCTCGACGGGGCCCGTCCCGCCGCCTCCCCGGCCCGCCTCCCGAAGACCTGGGTCTCGGCGAGGGAGTTCCCGCCGAGCCGGTTCGCGCCGTGGACCCCGCCGGCGGCCTCGCCGCAGGCGAAGAGCCCGGGGACCGTGGTCTCGCCCGTCGGCGTGATCCGCATGCCGCCCATGAAATGGTGGGCGGTCGGGGAGACCTCCATCTTCTCCTTCCGGATGTCGATCCCGAAGGCAAGGAACTGCTCGAGCATCAGCGGGAGCCTCTTCTCGATCTGCTCCGGGGGCAGGTGGGTCACGTCCAGGAACACCCCGGCCCGCGGGGTTCCTCTCCCCTCGGCGACCTCCCGGGCGATGGAGCGTGCGACGACGTCCCGGGTCGAGAGCTCCATCCGCTCCGGATCGTACCGCTGCATGAACCGCTCTCCCTTCGAGTTCACGAGGATACCCCCTTCGCCCCGCACCGCCTCGGTTATCAGCCGCCCACGGGCGTCATAGGGATACACCGCTCCCGTCGGGTGGAACTGGACCATCTCCATGTCGATGAGCTCGGCTCCTGCCCGGTACCCCATGGCGAACCCGTCGCCGGTGCCTGTCGCCGAGTTCGTGGAGATGTCGTAGATGCGTGATGCCCCGCCCGTCGCGATAACGGTGGAGTCGGCCTGGAGGGCCTTCAGGTCCCCGTTCCGGTCGAGACCGACCGCCCCGACGACCCGTCCCTCCCTCTTCAGGAGGTCGATCACCGAGAACTCCTGGAGGACAGTCACGTCGGAGGCCCGGAGGCGCTCGAGGAGGGTCATCATCATCTCGTGGCCGGTCCGGTCGCCGGCATAGCAGGTCCTCGGCACCCGCTGGCCCCCGAAGGCCCGCTGGGCGAACTCCCCGGCGTCGGTCCGGTCAAAGACCGCTCCCCAGCTCACGAGCTCGCGGAACCGCTCCGGCGCCTCGTTCACCAGGATGTCAACGAGGACCGGGTCGTTCAGGTACGCCCCGCCCCGGATGGTGTCCTCCTTGTGGGCCACGCAGGAGTCCTCCTCCCGGAGCACGGCATTGTACCCTCCCTCGGCCATCGGGGTGCACCCGCCCTTCCCGGCGAGCGACTTCGAGACGAGGACCGTGTCCCCGAACTTCTCGGCCTCGATGGCCGCCCTCACGCCGGCGCCGCCGCTCCCGATGACGAGGACGTGACACTCCACCGTATCGTCTGCACGCATCTTATTAGTACATGGATCGCATATAGATAAAAAAACTGTCAGGGATTACGAGGGGATGCATGAGGCTCCTGATGAAGTTCGGCGGCACATCCGTGGGCGACGGCGAACGGATGAAGAAGGTGGTGGATATCCTCGAGCCGTACCACGAGGAGGGGCACGAGCTCGGCGTGGTCGTCTCCGCGATGTCCGGCGTGACGAACCAGCTTATCGAGATGGCGAACGAGGTGGTGACCTGCCGGGAGAAGCCCGGGATCGAGCCCTTCATCACCCAGCTCAGGGACCGGCACAGGAAAGCCCTCGAGGTCGCCGCCCCCGACTACGTCGAGGAAACCGGGCGGATCCTCGACGGACGGCTCTCTGACCTCCGGAACATGTTCGTGGGCCTGAACAACCTCCGCGAGCTCACTCCCCGGTCCCGGGACTACCTGATCTCCTTCGGTGAACGCCTGTCGGCGCCCGTGCTCCGGGCAGCGCTCCGGCAGCGGGGGATTCCCTCGGTGGTCCTGGACGGCTGCGAGGCCGGGATCACCACCACTGCGACTCACGGCGACGGGATCGTCCTTCCCGAGGCCGACGCAAAGATCCGGGCCAGGGTCCTCCCCCTCCTGCAGGACTCGGTGCCGGTCATCATGGGTTACATGGGCTGCACCACGGCAGGGATCACCACCACCCTCGGCCGGAGCGGCTCCGACTACTCCGCGACGGTCGTCGGGGCGGCCATCGGGGCTGACGAGATCTGGATCTGGACCGACGTCGACGGCATCATGACCACCGACCCCCGGCTCGTGAAGGAGGCCCGGGTCCTCCCCACGGTCTCGTACCTCGAGGCGATGGAACTCTCGTACTTCGGGGCAAAGGTGATGCACCCGCGGTCCATCGAGCCTGCCATGCGAAGGGGGATTCCCATCAGGGTGAAGAACACCTTCAACCCGTCGCACCCGGGGACCTGCATCACGAAGGAGAAACGAAAGGACCGCCGGGTGGTGAAGGCCCTCACCCACATCACGGGCGTCGCCCTCATCAACGTGAACGGCGCCCAGATGATCGGCCGTCCCGGCGTCGCCCGGGCCATCTTCTCGGCGCTCGCCGGGAAGGAGGTGAACGTCATGATGATCTCCCAGGGGTCGTCGGAGGCAAACATCTCCATCATCGTCGAGCTCGACCACATGGGGATCGCCGCCGAGGCGCTGAAACCGATGGTGGACCAGGGGATCGTCCGGGAGGTGACGGCGAACCCCGACGTCGCCGCCGTCGCGGTCATCGGGGCGGGCATGATCGGCACCCCGGGCATCTCGGGCCGGGTCTTCACCGCCCTCGGCCTCGCGGGCGTGAACATCATGATGATCTCGCAGGGCTCGTCCGAGGTAAACATCTCCTTCGTGGTGAAGGAGTCAGACGGGCCGAAGGCGGTGCGGGTCCTCCACGAGGAGCTGCGGCTCTCGGAGGAGTAGGATGGGTGGCGAGACCTACCGCGCCGCCGGCGTCGATATAGACCTCGTTGAGGACGCGATAGCGGCCCTCACCGGGAAGGTGACCTTCCGCCGGCAGGGACCCTTCGGGATGCTCGGCGGGGTCGGCCACTACGCGGGCCTCATCGACTTCGGGAAGCATGTCCTCGCCCTCACGACCGACGGGGTAGGGACGAAGATGCTCGTCGCTGACCACCTCCGTGACTGGCGGACCGTCGGGATCGACTGCATCGCGATGAATGCAAACGACCTCTTCGTGATGAACGTCGAACCTGTCGCCTTCGTCGATTACATCGCGACCGACCGGCTCTCGGTGGAGAAGATGGCCCAGATCGGCGAGGGGCTGAACGAGGGGGCGAGGCAGGCGAACCTGGACCTTGTCGGCGGGGAGACCGCCCAGCTCCCGGGCCTCGTGAACGGCCTCGACCTTGCGGGGACCTGCCTCGGCGTGCAGGAGCGGTCGAAGGTCGTCACCGGCGAGAAGATCCGGCCCGGTGACGTCATCCTCGGGGTGCCCTCGAGCGGGATCCACTCGAACGGCCTCACCCTCGCACGCAGGGTCGTCGGGAAGGCCGGTGGCTACGACGAGCCCCTCCCGGACGGGACGACCCTCGGGAGGGCGCTCCTCACCCCGACGAAGATCTACCGCGAGGCCCTGGAGGCCTGCAGGAAGGCGGACGTCCACGGTATGTGCCACGTCACGGGAAGCGGGCTCCTGAACTTCCCCCGGCTCACGAAGTTCGGCTTCGAGTTCACCGACCCTTTACCAGTGCCGCCGGTCTTCACCTGGCTGCAGGAAAAGGGGCAGATCGACCCCGCCGAGATGTACCGGACCTTCAACATGGGTATGGGATTCGCCTACGTCCTCACCGAAGATGAGGCCGGCGTGGTGCGGAAGCTCATCCCCGGGTCCCGGGTCGTCGGCGAAATCGTGAAGGAAGCCGGGGTTACGGTAAAGGGGCTAACCGTCAGCTAACGAATTATTCCTGGCCCCCGCCCTGCCCCTGCTCTTCCTCGGGCGGGCACGGGGGAATCGCGGTTTTCACGGCCCTCTCAGAGACAATCGCCGAGTTCCCCGTCGGGTCTTCGATGACGAGGGTGAAGGGGAGGCTCCCCTCCCTCGCGAGCTCGATGCGCCGCCGGAGAACGAGGGCGTTCTCCCGTTCCTCCCCCTCGGCCCAGGTGAGGACCGTGCCGATGACATCCTCGATCCGGTCGAGGACTCCCTCGACGTTCGAGACGAAGCCCTCACAGGCCGGGCCGGGGTCGATCTCGACACCGAGCTCCGGGATCCGCAACGCCGCCGACGCAGAGCGTATGACCCGGATGCTCAGGTCCTCCGGCCCGTTGACCGGGAATTCCCAGCGGGCCGGCTCAGCTTCGCCGAGTACCATGGTGTCGGCATGGCGGTAGCCGCACTCGCACCTGGCGCTCACGATGAGGATATCGGAAAAATAGGGGATATTTTCGGTCTGGTAGAGGTATTGTATCTCCCGTTCACAGTATGGACATCGGCCGGGGACGATGTTCTGCACTAGGTGGTGCCGCCCCCGATCTTGTCCCGGGCGATCTTCACCGACATCGGGGTGATGACCACGTACCGCTGGTCCCCGAGGCCGACGATGTCCCCGTTCACGTCCTTTGCGACGTCCTTTAAGTCCTTGAGGACCCGCTCGTACGTGATCTTGTCCATCTTCAGACGGCCGATGTCGATGATGACGATGTTCCCGTTGTAGACCTCCTCCTTTACCTTCGGGGTGTCCTTCAGGTCCCCGATGGTCGCGACCTTCACGTACATGGTCGCGGGCTGGTCGCTCATCGTCCCCTCGAACGAGGCGAGGTCCAGCTCCATGTAGTCGTCCGAGCCGGTGGGAGGGCTCCGGCCGATGATGCTGTCAAGGAGTTTACTCATGGAAGAAATATTGTTCCGTGGTTTGTTATAACCTTTCCCTCACCTTCACCCGTGGCAGGGAGCAGGAAACGGCCCGGTTCCTGCGTGCCGTTCAGGCGGAACCGCGGAGGCGGGGGCGCGGGATCGGCCTACAGCTCCAGCGCCCAGAGCGTGTCCCCGACGTGGTGGACCGCCTTTGCCATCTTCCCCTTCGTCTCGGCCCGGATGGCAGGGGCATCGAGCAGGGCGATTACGACGGCGAGGGGCTTCCGGTGCCGCTCGTCAACGATGATCGCCGGGGAACCTTTTTTCACGTCGTCGGTGACCGAGACGATGCCGGGGCGCATCACGTCGGCTCCCTTCGCGACGAATGGGACCGCCCCCATGTCGACCACGATGTTCCGCTCGGGGAAGGGCCGCTCGATGGCACCCTTCACCGTGGGGAAGACCCAGTCGCCGGACTTCATCAGGAGCGGCTTCTTGTCAACGAGGTAGAGCTGGAAGGGGGCCTCGATCTCGGCGAGCTCCACCCGGTCGGACCGGAACTTCGCTGCCGACGGGCCGATCTCCTTCCCGAGGAGGCCGAAAAGCCCGGCGAGCTCGTCCTTCCTGATGGTGTGGCGCTTCTTCACGGTGAGGGCTGCCATGGTGTTTCCCGTTTCCCCGGTGGCCGGGTTACCTGCTCTATGTCATCCTCGTTATATTTATCTATCTTCCTTGCGCACCTGTGAGTACCCCAAAGAGCGATATACAGGGATTTTTATGACAAAGAGACCGATGGAGATCCTCGATCAGGCGCTCAACCGCCAGCCGGTCATCGTCTCCCTGAAGGGAAAGCGGGAGATCCGCGGCATCCTCCAGGGCTACGACGTCCACATGAACCTGGTGCTCGACCAGGCGGAGGAGGTCGGCGGTGAGGGCCGGAAGTTCGGGACCCTCATCGTCAGAGGGGACAACGTGATCTACATCTCCCCGATCGTGGGGTAAGTGAGGAGGTAACATGTCAAAAGGAACGCCTTCCAAGGGGAAGAGGCAGCATAAGGTCCATATCGCCTGCAGGCGGTGCGGCCGGATCTCTTTCCACGTCCGGCACAAGGCCTGTTCGTCCTGCGGCTTCGGGCGGTCTGCCCGGCTCCGCAGTTACCGCTGGGTGAACAAGAAACCAAAGGTACCAACTCATTAAAGGCGGGGTATGTGCGGGATCGTTGGCATCGTTGATGCTGGCGGTGTTTCCCACCCCCTCTATTACGCACTTTTTGCGCTCCAGCACCGAGGCCAGGAGAGCGCCGGCATTTCGACCTGGGACGGCGCGTCCTTCTACAAGTACAAGGGCATGGGCCTCGTCGCCGAGGTCTTCACCGAGCAGACCCTGCGCGACCTGAAGGGCACTATCGGCGTTGGGCACGTCCGGTACCCCACGACCGGCGCGAACCTCCCCGAGAACACCCAGCCCTTCAACTTCCGGTTCCAGGACCACCACTTCGCCATCGCCTACAACGGGAACCTGGTGAACGCCGACGAGCTTCGCACCGGCTTCGAGCAGCAGGGAGAGATCTTCTCGACGACCACCGACACCGAGGTGGTCGCCTCGACCATCGTCGACGAGTTCCGCCGGTCGGGGAAGATCGAGGAGGCCATCATCCACTGCATGCACGTGCTCCGGGGCTCGTACTCGGTGATCCTGATGCTCGACGGGATCCTCTACGCTTTCCGGGACCCCATGGGGATCAAGCCCCTCTGCATCGGGACGACCGAGACCGGCTTCATCGTCGCCTCCGAGAGCGTGGCCATCGACACCCTCGGCGGGACCCTCGTCCGCGACGTCTCGCCCGGGGAGCTCTTCCGGATCACCGACAAAGGCTTCGAGGCCATGCAGATCGCGGTTGCCGACCGGCGGGCGCACTGCATCTTCGAGTACATCTACTTCGCGAGGGCCGACGCCGTCATCGAGGGAAAGCTCGTGTATGACATCCGGCGGAAGATCGGGGCGTCCCTCTACGACGAGGCCCCCCTCGACGCGGACCTCGTTTCCCCTGTCCCCGACTCCGGAACCTCGGTCGCCATCGGCTTCTCACACCACTCGGGGATCCCCTACCTGGAGGCCCTCATGAAGAACCGGTACACGGCGAGGACCTTCATCAAGCCCTCCCAGAAAGAGCGGGAGCTTGCTGTCCGGCTCAAGCTCAACCCGATCATCGGGCACATCGAGGGGAAAAAGGTCGTCCTCGTGGACGACAGCATCGTGAGGGGCACCACCTCCCGGCACATCGTCGAGCTCATGAAGGAGAGCGGGGCCTCCGAGGTCCACGTGAGAATCGGCTCCCCCCAGATCATCGCCCCCTGCTACCTCGGTGTCGACATGCCCACACGGGAGGAATTGATCGCGAGCACGAAGCCCGTGAACGAGGTGAAGGAGTCCATCGCCGCGACGAGCCTCCACCATATCTCCCTCGAGGCCCTCGTAAAGGCCATCGGGATCGACCGGGAGAACCTCTGCACCGGGTGCCTCACCGGGAACTACCCGCTTTCCATCGAGGGCGAGTCCTGCCTCTCGCGGAACATCGACTTCGTCGTGGGGAGCTACCAGGCGAAGCTCGGCTCGTTCCCGCCCGACAAGACGGCGGCGTAACCGGAACAATGGGAGAAGACGGGAAAAGCTGCTGAATCATAGCGAGGGATGGATTTGAACCATCGATCTACGGGTTATGAGCCCGTCGGGATATCCTGACTACCCCACCTCGCTTCCCGAAAAGCATCCTACTATTCTTGATGATGTGTGATATACTTTGCTCCCCCCGGCCGGAAACGGGCGGGCGGGGGGATGCCGGCGTTTCCCCCCCTTTTCACCACCATAAAGAGGGGGGAACGCGAAGCTGTTCCCATGGACGACGAGCTCATGCGGATCAGGGAGAAGAAGCTCGAGGAGTTGAAGCGGGGGCTCGGAGAGAGGCCTGCCGGGGAACCGCCCGCGGGGCAGGTCACGGTCCTCGACGAGCGGCAGTTCCCGGTGGCGGTCAGGGACAACCCCTTCCTCGTCGTGGACATGTGGGCGCCCTGGTGCGGCCCCTGCCGGATGGTGGCGCCCGTCATCCAGGAGCTCTCGGCGGAGTTTGCGGGGAAGATCGCCTTTGCCAAGGTGAACACCGACGAGAACCAGAAGATCGCCCGGAGCTACGGGATCACCGCCATCCCGACCATCCTCCTCTTTGCCCGGGGAAAGCTCCTGGAAAAGGTGATCGGGGCGTACCCGAAGGACATGCTCCGGGACCGGATCCTGCGGACGTTTGGCCTGGCGGGATAACCCGAAGGGTCAGCCCGTGCGGGTAGGCCCGTCAGGGCTTACCCGCGAAGGGTAATCCGAGCGCAAGTCGAGGATTTCCCGAGACTGGATAATGCGGGACTAACCCGGCCGCTGCTTCCAGGTCTCTGTGATCTTCGCGGCGAGGATGAAGTCGTTCCGGGTCAGCCCCCCGCTCGCGTGGGTATAGAGGGAGACGGTCACGTTCCGCTGGCCGGTGATGCACATCTCCGGGTAGTGCATCTCCTCGGCGGCGATGACCGAGATGTTGTTCAGGAACTTCACCGCCTCGATGAAGTTCCTGCAGGCGAACGTCTGGACGAGGCGGGTCCCCTCGAGCTTCCAGTCGGCGACCTTCTTCGTGAGGGTGAGGAGCTCCCGCCGGGTGAGGGGGGGTGTCCCGGGCTCGATGGGGGCGCACTTCTCTCCTGCCAGATCCATGTATACCCATAACCGCGCCCGAGAGAAAAAGTTTCTTTATCGGCTGGTAAGCCGAGTCTCGCCGTCAGGTGAGACGCCTGCATCAGCAGGACCCTCGCCGTCAGGTGAGGGCGGGCTGAAGGCCGAGCATCAACATCAGTTAATGCAAAGGCCGAAAGCCGGGTCTTGCCGAACATGAGGCCAGCTATAACGCCCGCCGTTCCGCCACTACCCGTTCTTCGGCAATCGCGATGTACTCGGGGTCGATCTCGAAGCCGATGAACGGGACCCCGAGCCGGACGCAGGCAACCGCGGTTGCCCCTATCCCCATGAAGGGATCGAGCACGAGCCGGGTACGTTCCAGGCCATGGTCCCGGATGCACATCTCCGGGAGGCCGACGGGGTACGTGCTCGGGTGGGGCCGGGCGGTCCGGATGGTCTCGTACGGGATGAACCAGGTGTTTCCCCGGTCCCGGATATCCCCGCCCGCGCCCTTCCACCTCCTCACGTTCGACTTGTCCTGGTACGGCACCCCGATAGCGAGCTTGTCCAGTTCCACGTCACCCTGTTTCGTGAAGTGGAAGATGAACTCGTGGCAGTCGTTGTGGAACCTCCTGCTGTTGATGGGCTTGTAATGCCCCACTGCGATGTCCCCCCCGATGTGGGGGTAGTTCCCCATCGATTCCCGGGGGATGGCAATGGACTTCACCCAGTGGACCAGGTTCTGCAGGACGAAGTGCCGCCGGAACTCCGCCGCCACGTCGAGCGGGATCCAGGGGTCGGTGACCGTTCCCCCGACGTTCAGGAATAAGGACCCCTGGTCGCTCATCGCGTCGCGGGCAAGTCGGGCGACCTCCCCCATCCAGGCGAGATACTCATCCCGCCCGCGCCGGTCATGGTAGGAACGGTACCGGATCCCGATATTGTAGGGCGGCGAGGTGACGATGACGTCCACCGCCCCCCTCCCGAGGGCCTTCAGGCCATCCAGGCAGTCGATCCGGTGGATCCGGTTGACCTCGAGGCCCGGCCCCTCATTCCTGCCCGCCCGTTCCCTGATGGTCTCACCCCGGGGCCCGGCTGGTCTCTGCCGGGCTCCCGGTCACCGCGGCAGGAGTGATCATATCTCCACGATCCGGTACTTCCTTTCCCCGAGGCCGCATTCCTCGGCATACGAGAGCTGGAGTTCTCCCCGGGTATGCTCCCAGACCCCCGTGAACTTGTCCTCGCCCGGCCGGTGGTGAGCCTGGAGGAGCGAGCCCGGGAGGCCGGCCTGGCGGTTCACCAGGTCACGGCTCGCGGCATCGACGGCAACCGGGTCCTGCGAGGCGAGGATCCCGATATCGGGGACGATGGGGGCGTCGGACCAGGGGACACAGTCGCAGTCGGGGGTGATGGAGAGGAGAAAGTTGAAGAAGCCTGCCCTGCCCTCCTTTCCTTCCATGGCGCCGCAGGCGTACTCAACCATCCGTTCGACGAAGGGCGGGATGTCCACCGTCCAGTCGAACTCGATGGCCGACTGGAGGCAGACGGTCATGCATTCCCCGCATCCGATGCATTTCTCCTTGTCGAGGCTCACCCTCTCTTCCCCGAGCTCGAGAGCCCCCGCCGGGCAGACGTCGACGCAGTTCCCGCACCCCCGGCACCGGTCAGGCACGAGCAGGGTGTGGGCCCGGTGCATCTCGCGCTTTCCCCGCGCCGGGGAGCAGCCCATGGCGAGGTTCTTTATGGCCCCGCCAAAGCCGGCAAGCATGTGGCCCTTGAAATGTGAGACCACCACCATGCTGTCGGCCGCGGCGATGTCCCCGGCGATGAAGACCCGGTCGAAGTGTTTCCTTCCCGCCTTCACCTCAACGATATGCCCGCCCCGGATCCCGTCGGCGATGATCACGGGGGCACCCACCACCGCGTAGTCGAAGCCGTGCCCGACGGCGGTAGTGATGTGGTCGACGGCGTTCGAGCGGCCTCCCGAGTACAGGGTCCCGGTGTCGGTGAGGAACGGCCGGCCGCCTTCGGCCTTCACGAGATCGACCAGCTGGCGGACATGGACCGGGTTCACGTACGTATCACAGCCGCGTTCGCCGAAGTGGACCTTGATGGCGCAGAGGTCACGCTCGTGGATGCACCGGTCGATCCCGGCCGACTCAAAGAGCCTGCGAAGCTTCGCAACCCTGCTGTCCGCGTCCCCCCGTGCCCGGAGCCCGGCAAAAAATACCTCTGCTGTCATCCGCCCCGCCTCCCTGCCTAAGACTAAGACGGGGCCTCTCCGCCAATAAATCCTCGTCCCTGCGTCCCCGGACCCGGGCACCGGAAGGATCTCCATGGATCGGAAATCGGATGGAGCGGCCATTTCCACAGGAAACAGGCTTGCCGGCCCGCTGGATTCCACAGGAAGCAATGGGGTGCGAACCATGAGCCACCCGATTCCATGCTTCGGGAGCCTCGTCGGGATTCCGGGACAGGGATGGCCTTTTCTGGTGAAGGGAGCCCCGTTTCCTCTGGAGCTATTGCCATGGGAAACTGCCATGCAGAGTGGTGCATGGACGGGCATCCAGGCAGGGATTTGCACTCGGTTTATCCCGGTGGTCCGGGCGGGCCCGCTCTCCCACGACCGAAGATTCTACGTCGGTGGATGCAGTGGATCCCGTAGAATATCCCCGGATACCGGATCCGGTGGTCATGTGAACTCCAATGGAAACAAAGGGGTGATTACGCTGATATTCCGTCGTGAGATATAAACCTTCCTTTCCCGGGAGATCCCGCACCTGCCTGATCCGGGTTTTCGGGCTATGAACCTGTTGGATCCGGCAGGTGGATCCCGTTTCTTCGTCCCCGGACGCGGGATCCGGTGGCTCCATGTGCTCCATTGGAAACAAGGGGGTTCGGCCGCCACCGGTTTCCAGTTCTGGCATAAATACTTTCTTCTTCTTTCAAAATTTGAAACATCCGATTCGGATTTTTCCCGCCCCTGTTTCCGCCCCGCCTCTCACAGGGAATCGCAAAGGAACAACCCGGATATCCAATCCGGGTGCCCCATGCGCTCCAATGGAAACAAGGGGGTTTGGCCGGGCCGCTTTCCCCGCCGTTCAGGCCCGGACCAGCCCGGAGATGAATTCCTCCATCCGTTTCAGGGCCGTTCCCAGGTCCTCCCTCGAGACCGCGTAGGCGCACCTGAGGTGGTCCGCCCCGCTCCCGCCAAAGACCGAGCCGGGGACTACCGCCACCTGCTTCTCGGTGAGGAACCGCTCGGCGAACTCCTGGTCGGTGAGCCCGGTCCCGGCGACGGAGGGGAAGGCATAGAAGGCCCCTTTCGGGAGGTGGCAGGGCAGGCCGATCCGGTTCAGCCCCTCGACAAAGAAGTTCCGCCGTTGCCGGTACTCCCTGACCATCGCATCCTTCTCCTGCTCCCCGTTCTTCATCGCTTCGATGGCAGCCATCTGGCCCATGACGGGGGCGCAGAGCATCACGTACTGGTGGATCTTGAGGGCGAGCTCGGCGATGTTCTTCGGGGCGCAGAGGTACCCCACCCTCCACCCCGTCATGGAGTAGGCCTTGGAGAAGCCGTTCATGGTCACGGTCCGGTCCCTGAGCTCGGGATGGGAGGCCACCGCCACGTGCCGGCCCTCGTAGGTTAGCTCCGAATACACCTCGTCGGAGATGACCATCAGGTCATGGTCCACCACGAGGTCGGCGATGGCGTCGATGTCCGCCTTTCCCATCACGCCCCCCGTGGGGTTGTTCGGGAAGTTCATGACAAGGACCCGGCTCTTCCGGGTGACCTTTTCAGCGAGGTTGTCCGGCGTGAGCCGGAACTCGTCCTTCTCCGGGCAGGGCACAGGGACCGGTTTTCCTCCGGCGAGGGTCGCGCAGGGGGAATAGGAGACATAGGAAGGTTCGGCGACAAGCACCTCGTCCCCCGGGTCAACGAGCGCACGGACGGCGATGTCCGCCGCCTCCGAGACCCCGGTCGTGATGATAATCTCCTCCTCGGGGTCGTAGCCGACCCCGTACCGGGCGAGGAGGTCTTTTGCGACGAGCTGGCGGAGCGGGAGGAGGCCCTTGTTCGAGGTGTACGAGGTGTGCCCCTGCTCGATGGACCAGATCCCCGCCTCGGAGACGTTCCAGGGGGTCTCGAAGTCCGGCTCGCCCACACCGAGGGAAATGACGTCCTCCATGGTGAGGAGGAGGTCGAAGAACTTCCGGATGCCCGAGGGCGGGATGGCCCGGGCACGGGCCGAGCCGCGCTCCCGCATGGTCTGCTGGCGCATGGTCTTCTCTAGAACGAGAGGGGAAGCCGCTCCCCGCCCTCCTTCTCGAAGAACTGGTTCCCGTTCTCCTTGTAGATCTTCATGATGATGTGGGTGGCCGCCTCCCGGATGTGGTCCATGGGCGCGATCTGCTCGGAGACGAACCGGGAGACCTCGTTCATGTCCTTCCCCGTGACCAGGAGCTGGAGGTCGTAGACCCCGGAGACCAGGTAGAGCGAGTCCACCTGCCGGAACCGGGCGATCCGCTCGGCGATCTTGTCGTACCCGAAGTCCCGCTCGGGGGCGATCTTCAGGTCGATGATGGCGGATACCCGCGAGGCCCCTGCCTTTTCCCAGTCGATGACGGCGGTCACCTTGCGGATGATCCGGGCAGCCTCCAGCGCCCGGATGCGTTCCCCGGCCTCGCCCTCGGAGAGGCCGAGGCTCGCGGCCAGCTCCCCGAGGGGGATCCGGCCGTTCTCCTCGAGCAGCTGGAGGATCTCCAGGTCTTTTCCGTCCACGGGATCACCTCAATAATGCCTTCAACCGGTTGGTATCCAATTGTATAAGGGTATCCCGCGAGAGCCGCTGGTCCTTCGAAAGGACCTCCCAGATGCGGCCCGTGATCATGTCGAACCACATCTCCTTCGTCCGGCCGTACCGCCCCTTGGAGACGACCCGGGTATTGATGACCCCGAGCATCGAGAGCTCGGAGACGAGGTCGGTGATGCGCCGGTTCGTGAGCACGTCCACGTCGAGCGTCCCCGCGACTTCGCGGTAGACCTGCAGGACCTCGCCCGAGGTGAAGATCTTCTTCCCGATGTGCTCGAGGAGAAGCATGGAGTAGAGCACCACCTTCGACTGGGTCGGGAGGGTCGAGACGCACTCGATCATGCTGTCGGTCTCGATCTTTTCCTGCGCCATTTTCACGTGCTTCTCCAGCACCCGGTCGGTGTCCTCCCGCTCGGCAAGCTCCCCCGAGACCCGGAGGAGGTCGAGGGCGCGGCGGGCATCCCCATGCTCCTGGGCGGCGAGGGCCGCGCAAAGCGGGATAACGGGGGCGTCGATGACCGCGTCCATGAAGGCGTCCGCGCTCCGCTGCTGGAGGATGTCGCAGAGCTGGGGGGCGTTGTACGGCGGGAAGACCAGCTCCTCCTCGGAGAGGGAGGAGAGGACCCTCGGGTCCAGGAAGTCGGTGAACCGCAGGTCGTTCGAGATACCAATGATGGAGACCTTCGAATCCTTGAGGTCCGAGTTGATCCGGGTCAGGTTGTAGAGGGTCTCGTCCCCGCTCTTCTTGACGAGCTTGTCGATCTCGTCGAGGACAATCACCATGACCCCGCCCACGGACTCGAGGAGGTTCTTGAGCTCCATGTACACCTGGTCGGTGGGCCACCCGGTGAAGGGGATGGAGCCGCGCGTCCCGTCGCTCGCCCGCTCGTCGTGGTCCTCCAGGTTCTTTGCAATCTGGGCGAGCACCCGGTACTGGGTGTCGATGACCTCGCAGTTCAGGTGGATGACATGGCAGGGGATAACCGTCTCCTGGGAGGCCTTCTCGAGCTCGGCGGCGACATACCGCACGCAGGCGGTCTTGCCCGTCCCGGTCTTCCCGTAGATCAGGATGTTGCTCGGGGTCTCGCCCTTGAGGGACGCGGCAAGGATGGACGCGATGGTATTGATTTCGGGCTGCCGGTGGGGGAGGATGTTGGGCCGGTACGAGTGGCGGAGCACCTCCCGATTCTTGAAAATGTTCTTATTCACGAGATATTTCTGGAACAGTCCCATGGACGAGGTTTCTTCGGGCATGCAGGGGGTGAAGAATTGCGCTCCGGAATATGGGTCCGACCCCTCTTAAGCTCTCCGTTTTTTCCCTGTTTATAACCCCCCTTCTTCCTGTGGAAATCCTTTTATACAGCTGGGGTTTTACGAAAAAATCGGTAATTTCAGAGTTCCCGGGCTGGTGCCGGACCACCGTTTCCGGTCCATTTGCGGTGCTGATTTCACCTGCACTGTCACGGTATTCCCGCGCATGGACCGGTCGGCGTTTCCAGGTCTCCCGGGTGATTCCGGCATTCGCTCCCCTGCGAGAGCGGGTACTTTTCGGGATGCCGTGAGGGACCCTCCCCTTTGTTTCCATTGGAGGGTGAGAACTGCCTGATCCTGGTATTCTCGTTCTCTGAAAACAGCCGGTTGTTTCTCTCTCTTATAACATATAAAAACAGATCGAAATGCACCACATGCATGGAAGAACCCGCTGCAGGACACATCGTGCCTCTCCCGTCGGAGATGCCGGGCACCCCGCCATCCACATCCCCAGGAACCTTCCAATGGAAACAAAGGGGTCTCTCATAGGACCACTCCCGGTAGTCCAGGGGACGCGGGGAGCCCGGGAAGAACCCGCCTCAAATGGACAGGGAACATGAAAGCTCCGGGAGAACCCCCCGCAGACGGTCAGGTACCCTGGGGCCGGTACACGGGGGTGGGAGGCCGGGCCATCCCTTTATCTTTCCGGGTGCCAACCACACTTCAGGATATGAACCCCGAGCACACCCGAGACGTCAGCATCGCGGGAGCGGTCATTACCGTCTCCTCGAGCCGCACGCCGGAGACCGACGAAAGCGGCCAGGCGATCCGGGACCTCCTCGAGGGAGCGGGGATCGAGGTCACCTACTATGCCCTCGTTCCGGACCAGGTCGAGCATATACGGACCGCCCTTGTCCTCGCCCTCGACCATGCGAGCTGCATCATCCTGACCGGCGGGACAGGGCTCACATCCGACGACTGCACCATCGAGGCGGTCCGGCCCTTCCTCGAGAAGGAGATGGAGGGGTTCGGGGAGCTCTTCCGGTGGAAGTCCTACCAGGAAATAGGGACCCCCGCCATCCTCTCCCGGGCGATAGCCGGGATTTCCGGGGGAAAGGCGGTGTTCTGCCTCCCGGGATCGGTCCCGGCCGTGACCCTCGGGACAAGGGAACTGATCCTTCCCGAGATCCGGCACATCATCTCTCACGCGGCCCGGGATCAGCGATAGACCTCGAGGAGCGCCACCCGTTCGAGGACCAGGTCGGCAAGCCGCCCCGGCCCGGCGGCTTGAAGCTCCTCGTCGGTTATCCCGAAAGCCTCCCTGAGCCGTTCCCGTTTCTCCGCCGGGATGACCTCCCAGTCCTCATCGACGAATGTCATGAACCCCGAAAGGTCGCCGAAGGCCGCCCCCGAAGGGGGGCAGAGGCAGACGTATGCCCTGTTCTCTCCTTCGTGGATCCCGAACCGCTCCGCGACGCTGCACTGCCGGTTCCCCGACGCATAGAGGAGCGCCTCCATCTCGAGAGAGGAAGAGATCATCGTCCTGGCCCGGGCGGCCCTCAGGGCCCTGCTGACAGCCGCCGCAGCATGGCCCCTCCCGGCCATCAGGTCGGCGTTGAAGCAGACGATCCTGGTATTCCGGGCCGTCGCGACCGCCCGGATCTTCCCGAGAAAGGATGAGCAGGCCGGGACCCGGAAGACCGCCGCCCGTATCCCGAACTCCTCACTCGCCAGGGCTTCCACCCCCGAATCGGCCGAGGCCCGCCTGGTCACCGGGCGCCGGGGCGGAGGCTTTCCCGAGCTGGGCAAAGACCTGCTCGGCGATCCCCCGCCCGATGATGGAGGCGACCCGGTCAAGCCCAGCCCCGCGGATCGCCTCCGGTGTCGTGATGCCGTTGTTGAAAAGCCGCCTTGCCCGCACCCGGCCGATGCCCCGGAGGGAAACGAGGGGCAGGAGCTCGGCCTTCACGCCTGACCTGACCCGCACCTCCATGTCCCTGACATCCCGGGCGAGGTGGGGGGCGAACTTCGCCGAGAGCCGGGCGGCGGCGTGCATGAGCCACTGCACGCTCTCGACGTAGGAGTAGATGTCGCCCGGGTTCACCCCGTACCGCTCGCAGATCATCGCCTCCCCGAGCTCGTCGGTCCAGTCTGAGAGTACGAGGGCGGTCTTCAGCGCCCGGTAGTAGGACTCGCACTCCTCGTCGCCGAGGGAGGGCAGGGGGAGCCAGAGGGCGTTTTCATGCTCGTACAGGTAGCGCTCGACAAGGGCGAGGTCGGCCTGCCTGAGGTAGAGGGTGGGCATGTCGGGCGTCGAGCAGAGGAGGTGAAGGAGGCCGATCCCCGTGAAGCTCTCCGCCTTCGAGAGGCAGGCCGCGATGGCCTCAGCGCCCCTCGGGTCCAGGTAGAGCCGGGAGACGAGGGTCCCGAACTCGGTCGCCGAAATATCCTCGCCGAGCCGTGTCAGCATCTCCGACCGTTCCAGGAAATAGAGGGCCGATTCCACCACCGTCCCGAGGCCCCTGCGGTCCCGGTTCTCGTGGACGTAGAAGGTCCGGTCCAGGAACCCGAGGATCTGCCCCCCGGTGGACGCAAAACCGGTGGCGACAAGGGAGAGGATGTGGGTGCAGATAGCATTCGCCGACCCGACCTGCGAATGGACATCCTCGGGAGCGGCCTCGATGTACGCGCAGGCCAGGTCCTGCACCGCGTCCCGGTCTTTTGCGATAAGGACCGCCTCCCCATACGGGTCGAGCCCGGGTCGCCCGGCCCTGCCCGCCATCTGGTG
>DATJPK010000119.1:0-17980 GCA_035506435.1 Methanomicrobiales archaeon
GAGGGCGACCGTCCCCGTCACCCGCCAGCCGCTCTCCCGGAGCATGCGGGGGATCAGGTGGAGGACCTCGAGGGGGGCGTAGATCTTCTCGACGACCGGCCCGCCCTTCTTCTGGATCCCCCAGAGGAGCCGGGTGAGGTCCGGCGAGGGGTCGTCCAGCGTCGGGGCCTGGAGCTCGAGGGCGTACTTCCATACCGAGGGTGAGAAGGCGGTCTCGATCCCGAGCGCCTCGATAAGGATCTTCTGTTCCTGGATGATCGTGCTCTCGGGGATCAGGACCTGCAGGTCGCCCCGTATCTCCGTCTGGCAGCTCAGGCATCCCCCGGCGTCCAGCTCATCATCGGTGAAAAACCTCCCGAACTTCTCCCGGTCGAAGGAGACATCCCCGGCCTTCACGAACACGACGCACTTCCCGCACTTCCCCTGCCCGCCGCAGACGACGTTCATCTGGAACCCCGCCTGCCGGGCAGCGTCGAGGATGGTGGTCCCGGGGTCTGCCGTGACCTTCCGGTAGCTCGGCAGGAAGGTGACGACCGGCATCAGCCGGTCACCCCCGTGACCGGACGGGCGCGTCCATTCGTCTCCATGGTACAATCCTTTGAGGAAGGGGCCAGATATACATGCCGTCCCCGGCTCTCCGTAGCGGGCCGGAACCCGGAGATTACGCCGTCGGATGGCCCATCGGGCAACCCCTGTTGGTCCGCCCTCAAGGGCCGGCCCTGATGGCCCGGCCCATCGGGCAAACCGTTCGGTCCGCCCTCAAGGGCCGGCCCTGATGGCCCGGCCCTTAGCGACCCACTCCTTTTCGAGGAACTCGCCGATGTCGGCTGCATCCCTCGGCCCGACGAGGACCTTCCAGCCGGTCACCTCCTCGATCCTCCCGGAGAGGGGGGCTGCATAGCCGGGGATGACGAGGTTCCGGTGCTTCACCTGGCCCGCCACCTGGTACCGGTCGAGTGAGTCCTTTACGAGCCGCTCCGAGAACTTCCCGGCGGCGACCGCGGTGAGGACCGAGAACCCCTCGGTGTCGATGATCAGGAGGTGGCAGGGAATCCGGGAGGCCTCGAGGTACCCGAGGAGGGTGAAGTAGGTGAGGGAGAAGTTCACGGTGGCAAGCACCGGGGAATCCGGCCCGGGCTCGCCGACCCGGTAGAGGCCGGGGGTCATCTGGATGGGCTTCTGGGGGTCGGTGTAGATGTTCTGCCGCAGCGTGAGGGCCATCCTCGCGGTCCCCGGCGGAAGGACGGAGGTGACGATGACCCCCGCGTACTTGAGGATGCCCGTTACGACTGCAGCCTCCTCGGGAACGAACCCGGTCGCGTCGAGGAAGACCGGGTGCCCGAGGTCGGGGTCGCTCCGGTCGATGGCCTTCTGCCTGATTTCCGTGGACCGTATAAGGTATTCCCCGAGGGTCGCGGGTGCCGGATCGAGGAGGAGGTCCCGGACCCCGAGGTCGCCGCAGGTCTTCGCGAGCCGGGCAAGATCCGCGAGGCCGGCCGCCCGGACGACGAGGGAGCAGCCGAACCGTTTCGCGAGGGGGGCCACCTGCCCGAAGTTCTCCGGGGTGGCGGCGTGGATGACGGGGCGGTAGTTGCCGCACCGGGCAAGGCCTGCCTCGAGGGCCTCTGCGGAGGAGGAGATGAGGGCTTCGGGAAACTCGGCCTCCTCCTCGACGGCGGCGACCGCCTTCCCGAACGCATCGGGGTTCCCGCTGTCGTTTCTCACGGCGAGGCCGTTGAACCGGAGGTTCTCCCCCACCCTCGGGAAGACCTCCTCCATGACCCTCTTTGCAGCGGCTACAATCCGTTCCTTTTCCCAGAGGTCCGAGACCGAGAAGAGGATGGCGGGCGGGTGGTAGAATGCCTTCTCGTGCCGGAACAGGACGATCTCGTCGCCGACCGGGACCTGTCGCTCGCCTACGCCGAGCTTCACGAGCTGGATGGGCGGGCGGGTGGCCCCGTGGAGGAGGGCCTTTGTCGCGGCATCGAGGTAGGGGCAGCTGTCGGCGTCGGCCTTCCCTGCCGCGAGCTTCATGGCAAAGGTAAGGCAGGTGGGGAAGCCGCACTCCTTGCAGTTCTTCTTCGGGAGCATCTTGTAGATGTCGAGGGCCTTAAGCGCCACCCGGACCACCTCCCGCGGGGGGTCCTGCCGTGAGATCGCGGAATGCGGCCTTCAGGAGGGCGACCGTGTCCGGGTGGCGTACCGAGACCACGTCCGCACCGGCGATGGCCGCCGAAAGGGCGAACCCGAACTCCCACCGGATCGCTATCTCCCGCTGCCACTCCGGGGGCGCTTCGCGGACCTCCTTCACCGTCAGGCTGTCGGGCGCCTGGCTGATCATCGGCATGGCAAGGTCGCGGTCCCCCTTCAGCGCGGCATCGCGGATGCGCTCCATGACCGAGTAGGAGTACTCGAAGCCGTACCCAAGGGCCCCCGTGTACGGGTCGATAACGATCCGGTCATGGGGGACGCCGATTTCCCTGAGAAGAATGTTCAGCTGCTTTGCGAGGTTGATGTCGATGGGCGACTGGGCGACGACCGAGTGGCCGTACGCGAGGGCGGCCGCGGCCACCGACCGGTACCGGTCCGCCTCGGCGGTGCCGAGGAGGAGGCGCTCGCCCGCCCCTGCTTCGCCGCACCGCTGGAAGACCTCGCGGTCGAGCTCGGGCTCGCTCGATCCCTCGATGATCAGCGGGAGGGTGGTCGATGAGAGGACGGCCTCGACCGTCTTCGCGACGGCAGGAAAATCGGAAAAGGACCGGTCCCTCGTCGAGGTGAGGACGAGCCGGACGAGGTCGGCGGAGTACTTCTTCTCGGCCTCACGGGCCCAGGCGGCAGGGTCCCCCGCGAGATCGCCGATGTGGCCGGTGACCGCAGCCGGCCAGATCCGGGGGTCATCGCAGACCTCGAGGGCAATGAGGGGGGACTGCACCCCGGCCGGACGCGGGCCGAGGAATGGTAGGCTGCTCCACCCGCCGATCCGGTAGGAGACTCCCCGGGTGCCGCCTTCCTTCGCCGTCGCCCCGAGGATGACGAGGTCTATCGGGGCAGAACCCGCCCCCGTCGCTGCCTGGGATGATTCATCGGTCATTCAGGTCCCTCAGATGAGTGACCTCATCGCGAGCGCCGGGTGGCCGACTGTTTCGAGGAACGCCTGGAGCTCCTCGATGGTCTTTGCCTCGTTCTCGGTCGCGATCTTCCCGAAGAGGTCCGCCTTCCCGATGGCCTCGAGGCGCTTCTTCAGCCGGGGCTCCAGTTCTTCCTTGAGCATCGCGGGCAGCCAGACAAGCCGCTCGATGCCCCCCTCGGCCTGGAGGAACCGCTCGGAGAGGATGAAGCCCTTCGAGATACCGGCAAAGCCCGGCGTCTGTGCCCCGCCCCCGATGGTGCCGGCAAGGGTCGAGAAGGACATCCCGCAGGGGGTCTCTCCCGTGAACTCCCGGTTCACGACCATAACGCCGTTCACCTCGGGGAGGACGACGGCGATGCACTCGAAGCAGCCGCAGCAGGTCATGGGGAACTCCATGAGGCCGTAGAGGGAGCACCGGTCCACCTCGCCGTGGGAGGCCTTCTTCACGAACTCGTTCACCCCCTCGAACTCGCCCCGCTGGGCATCGATAAGCCGGCCCTTCTTCACCGGCTGGTTCGCCCCGGACGGCGATATCTCGTACGCCGTCCGGCCGTCGAGCCAGGTGATGGCCCCGCAGAGGGCGGGACGCTGGGGCGTGATGATACAGACATGGTTCGGGGCAAATGTCTGGCACAGGGTGCAGGAGTAGTAGACGTCCACCTCGTCGTCCTTCATCCCGAGCACCCGCCGGTCACGCTCCTCGTAGATCCTCTCCGCCTCCTTCATGAGCTCCACCACCTTCTTCCCGTCGGTCACGAGGGTCACCTGGGCCGCATCGAGGAGCTCGGGGAAATCCATCTTGAACTTCGCCGCGATGAGCTTCCCCAGGTGCTCCACCTTCACGCCCTTTCCGACCGCCTCCTTCGAGAGCCTGACCCAGATCAGGTTTCGCTGGGCGACGTGCCAGGAACCCTCGCCATAATTCACGAAGTTGTGGATCCGCCGCTCGAGGACAGGCTCGAACTCCTTCCTCATCCGCTTCCCTGCGACGTCGACGAGGATCGCGAGGGGGACCGCAGAGCCCTGCTGCATCTCCCCGATCTCGGGCCCGATGACCGTGACCCGGCCGTCCACGACCTCCTTCGGGTCCCGCATCCTGAGGAGCTCGAATGCCGGCGAGCGCCCGCCACCGAACTCGACGTACATCTCCTCCTTCCGGATGCTCTTCCCCTCGAAGGCGGGCGAGCAGCCCATCGGGATGGGGATCGCCGTGACCTTCACCCTGATATCCCGGAGCTCCATGCCCTTCCCGACAATATCACCCGGGGCGGCCTGCACCCATGCGCTCCCCTCGTACCCGCCCGTCGTGAGAACGGGGATGGAGAGGACACGGAGCGTGTCGGCGAGGGCGATCTCCTCGTCGGAAAGGCCGGGGAAGACGATGGCAAAGGCCTTTGCCCGCTCGGCGGCATAGGCGATGAGCCGGCCGGCGTCCCCGGGGACGACCCCGCCGAACATCATCGCGACCCGGGCCAGGATATCGACGAAGTGCACCGCGTGGATGGGCTGTGAGCCGAGGGGAACAAGCCGGTAGTCGAGGCCGGTCTTTACTCCCGCCGAGGAAAGGGTCCGGATGATGTCACCTGCAAGGAAGGTGAGCATGTACTTCTCCTGGAGCTCGCGGGCCATCCCGGCCGCCTCGTCGGCCGAGGCCGGGGAGCCGGCAAGGAGGGCGAGGCCGAGGATCGACCCGTCGACGAGGGAGTAGCCGAGTTTCCGGAGCACCGTATCGGGGATGAAGCCGGTGTACGGGGCTCCCTCGGGCCCGGAGGCCGCGGATCGTGCCGCGAGCAGGCACTCGGCGGCGACGAGGGGGTTCTCGCCCGCCTTTCCATAGGCCCCGCGTGCCGACTCCCCGTCCTTCACGGCGATCCCGGTGAGCGAATAGGAGACGGGAAGGTGGTACGCGGTCTCGGGGTAAGAGAAGGACCCGCCGATGGTCGCCATACCCTGCTTCAGTTTCCGGGTACCACGCCGGGCCCCCTCCTCGATCTCGGTCACCCGCATTTCCTCCTGGATTTCACTTCTGTAATGGGAGAGAGGGATTAAAAGATGTTCCCCTCCCGCCATCGGTGGCAGGAGGACCGTTCTCCCCGGGCGCGCTCACGGGAAACGGGCTGGAACGGCAGTCGGACCGGTGTACACGACGGTAACGACGGAAAAACACCGGGCCGGGGCTCGCTCCAAAACAACTCTGGTTTAACGGCCATATTGCATTTTCGGCCCGAAATTCGGGATTTTTTTCCCGCTCCGGCGTTCCCATACATTTAAAAAATCGAACGGGAAAACCTTAGTCAATGGTTCCCGCGAAGATCTTCTTCACGAAGGGGGTCGGGATTCACAAGGACAAGCTTGCCTCCTTCGAGCTCGCGCTCCGGAAGGCGGGCATCGAGAAGTTCAACCTGGTTCACGTCTCGAGCATCCTCCCGCCCGGGTGCAAGCAGATCTCCGCCGAAGACGGCCTGAAGCTCCTCCAGCCGGGGCAGATCGTCTTCGTCGTGATGGCAAGGAACGAGACAAACGAGCCGAACCGTCTCGTCTCGGCGGCCATCGGGCTTGCCCGGCCCCGGGCCCAGGACGATTACGGGTACCTCTCCGAGCACCACACCTTCGGGGAGACCGACGAAAAGTCCGGGGAGTATGCCGAGGACCTCGCCGCGACGATGCTCGCCACGACCCTCGGCATCGATTTCGATCCCGATCTCGCGTGGGAGGAGCGGGAACAGATCTACAAGGCGAGCGGGAAATTCTTCAAGACCACGCACATCTGCCAGTCGGCGCAGGGGGAGAAGACCGGCAAGTGGACCACGGTCATCTCGGTCGCCGTGTTCGTGGAGGACAACAACAACCAGACGAAGCTCCCGCTCGGCCCTCCGCCCGAGCCCGATCAGAAAGCGAAGTAGAGGAGGAGGATGGCTGCCGTGAGAGCGGCCCCGGCGCCACCGACGATTTTTTCCCGTACTCCCGTGGTGAGCATGAGCGCCACGATACAGATGGCGATATAAGGAATGAGGGTCGTCACCACGGCCACCGACGCGAGAAGGTCGAAGGAGTTGGAGAAGAAGAGGAGCCCTGCCGCGAGGATGCAGGAGACGACGAGGGCGGTCTTGGGAGTGCCACGGGTGGTGAGCTCGGCGAGACGGGGGAGCCGGAACCTCCCGGCGACATTCTGGAGGACGCGGGATGTCCCGACGACATAGGCGTTCAGGGCCGAGAACATGGTGATGATCCCGATGAAAGCCACGACGGGAGCGGCTCCGGAGAAGACGATCCCGGCGGCCGTCGCGATGGGGGCAGGCGAGGAACCAAGTTCATCCGCACCGACCGCGCCGATGAGGGAGATGTTCAGGACGAGGTAGATGGCACAGACAAGGGCCATGACGATGAGAAGGGAACGGGAGATGACCCGGGGGTCACGCGTTTCCTCGACGGGGATGGCGCAGATCTCGAAACCCGTGAACGGCCAGTAGACGATGATGACAACCTTCAGGATATCGGTGATCGGGACGGCATGGGCTGGTACGAGGTTTGCAAGCCTGATGAACGGGACGAGGGCGACCGCGATGAGGACAATGGGGACGATCTTTGCCGCCGTGAGGACGTTCTCGGTCCGGCCTGAGAGGGCGATCCCGACCAGGTTTATCCCGAGGAAGGCCAGGATAATGAAGATCTCCGCGGCGAGGACATGGGGGACGGAGAAGAACGTGAAGTACTGCCCGAGCCCCGAGGCAATGGTGGCGATGCCAAAGACCGAGGAGACGAGGTAGATGGTCGAAAGTACCGCCGAGCCCCGGGCCCCGAACACCGGCTCGAAGATGGAAAGGAAGGGGGTTCCCGACGGGGATCGGGCCTGGATCCAGGCGAGGGAGAGGGCGACGCAGGCTGCCGAGATCGCGACGATGAGCCAGGCGAGGAGGGACGAGGGCCCCGCGATCGCTGCGGCGATCCCCGGGACGACAAAGATGCCCGACCCGATGGTACCCCCGACCCCGAGGCTCACGAGTTCGACGAGGCCGAGGGACTTCCGGAACGCGGGTTTCTCCTCCATGGGAACGCTCTCTTATCCCGGGGGATCCGGACAGTATTGGGGCTTCCCTGATATGAACGCGGCGGTCACCCTGGCAGCCGGTGGATCCCGGCCCGGCAAGCCCGCCACTTTCATCCCGCCCGCGGCGAGGGTTAAAGAGGAAGCCCTGACGAGTGTCACGCGCATGAACGTAAGAGAGACACTGGAGACTTTCCTCGAGGAAGGCAAGGACTGGGAACGGAAGGCGACCTCGCTCCACGGCGTATCCATCCTGAGGATGCCGCGGACCACGACCCGCCCCCCGACGCTCGCGATGGAGATCAACCCCGTTGACGACCGGGGCAGCCCGATGAAGCGGAAGGGCATCATGATCCGGAGCCCGAGAGAGCTTGAGTCACTGAAAACCGTGCTCACGGATCCCAAGGTCGGGAACCTGATGGATGCCCTCGCTACCGTGGTCCCGCCGGTACCGGCGGCGGCCGGCAAGGAGAACGCCGGAAGGATCGAGATCTAAGCGGGAAGCACCGGACAGGATCCACGGTGACAGGCATGCAAACAGGAGCCAGAAGAATGCAAATCGATCCCGGCCGGGCCGAGGGAACTACCCGAAGGAGAAGCTTCCGTACTTCCCGCCGCCACCCGGGGAGAGGGTTACTCTTCCGGTCCGGAGCCTCCCTATGGCATCGGCGACACCGGGATGGAGGTCCCGGATCTCTTCCTCCGGGACGTCAACGAGCACCCTGATCTCGTTTCCGAATGCCCCGAGCAGGGAGTTGTAGAGACGCATGCCCCGTTTCGTCAGCGGGCTGGAAGTACCGAGGACCCGCTGGATGATTTCGAGGAGCGGGATGAGGTGGAGATAGGGAGGACGCGGGGCAGGGGGCATATCGGAGAGCTCCCGGGCGCGATCGGAGACCCCCTTCTTGAGGAGCCCTCCATCGTCCGGGCACCTCCAGGAGAGCCCGGCCGCCTCCCCGAGGCTGAACTGCCGGTAGCACCGTGCGCAGGCGGTCCGGTTGTACTTCCCCTCCTCGGGGAAGAACCCGGCGTTCAATGCGACCCGGCCCTCGCGGATCGCACCGAGGACAGCCCCGACGGAGAGCGAGGGGACCTCGATCCGGTTGAACTCCCTCCCGAGCTTTGCGGGAGACGGGCTGTGGGCGTCTGAATTGGAGAGGAAGGGAATGCCCGCGAGGGTGGAGATGCCCGAACCGTAGGATGAGTCTGCCGAGAGGCCGAGTTCCAGGAAGTCGGGCCGTTCCCCGCCGTAGCAGTCCCCGATCCGGTCGAAGGACGCGTAGAGGGAGGTCCAGGGGGTGAAGGCATGGGCAGGGCCGATCATGCCCCCGGCCTCGTGCACCTCCCGGGCGATCTCCGCGCCCGGGAGCCGCAGGTGCGGCCGGCCCATCGTGACAATGGACGGTGCCGCCGGCGCGAACCGGAGGGCGAGATCCCCGAAGACCTCGAAGGTTTCGGCGAGGATAAGGTGGTGGACCCGGTCACGGTCCTCAACCTCGGCGGAGGGGATGACGAGCGCACCGCCATCGGCGGGAGCTTCGCACCACATCCTCCGCCATTCCCCGTGGAGGGCGTCGCCGCTCCCGACCGCTGCGATGCCCTTCTTCCTGCACCCGGCGAGGATGGAGGAGGGGACCATGGACCGGGAGGATGCGATGGAGAACAGGGAATGGAGGTGGAGGTCGGCGTCGATGAGCATGGCTAGCCGATGTAGCGGAGGGCCTCGTCGTCTTCCGCCGTTTCGTTCTCGGCAAGCTTCGCGATGACCTGTTCCATCTCGGTGGCCCGGGTCTCGAGCCTGCTCATGTCCACTCCGATGCCGATGAGGGTAGAGAGGACGGCGAGGACCCCGGAGGCGGCCCTCGGGTCGACCAGGTACCCGCTCGTCTCCCCCATGATGCAGGCAGCATCGATCCCCCGGCGGAGGGCGAGGGCGAGGACGAGCCCGGAGGCCCCGATGATCCCGCCCGGGGGCTCGTCGGGGTTGAACAGCGCCCCCGCGGCCGCAAGGCCCGCCCGGAGTTCTTCCCTGTTCACCGCCGAGAGCACCCGGGGTTCGGAGACAAGGTGGCCGACCCCGTACCCTCCCAGGGTGTAGATGCAGCGGACCCCAAGCCGCCCGGCGATGTCGAGGTACGCTTCGGCGAGATGGTAGTGCCCTTCGGGGGACACGCTCTGGTAGTCCCCGACCAGGAACGCGATCCGCTTCTCCCCCTCGTGAAGGAAGACCTCGTTCCGGGCAAGGCGGGCAACTCCGGAGGGCTCGATGATGACCTGGGGGGGGAGGTGGACGGAGGTGAGCTCGGCTACCTTCACGGCCCGGAGCTCCTCGATCAGGTGCTCGGCCGCGAGCTTCCCGACATGGCCGATGCCCGGGAGCCCTTCGACGAGGATCTCCGCCTGGAGCGGCCCGTTCCGCACCCACCTGATCTCTACCGGTTCCATGCCCGCCCGAGCCTCCGGTACCTGGCTTTCCGGTCGTCAGGTGAATACCGCGCAGGGTGTGCGGTTATGGTTGGCCGCCCGCAACAGGGACATGCTGGAAAGAGAGTATAGGTACGATCCGCGGGGCAGCGCCGGATGCGGCCGCTCATCCCAATCAGCCGGCCTTCTGCTTGCGCACGAACTCCCCGGTGTCCCCCGATTTTTCCATCACCCGGATGGCTGCCTGGGCCGACTTTTCGATGGCCTTCTCGGCCTGCTTGTAATCGGGCGCGGTCACCTTGATGCGGTAAATGGGGGCGCCGACATAGAGGAGCTCGATGTCGACGTCATCAATCTTCGGGAGGGCCGCCCTGAGGGCCTTCCTGATGACGCTCACTCCGTCGGGCTTCGTGGAGGTGAGGTGGAGGTTCCCCGAGATGGTGACCCGGGGCTTCCGGACATTCTCCGAGGCGATGCGGAGAAAGGCGGCCCGGGCAGAGGAGGGGATGGCGAGCTTCTCGAGGATCTTCTCTCCCCCGACGACAGTATCCTCGAAGGCCCGGTACAGGTGGGTATAGTCCCGGCGGATTGCCTCCTCGATGGAGGGGGCGGGCACCTTCGTTTCCTCGGCGACAAAGCCGATCCACTTGTGGGCCTTCTGCTCGTTCTTCCACTCCTGGATCTTTTCGCGGCGCTGGTGCTCGTTGACGTCCTTTAACGAGAGGTCGATGTGGCCGCGGCTCCGGTCGACGTGGAGGACCTTGCAGACCACCTTCTGGCCCTCCCGGACATGGTCGCGGATGTACTTGACCCAGCCCTTCGCGATCTCGGATATCGGGATCAGGCCCTGCCTGCCACCGTACTCGTCGAGCCGGACGAAGGCAACGAAGTCCTTCACGGCATCGACGGTGCAGACGACCAGTTCCCCTTCCTCGGGCCAGTCCCGCTCGGGCATCGGGTGCTCACTCGATCTCGGAGAGGATCTCTGCCGTGATGTGCGCCTTGCCGCCCGCCGGCTGGGCGAGGACCTTCCCGCAGACGATGCAGTCCACGGTGGTGCTCGCCTTGCCGAAGATGACCTGCTCGTTCTCGCAGTCGGGGCACTTTACCCGGTAGAACCTGCTCCGGTTCTCTCGATTCAGTCTGACCATTTCCTCACTCCGTGAGCTCGAACTTGGAGAGCCGGAACCCGGGCCGGAGATGGGCCTTCTTGCACTTCGTGCACCGGTACCGGACATTGATCTTCTTTGTCGGCTTGTCGCCGCCGGGGACCTTGGAGAACTTCCCCATGTTCCCGACCTTTCCCCTCCGCGCCTTCTGCCGGTCGATCCAGTGGAGGCCCCGGGTCTTGCCCTTCTTGACCCTCTCCACCTCGTGGATCTCATGCTTGCGGCAGAAAGGGCAGTATGTGTTGAATTTCACCGGCATCTTCATGATTTATCGTCCTTTCCTGTTGCTCCGAGTGGCATAATAATTTCCCGGGCATGATATTTAAGAGTATGTGATGCCCGGGTTTTCCGGCCCCCGGCCGACGAAATCCCGGCTACGCGCCGGGCGGGTTCACCACGCCCTCTGCCATGTTCCGGTCGATGAGGACCCCCGCGTTCTTCGAGGGAAGGGTGACCACGTCCTCGGCCTTCAGGTGGTAGATCCGGCCGTCGACGCCCATGAAGGGTTCCATGTCCGAGAGAACCCGGACGAGGACCATGGCCTCCCCGGGCGCCTGCCCGGGTTCGGGCGCGGGAGCGGCTCCCGGCTCCGGCGGGACGACGAGGGCCTCGCCGGATACCACCTCCAGCCGCGCCTGCCCCGAGAGCGACGCCTTTCCCTTCCCGAGCTCCCGGATGATGCCGTCGAACATCTCGCGTTCGGCGGGGAGCATCTTCTTCAGCTCCTCCCGGTCGGTCGCGTCCGCCTCGACCTGGACAAGCGCGAGGGAGAGGATCTTCCTCGACCGGATCCGGAAGATATCCCGTAAGATCTCCCGGACGGCCTTCACCTCCTCGATAAGGCCCTGGGCCTGGTCAGAGAGGGGGTCCTCGCACTGGTACACCTGCTCCTGGAGGGAGGCGAGGTGGCCGCGGATCTCCTCGTAGAGGGTCGGGGGCACGTCGGAGAGCCTCCCGCTCTCCCGCTCGTTTAAGATGATGATCCGCAGGTCATCGAGCGGCACGGCTCTCCTCCCCGGCGACCTCGGCAAGGCCCCGTGCGCAGAGGAACACCGCGAGGGCCTCGGGGACCGTGTTCGGCCCCTTCGTCACCTGCCAGGTGTTCCCCGAGAGTTCCATCGAGAGGTTCATCCCTGCCTCCACCTTTACCGATCTTTCGGAGAAGACCACCGCGTCCGCGAGGGGGTCGAAGGCCCCGAAGCCGCCGAGATCGAGCGGGGTGACCCGGAGGCCGCTCCCCCCGTGGAGGGTGGTGGGCATGCGGATGAGCCTCCTCGTGTCGGTCGTCACCGGCTCGTCGGCGAGGGCGGCCTTCGCCCTGAGGAGTTCCATGAACTTCCCGTCCGGTTTTCCCGAGACGGCGGTGAAGACCTGGTTCGTGACGAGCGGACCCGCATCGTCCCTGCCGAGCCCGGCGAGGTAGGTGTCGATGGCATCGAAGAACCTCGGGGCCCGCTCCTTTCCCACGCCGTCGATCCCCATGAGGTGTTCCACCGCCTTCTCCCGCCCCAGCCCCCTGAGCCAGAGGAGGTACTCGGAGATTGTGGATATATACCTCTCTTTCCATCCGCCGGTCCCGCTGCCTGCCGGGCCCCGAAGGAGCACCCCGGGCTCGATGCCGATCCCACAGACGTAATCGATGAGCTCCCGCCGTTCCTGGCTCCCCCATCCCCGCACGGCGATCTCCCGGATGTGGACATGGTACCCCCTGCCTCCCGAGAAGACCAGGTGGATCTCCCTCTCGGAAAAGCCGAGCTCGCCCGTGAGCATCGCGAGGAGCTTCGCCGTCTCCTCCTTGACCCGGTCGAGCATCGCACGGTAGGGCCCCCTCATCAGGTGGTCGGCGTCGAGGTCGAAGATGAGGTCCGCGCCGGTCCACCCTTTCTCGGCCATTGTCCCTGCCCCGGGGTTCGCATAGTACGCGCTCGAGTAGAAGGCATGCCGGGGGACAATGGACCTGACATAGTCACCCAGTTCCCGGGCGGTGCCGAAGCCCATGTGCCTGCGCATGTGCACCTCCGGGGTATCGGGCTCGAAGGGGATGAAGCCGAACTCCCGCTCCCCGACGGCCGGCGGGGCCTGGAGCCGTTCCTTCCGGTAATACTCGGTGAACCGCTGCCTCAGGAACTCGCTGGTCGCAGGCTTCATCCCAGATCCTTGATCATGTAGGGCCCCTTCCTCCCATAGCCCCTCCGCTTGTAGTACGGCCGGACTCCGATCCCCGACAGGACTGCCATCTGCCTGAAACCCTCCGAACGGGAAAGTTCCTCGGCCTTCATAAGCAGGAGCGAGCCAAACGACCGGTGCTGCCATTCACCGGGTCCCGCACTCCTCCCCACCGGGACCAGGGACCCGTACACGTGGAGCTCCCGGAGGAGGGAGGAGCCCGCGAGTTCAGGCCGGCTGGCATCTCCCGGGAAACGGAGCCGTGCATACCCGATAAGCGCTTCCCCCGCGACTGCCGAGATGAAGTGCTCGGTCCCGCCGCAGCAGGAGTACGTGAGGACGTCGACAACCGGTGTCCCCTCTGCTGCCCTCCTCCCCGCCTCACGGCACCGGATGCACCGGCACGAACCCCCGGTTTCCGCGAGGCGTGCCCGTGTGAGCTGCCTGAGGTTCCCGTGGATCGAACCGGCGGTGATGAGTTTCGCCGGGATATCCCGCTGGACCCGCTGGAGCCTGACCCAGGGAGGGAGCATGGCCTTTGCCCTCGCGATCAGGTCGACGAGGTCGGGTTCGGCATACGGATGGTATTCCCCGTTCCGGTAAAGCTCCTCGATGCCGGATCCCGGTGTCACCAGTGTCGGGTAGATCTTCAGGAAGTCCGGCCGCAGCGATTCGTCGGCAAAAAGGGCCCGGAACATCCCCTCGTCGTCGGCGATGGATGCCCCCGGGAGGTTCGGCATCACGTGGAAGCCGACCTTGAAGCCTGAGTCCCGGAGGAGCCGGTTCGCGGAAGTGGCATCCGCGAGCCGGCATCCGCGGCGGTTCAGGTCGAGGATCCGGTCCTCAACGTGCTGTACCCCGAGTTCCACCTTGGTCACCCCGAGGACGAGCATCCTCCCGATGTGCTCCTCCCTGCACCAGTCCGGCCGGGTTTCGAAGGTCATCGCGATGCACCGGACCTGCGCGGTCTCGTTTGCACGGGCGATCTCCTCGAAGCTGGCCGACGAGGACGCTGGACCACCACCGGAGTCGTTCATGGCCCGCAGGCATTCCGAGACAAACCACCTCTGGTATCCGGGCGGCCGGGCGGTCATGGTCCCGCCCATCACGATGAGCTCGGCTTTGTCCACGTGGTGCCCGAGCGCCCGGAACTGGTCGAGCCGGGCCCGGACCTGCCGGTAGGGGTCATAGTCATGCTCGCGGGCGCGGAGGGCAGCGGGTTCCTCGCCGGTATAGCTCTGGGGGGTCCCGAACGGGTGGTCAGGCCCTCCCGGGCAGGGGAGGCATTTCCCATGCGGGCAGGGGGCAGGAGAGGTCATGACCGCGACCGGGGCGACCCCGGAGAGCGTTCTCGTGGGCTTGAGCAGGAGAAGGTCCCTGAGCAGCTCCCGCTCTTCGGGCAGGGCGGCGGCAAGGATGGCCGAGTTCTTCGGGATGACGGGAGAATGGTGGGCCCTGCAGACCTCGATCTTCAGGGTTTCCAGGTGGCGGGAGGAACGAGGATGAGAAGAGAGCCGGGAGATGATCTCCCGGCAGAGGGAGAACTCATCCATCGGATTACTGTTCGGCGGCGACGCGTCCTGTCGCTGCCTCGGGGCTCATCTCCACCACTGCCGGGCGGCGGCCCCTGATGTGGGATACGATCTCATCCCCGAGGGTGAGAATGGCCTTCTTGTGGAGGACCTTGTTCTTGTGGATGTGGACCGGTGATATGGTCAGGGAGTTATACCTGTCCGTGAAGATTTCATCAGAAGTGAGGTTCTCGTAATATTTCTTTACATGAATGAGGAGCATATGTAAGTGGAGCAACTCTTCCTTCTGCACGCTATCACCATCTTTAACTCTACTGTTCGTTCCTAAATATAATTTATTGGTGATCTTTATATTGCAAGGAGCCCGCGCTGTGGGGATGATCCTGGGACTCGCTATAGGGGACGCGATGGGTGCGCCCCTTGAAGGTCAGCCCCCCCCGTCGGTGCCGGTGACCGGGATGCCCGCGGGGGGGAGGTACACCGATGACACCCGGCAGGCCCTTGCCGTCGCCCGCTCGCTCGTTGTCTCCCGCGGGTTCTCCCCGGAGGACTGCATGGCGCGGCTCCTTGACGGGTTCAGGGAGGCCCCGCACTATTACGGGCCGACCTCCAGCGCGGTGTTTTCCCTCGTGCTCGGGGGGATGGACCCCGGCGAGGCGGCCGGGGAGGTCCACCGGACGGGTGGCGGGAGCAGGTCGAACGGCTCGGTGATGCGCGGCCCGCCCCTCGGTATATTCACCGCCTCCCCGGCGCTGGAGGAGATTTCCCTCGCCTGCTCCCGGCTCACCCACCGCGATCCGGTCGCCGGAGCCTGTTCCGCGTTCGTGAACCGGATGGTCGCGGACCTCGCGCGTGAGGCCCCGCGTGAGGATGCCTTCAGGCATGCCTGTGCGACATGCCGCAACCGGGAGGTCCTCGGTTACCTGGCGAAATTCAGGGACCATGAACCCGATCCGTCCCTCGATGCGCTCCTTGCCACCCATTGTGCCATCTCGGTCTTCATGAGGGCCGGATCCTTTGCCGAGGCGGTGCCCCGGGCGGTGACCCTCGGGGGGGATGCCGACACCGTCGGGGCGATCACCGGGGCACTTTCGGGGGCGTACTGGGGCCTCGGGGGAATCCCGCCCCTGTGGCGGGCGCAGCTGAAAGACCATGATGCCATCATCGATCTCGCGGGGGCCCTCTACCGGCTGGCAGCCGGGAGGGGGGAGTAGAGTGCGGCACGGTTACTAACCATAGGATTTGCCGGAAAATTCAATAAAAGAGGTAAACCGGTCCCGGTTTCAGAGCGGCCGCAGCTCGACCAGCTTCAGCGCCCTGCCCTTTTCGCAGATGTCGGGCGCGTTCCCCAGGATCTCTCCGACCAGGTACCGTTCCCCGTCGATTACCCCGTCGGGCCGGCAGAGCTCGAAGGACTTGCACTCCTCCCTGTTGCAGGAGGAATCGAAGGTGATCCGGGAGTTCATGATGGCCATGTCGGCGTTCACGAGCGCGACGATGGGCGACTCGACCACCTCCACCGCGCAGGTCCCTCCCTCGTGGACGGAGCAGTCATGGGGGGCCGTGGTCCGCACCGAGACGATCCGGTACTTCCGCCCGGACTGGAGGTTGTTGCAGGCCTTCCTGACCCGGCAGTGCTCGCACTCGGGGAGCTCACCCTCGAAGATGAACTCGAGGCCCGGCCGGGCGAGGAGCCTCCCGATGAGGGTGACCTTGGGCTTTGCCTCGGGCATTGCGATCTATTCTTTGGAGAGCATCCTGATTAAACTCTCTGCCGACCCCCGGTTCATGCCCATGTCGAGTATGGTGAAGCGCTCGGGCCGGATGGTCGCCGCGAGGAGGAGGCCCTCAACGGCTGTGGCCTCGTCGATCCCGATCTCCGCGAGGGTCGTCGGGGCGCCGATCTTCCTGAGAGCCTCGCGTGCTCCCTGCCAGTCGCCCCCGTGGAGGAACAGGGTGATGATGGTCCCGATCCCGCACTTCTCCCCGTGGAGCCCCTTTCCCGGCGCAATCCGGTCCAGGGCGTGGGAGAACTTGTGCTCACCGCCGCTCGCGGGCCGGGAGGAGCCGGCGATGGACATGGCGACCCCCGAGGCGACGAGGGCCTTCACCACCATCCAGGCGGTTTCCTCCGTATTCGGCTTCACGAGGTCGGCGTTCCTGATCATCGCCTCCGCAGTCATCCGGGAAAGGGTCGAGGCGTACTCCGAGATCGGCTCGCCCCGGATCCGGTGGGCGAGCTCCCAGTCGAGCACGGCGGAGAGGTTCGAGATGATGTCGGCGCACCCCGATGCGAGGAGCCGGTGCGGGGCCGAGGCGATGATCCCCGTGTCGGCGATGATGGCGACAGGGGGGTGTGCCGAAAGGGAGAGGTTCCCCTCCGGCGTCGGGACCGAGGCCGAGGCCGATGCGATGCCGTCGTGGGAGGCGGCAGTCGGGACCGAGATGAACTGCCGGTCGGTGTTGAAGGAGGCGATTTTTGCCGTGTCGATGATCTTCCCGCCGCCGACCGCGACGAGGAACCTCACCTCCTTTGCCTCCTCCTCGGCCTCGGCGATGGTGGCAGGGCTGATCTCCTCGGCGAGGTAGGTGCGGGTTTCGTAGGACTTCGAGAGCATCCTCACGACACGGTCCCCGGCGACCTTCATCGTGTTGGCCCCGGTCACGACGAGCACGGATTCTCCGAGCGAGAGGTCGGCGCAGACCTCCGGGAGCTGCCCGAGGACATCGTGGCCAACGAGGACGTCCCGGGGGAGCTGCATCCATTTGGACTTGTCAAAACCTTTATTCCTGAGTACTGTCATACGATGTGCGCCCGGTTCTGATGGATCATGATTTGGGACTTCATCAATAAATATTACGTCTCCCCGATTGTCCAGGGCGAGCCGTACAATATCGTGGATACCTCCACCTACGCAATCATCCTCGTCATTTCCGTGTACCTCGTGTACCGCTGGCTCCGCCGCTCGGAAATACCTCTCGACGGGCAGTTCATCCTCGCGACCATCCCGTACGTGGTCCTCGGCGGCCTCCTCCGGGTAGTGGAGGACACGGGCATGGTGGAGGCGCCGGCGAAATACCTCCTCATCACCCCCCTGATCTTCTTCGTCGTGTTCTTCATCGCGGCGGCGGCCCTCGTCCTCTCCCGGACCCTTGAAAAGATGCACCTCATTCCCCGCTTTCCCGCCTTCTACGGCGGGATCGGGATCGGTCTCTCGGTCCTCGCCGCCCTCGTCCTCGGCTGGTTCGGCCTGACCCGGGCGACCATCGACCCGGTCGTCCTCGGGTCGATCCTCCTCATCGCGGCGGCCAGCTCCGCCGGCGTGATGGCCCTTCTCCAGTACGGTTTTCGCTGGGAGTACGCAAAGGACCCCCTCTTCCGGCTCCTCATCATCGGGCAGATGCTCGACGCATCGGCGACAGGGTACGGGATCGACTTCGGCCCGATCCCCTACCAGGAGGTCCACGTCGTCGGTTCGGCCCTCATCCGGTGGACGGGGACGGCATTCTCCCT
>DATJPK010000120.1:0-43398 GCA_035506435.1 Methanomicrobiales archaeon
CGCCCATCACAGCCACCCTTGCTCCAGGCACCTATACAATAAAATCCGATACGAAACTCGCGGATGGTAACGTTCTCCTTGACTCGAAAACCACCACCTTCACCCTCTCCGAGCCATCAACCGCAGCAACACCGGCGGCAACGCAGGGCCAGCCTCCGGCCCAGACTCCTGCCGCCGGTGCTTCCACGACTCCCGCTCTTCACTATGAAGTACCAACAACAGCAGCCTCATCCGGCGGGCCGCACCAGCTCGGACCACTCCCCATCTATACCCCTGGCCCCGATGCCCTTCTCACCCTCGGGATCCTCTCCGCGGCTCTTGCTCTCTGGTCTGCTCGCCGGAAATAATTCAATAATCCATTTTTCAGACGAAAAAAAGAAATTGACCTGGTCATCTCACGGCATCGTCGCCGAGGACTGGGTGCAGGTCCCTTCGGAGAACGCCTGGGCGTCGCAAGCCTTCCCGTCGGGGAAGACGCAGAGGTGAGATATTGTTCCGTCGGGATTCTCCCGTATGGTGTATGTCAAGTTCGATGCAAGGCAGTTCGCCCCCCACGGGTCGGTGGCCGCGTTCCCGGTGCTGTCGGCCGGGCAGTTCCCCCGGTAGAACTGCCACTCGTCGCAGACGGTGCCGTCGGGGAGGATGCAGACCCCGTACTGGCTCCCGTCGGGGTTCGACCGGATCTCGTAGCTGTTGTTCAGCGACTTGCAGTATTGCGCTGCCGGGTTCGGGATCTGGGCCGGTGCCTCCTGCCCCGGCCCGGCGAGGGTGAACGCCCACGCGAGGACGAACCCGGCGACGACGATCGCGACGATTCCGATGACGATGCTCAGCCTGTCCATGGGGATCCCTGCGGGTGAATATCGCCTGCCCCATGATAATCATGCAGGGTTCGCGTTTCGCAGCCGGTGGGTTACCCAAGCCCGGCAACCCCCGCACCGATGATGAACAGGCCGAGCGCGAGGGCAAGGTATGCGAGGTTTACCCGCCGGACGATTTTCAGGATGAGGTCGATGGTGACGTAGCCGACGAGAAAACTCACGGCAGTGAGGAGGATGCCATCCGCGACCGGGAGGGCGAGGAGGCTGCCATTGATATAAAATATGAGTTCGGCGAGGACCACCGTCGGGATCCCGAGCAGGAAGCTCAGGTGGAAGCTGCTCTCGCCGTCGAACCCTCTCCAGATCAGGCCGGTGGTGCTCGTCCCTGCCCGCGAAACGCCCGGGAGCACGCTTAGTCCCTGGAGGAGGCCGGTGAGGACCCCGTCTTTCCATGTCACCTGCTCCCGCTGTCGTATCGCGGACCGCTTTTGCAGGAGGAGGAGCACCCCGGTGATCAGGAGGCCGGCGCCCATCCCGATAAAGAGAAGGCTCGCGTTCAGCCCCCCGAGGGATTCCTTCTCGAGGATAAGGAGCGGTATGCCCATGAGCCCCGTGAAGAGGAGCGCGGTGACGAGGAAGCCCGTCTCCCCCCGGAACCGGGCCCGGATCTCGCCGGGCCCGCGGAGGAGCTGCCCCACGATGCTCCGGAGCTCACCCCGGAAGTAGAGCGCCGCGGAAAGGACCGTTCCCAGGTGGAGGTAGAGGAGGATCGGGACGACGAGGTTGAGGTTTCCATGCAGAAATGAAAGGTATACGAGGGTGTCCTGGGTCTTGGAGCTGATGGGGATCCACTCCGTGATCCCCTGGACGAGCCCGAGGACCAGGATGGAGAACAGGTCCATACCAGTACCTTGCCATCCAGGTGTTTTATGCCTGTCCCTGTCGGGAGGGTTCCTGAACCCGGGGTCGGGCACCCTGGCGGCATTTCTCAAGCCCAGCGCCGTTCGCGGCAGGAGGGGTTCAGGGTTCGGATGTGCTGGTGAAGGTTATCTCCGCCGGGGTATCTCCCGGGCCCGTTTCGATGATGGTCGACCCCTCTTCCCGGGATATCACGCGGCCACCGGATATTGTTCCTGGCTGGATTGGCCCGGGGTGATGTATGGAGAACCACCGGACACCATCCCGTGGACCGGCCCGGATGCGGAGGACCCCGTCCTCGTACGACGATTCCACCGTGGCATTCGATCTCCGGCTCCACCATTCCGCGATCCCTCCCGCGGTGGCGATCCAGGCGCCCTCGCGCTGGCAGTGCCTGATGATCTCCCGGTAGGTCTCCCCCCAGCCCGGGAACTCGTTCCGGTTAAAGACGACGTGATGCCACAGGAGGGTCAGCACCCCGCGATACCGCTGGACCTCGTGCAGGATCTCCAGGAAGTCTTCCCAGGGGTTTCCCTGCCTGAACAGGGCGGTGTCCTGGATGATGAGCGGGATCTCGACGATGCCCATGGCACGCTTCTCCCGGGGGTGGAAGGGCCTGAACGGAGACGAGGTTCCCCCCCGGAAGCCCACCGTGTCGTTGAACCCGAGGGTCGAATCATAGCCGAGGCCGGCCTTCTCCTGTATGTCCCAGGTGTCGGGTATCCTGAGCCTGAGGTTGTGCTGCCTGATCCCCCTGACCTCCCGGCCGAGGGCCTTCTCGAGGTCTGCCTTCTCCTTCCGGAGGAGCGGGAGGTCCGCGAACGAGTTATAGGAGCCGTGCAGCCCGATCTCGTGGCCTTTCTGGTCCAGCTCCCGCATGACATCAGCCACGGCGGGGTCCCCGAACCGGTATCGCCGGCCTGAATGTTTCCAGCTCGCCTTCCTCAGGACCTCGACCGGGGCGGTCTCCTCGAGGAAGAAGGACGTGGAGGTTACCCCGAGCTCACGTTCGAGGGAGGCCATGTCCCCGAACGTCCAGTACGGCTCCCTTCCCCTGATTTTCTCCCCCAGCGAGGTGGCCTGCCTGCGGAACTTCGCGAGATCGAGATGCCGCAGGGACCGCAGGGGATACGTGATCCACTGGTATGTCTTCCGGATCTCGTCGATGTCGTGGGTGCAGCACACCGCAAACCCCGCCCCGTACGGCCATGCCGACTTCCGGACGAGGGGAACGTTCTGCCTCCTGCAGCCCTCGAGGATGCACCGGAGGAGCAGGTCTTCGGAGAAATCGAGGAACGGGACAGCCGCGAGCCCGCGTTTCTCAGGCCCGGCGGTGCGGCTCCAGCGTGCATCCATGTCGCCCGCGAGGATGTGGCCGGCCTCGCCGAACAGGTCGAAGCCGATATCGATTCCCCCCGCATCGAGGGAGGCGCACGGGTACGACCCCGAGGGGCCGTCGAAGACGGCGATGACCGCCTCCTTCCGTCCGGTCTCCGACGGCTTCCCGAAGACCGGGGCCCTCTTTCCGAACGCGGTGACGTACCCGGTAATCTCCCCGAACCCGGCATGCTGCCTGATGGTAACCGCGAACTTCCCATGCGGGGGTGTCCCGTATGCCACTTCCACCGGGACCTCCCCGTCTTTGACAGCATCGAACGAGATCCCGGACGTGACCATGAAATGGTCGATCCCGTGCCGGGCAAAGGGGTCATCAGTCCGGAACGACAGGGCAGTCATGCGTTCTTCCCGGCACGTCTCTCGTCGGCATCCATCATCCCGCCCGAGGTATCGGGCATACCCGGCCCCGGTTACTTCACGAGTTGTCTTGCCGTCCCGGGCAAAAAATATCCCCTTCCGCGAAAGAGGCGGCAGGGCGGGTAATTCGGGGTGGTACGCCGGTGGTGGTGAATTCCGGATGATTTAAGCAACCGGCAGCATATTGGGGTACGATGTTCCCCCGGGTGCTCCTCCCGACCGACTTCTCGCCCCATGCCGAGCGGACCGTGCAGTGCGTCGGCGAGGTCCCGGGTATCCTGGAAATCACCCTCCTCCATGTCCTCGAAGCTTCGCCGGACGGCTCCACGCCGTACGGGCAGCACACCATCGAAAAGAGGATCACGGAGTCACTCCTGCAGCTGGAGGGGCTGAAGAAATGGATGGTCCGGCCCGATCTTTCGGTACGGGTGCTGGTCCACGAGCGGGTGCATGACGACGTGGCAGAGACCATCCTCGGGGTCGCTGCGAAGGAGAAGGCCGACCTCGTCGCCCTGGGCGCCCGGGGCAGGACCCTGCGGAGCCTCGTCCTCGGCTCGGTCTCGGCGGCGGTGCTGAAGGACGCGCGGACGGGGGTGCTGCTCGTCCATGACCGGGATCTCGAGGACGGCGCGGCCTTCGGGAGGTACTGCACCTCGGCCTTCGGGAGGGTCCTCTGCCCGGTAGACTTTTCGAAGCCCTCGCTCGATGCCGTCGAATCGCTCGGCGGTCTCCGGCCCGGCGAGGTGGTCCTCCTCCACGTGATCCAGGCCGAACCCGGCCCTTTCCTGCCCCTCGCCGAGGCGACCGCGGGGAAGCGGCTCGAAACCCTCAGGGCGGGTCTCGAAGGGAAGGGCATCAGGGCCCGGGTCATCCTCGCGAAAGGGTCTCCAGCGGGAGAGACCCTGCGGGTCGCGGAACAGGAGAAGGTCTCCCTCGTCCTCCTGTCCCGGTTCGGCAAGCGTGACTACGTGCAGGCCCGGGGGATTGGCTCTACCGCGGGGGAGATCGCGGAGAAGGCCCGGTGCCCGGTGCTGGTCAGGTACCCGGACCTCCACTACGACGTGGTGACGAGGGAGCTGGAAAAGGCCGAGTTCCCCGTTGCCGAGGAGCTCTGGCTCCACTACCACCAGCAGAAGACCGACCCGGCCACCGACCGGATGTTTGCCACCTTCGTCGACGGGGTCCCGGCGGGCGTCGCGCGGTGCAGGAGGCACCCGGACGGCCTCGAGGTGGACGGGGTCTTCGTGCTCGAGGAGTTCCGGAACCGGGGCTATGCACGCAGGCTCCTCGCGGCCCTCGTCCCTGCCTGCGGGAGCGAGGTCCTGTACATGCACTCGACCCTCGAGCTCGTCTCCTTCTACCGCACCTTCGGCTTCGAGCCCATCCCCGAGCAGGAGCTCCCGAAGACCATCATGGAGCGGTACCGGTTCGCGATGGGCGACCTGAAAATGGCCGACGTGCAGCCGATGGTTCGGAAACCGCGCTGATCAGCCGCCCAGGAACTCCCGGATAATGGAAACGATCCGGCCGCTTGAATTCCCGTCCCCGAACAGGTCCCGGGTCGGCTTTGCCGGCGAGAAATTCGCGATGAGGTCCCGGATCCGGGCCGGGTCGGTCCCGGCAAGGACATTCCAGCCGTCCTCAACGGTCTCCATCCACTCACTGTTCTCACGGAGGGTGATGCAGGGCACCCGGAGCAGGTAGGCCTCCTTCTGGATCCCGCCCGAGTCGGTGACGATCTTCCGGGCATGGGCCATGAGCCTGAGCATGTCGAGGTACCCGAGGGGCTCGGCGAGGACGAGGCTCCCGGGCAGGTCCTTCAGCAGGTTATACTTCGCGAGGAACTTGCGGGTCCGGGGGTGAACGGGGAATATCACGGGGAAATCCGTCTCCCGGAAACCGTCGATGATGTTCCGCAGGTTCGCGGCATCATCGGTGTTGCTCTGCCGGTGGACGGTCGCGACCAGGTACTTCCGGTCCTTCACCCCGAAGAGGTCGAGGACCCCCGAGGCCTCCTCGGCGATCCCGAGGTTGTACCGCAGGGCGTCCACCATCACGTCCCCGGTGAGGTGGACCCCGCGGCGGCAACCCTCCTTCTCCAGGTTCAGGACCGCCGCCGCCGTCGGGCAGAAGAGGAGGTCGGAGATGCGGTCGGCGATGACCCGGTTGATCTCCTCGGGCATCCGCCGGTCCCGGCTCCGGAGGCCGGCCTCCACGTGGGCGAGGGGGACCTGGAGCTTGGATGCGGTGATGGCCCCGGCGAGGGTGGTGTTCGTGTCGCCGTAGACGAGGACGAGGGAGGGCTTTTCCGCGAGGAGGACCTTTTCGAGGGCCATGAGCATCCTGCCCGTCTGCCGGCCATGGCTCCCGGACCCGATCCCGAGGTTGTAGTCCGGGAGGGGGATATCGAGCTCCGAGAAGAAGATCCCGGACATGTTCGGGTCATAGTGCTGGCCGGTGTGGATCAGTACCTCGTCGAACTCCTTCCTGATTTCCCGCGAAAGAGGGGCGCACTTGATGAACTGGGGCCGTGCGCCGACGATGGACGCGATCTTCATGGTCCGGACTGCCTGTGTGGAGAATGGTCGGTATTTCCTTTTAAAGAATACGAATTTGACGGCCCTCGCATTTCTCACCGGTCAGACCGCCCGGTGAAGGGCCGGACCTGACCGCACATGATATGAACCGGCATCCTCAACTGTACTACGTGAGATTCACGGGGGAGATGGGGGCAGGTGACACCGGGAAGACCGTCGTGAAGAGCCCCGTCACCGGGGAGAAGCCGTGACGGCCGCCGGAGAACCTCCCGCCCCGCTCCCGCCGAGGGACCGGGGAGTCCCCCGCGACCTGAAGTTCATCGTCCTCTGGCTTGCCCTCGTGGTACTGTCGGTCTCCCTCCCGCCGCTCGACGGGTCCCTCGTCCGCATCGTCCTCGTCCTGCCGTTCTTCCTCTTCATCCCGGGGTACCTGATCCTTGCTATCCTATTCCCCGACAGGTCCCGGATTGACCCTGCCGAGCGGGCGGGCCTCTCGATCGCGGTCTCCGTTGCCGCGACCTTCCTGGTCGGGTACGGCCTCAACCTGTCGCCGTGGGGGGTCAGCTTCCTCCCGGTCTTTCTCATCATCCTCGCCGGGGAACTCATCCTCCTCGTCCCCGCGTACCTCCGCCGGGCGGCCCTCCCGCCGGGCATGCAGTTCGTGATGCCGTTTCCCCTCAGGGTGAGGAGGATCCCGAGGGTGGCTGCAGTGGAGAAGGACGGCCGGGCAGGCCCCCTCCTTGCGGGCCTCCTTGCCCTCTTCATTATCGCGGGCTGCATCGCCGTCGCGTTCGTCATCCTGTTCCCGGCCCCCGGCGAGAGCTTTACCGAGTTCTACGTGCTGTCCGGGAACCGGACGCTTGCCGATTTCCCGGCGGGCATCCTCCCGGGGAACGTGACACCGCTCTACATCGGGATCGGCAACCGCGAGCACCGGGACATCAATTATACCGTCGAGGTCTACGAAGTCCAGGCAGGGTACTCCCCGGTACTCAATGCCACGACGGTCCTCGGGATGGACCGGCTGGGAGGCTTCCCCGCCGCCGTCCCGGCAAACGGCACGGTGCTCCTCCCCTGGAACCTCACGGTCACGAGAGGGTACAACCGGGTGGACTTCCTGCTCTTCGGCGGGCCGGCCCCGGCCGACCGGGTGACCGGCATCGACCGGATCAATGCGAGCTACCGGCACCTGTTCCTCTGGCTGAACGCGACGCCGGCCGGATGAGGTGCCGTCAGGGAAGTTATTTATAGGGCAGTCGGTGACAAACTGGTGGAAATGATGGAAATTCTCCGGGGGGATCGGGCGATCTGGGACCTCTACACCCGGAAAGAGGAGTACGACCCGGCCATCCTCGACCGCTTCGGAAGGTTTCCCGGGTGGGCGGCGGGGAACGGGCAGATCCTCGAGCCCCTTGCCTCCCGGTACCTCCTCGAGAACGGTCTGCGGGTCGAGTACCCCCGGGGCAGTCCCTTCTGCATCTGCCTCACCCACGACATCGACCATGTCTACCGGTCGGCGGGCGCGAAGCTCCTCGCCTCGCTCCGGAACCTCGGGAAGGGGCAGGCGGGGGAGGCCGTCCGGGAACTCGCAAAGGCCCGCTCCCGCAAGATCCCCTGGTGGAACTTCACCGATATCCAGGCGCTCGAGGAGAACTACGGGGCGAAGTCCACCTTCTTTTTCAAGGTGCAGGACGAGTCGCAGCGGGACTTCTCCTACCGGGCCACGGACGTCGAGAGGGAGATCCGGGACCTGTCCTCCTCGGGATGGGAGATCGGGTTCCATGGCGGGTTCGAGGACTACGAGAGCCCCGACCGGATCAGGGCGAAGGCCGGCCTCCTCGGGGAGATCGCGGGAAAGAAGGTCGAAGGGTACCGGAGCCACTACATCAACTTCAGGATACCCCGGACCTGGGAGGCGGTGGCCGCGGCCGGGATCGCCTATGACTCCACCCTCGGGTTCGCCGATTGCGCGGGGTTCAGGAACGGCATGTGCCACCCGTTCCGGCCGTTCAACCTGACAACCGGGGCCGAGCTCCCGATCCTGGAAATTCCCCCGGTCATCATGGACTTCTCCCTCTTCTACTACATGCGGCTCTCTGACGAAGGGGCATGGAGGCTCGTGGAGCGGCTGCTCGGGACGGTGGAGCGGTACCGGGGCGTCCTCACGATCCTCTGGCACAACACCCACATGGCCGGGAACCGCGGTGCCCTGTACCGGAAGATCCTCGAATACGGCAGGGACAGGGGCGCCTGGATGACGGGCTGCGGGGAGGTCGCGCGCTGGTGGGCAGACCATGAAAAGCCCTGAGGTCCGGGCGCTGGAGAAGGACGAGTACTCCGCCTGGGACGCGCTTGCTGCCCGGTCACCGCAGGGCACCATTTACCAGTCCGTTGACTGGCTCACCTTCTGCAGCCGGGAGCTCGGCCTCGATCTCTCGCTCTTCGGCGCCTACCGGGAGAAGGAGCTCCGGGCCGGGATCCCCCTCTTTATCCACCGGAAGAGCGGGCTCGTCGGCATCGGGGACTCGGTCTGTTACCTCACCCCGTACACCGGGCTCCTCCTCGACCCGGGCCCGTCCCGGGGGGGCAGGGGGGAGACCGCAATGGCAGGGTACCGCGGGATCGTCGACGCCTTCTGCGGGGCCCTCGAGGGTGCGCCGCTCGGCTCGGTCACGGTCACGAACTCCCCCGCCATCCAGGACATCAGGCCCTTTCTCTGGAGGGGGTGGCGCGAGGCGGTCCGGTATACCCACATCTTCGACCTCGCGGGGGACATCGACCGGGCACTCGACAGGAGGGTGAGGAGCGTCCTCTCCCATTCCACGGCACGTGAAATCACCGTCGGGGAATCGGCTGACACCGACACCTTCTCGCGGCTCTCATCGGCGACCTTCGGGAGGAAGGGGATCCGGGTGCCGGTCCCGGAGCGGGCCTGGAGGGAGATGGTCGCCCTCCTGAAACGGCGGGGCTCAGGGACCATGTTCGAGGCGCGGCTCCCCGGGGGAGAGGTCTCCAACATGTCCATCGTCCTCTGGGACAGCCGGAGGGCGTACATCCTCGCGGCGGCATCGGACCCGGATTTCCTCGGGATGAACGGGATGACCGTCCTCGACTACCACGTCCTCGCGGAGATGAAGAAGCGGGGCTTCCCCGAGATCGACCTCATGATGGCAAACCTCCCCGAGCTCGCGTCGTACGCGGGCAAGTTCAACCCCCGGCTCGTCCCCTTCTACACCGTCTCGTGGGAGGGCACGGTGGTCCGCCTCGCGCGGGCACTCGGGAGCGGCCGGTAACCCCTCCCCCTTACGGGAGGTATTTCCGGGCCGCGAGGTAGTAGAGCCCCGTGCACGCGAGGGTGATGACGACGACAGGGACCGCGGGGAGGGCGAGGACCCACTTTGCCCCGGCGATCACCGCGGCGAAGGGGAGCGACAGGGCCCCGTACCTGAGATAGGGCCGGCGGATGACCGGGAGGGTGAGCCCGACCGCCCGGAGGAGCCAGGCGTACATCGCCCCGTTGCAGGCCACCCCCGCGAGTGAGAAGAGGAGAACGGCGAGGACGGGATCTCCGAACCATGCCCCGCCGGCGATGGCCGCGACCCGGACCCCGAGCGAGAGGACGTTGAAGAGGAGCGAGGTCCGCTGCTCCCCGAGGATGGCGAAGATGGTCGAGAGCGGCGAGGTGATGAAGATCAGGAAGATCCAGGGGGCGAGGATCTGGGAGAAGGTGCCGGCCTCCCCCCACTGCGGCCCGAAGACGAGGGTGAAGCCCTCCCGGCCTGCGATGACGATGGCGATGGCGGGGAAGAGGGAGACGAGAACCAGGTTCTCGGAGATCTCCCCCACGAGGGCCCCGAGGGCCTCCCTCCCCTTCTGGACCGCGGCCGCGCCCCGCTGGTAAAAGACCTGCCCGACGGCCGCCGAAACGAGGCTTATCGGGAGCCAGAGGACGAGCAGCGAGACCGAGTAGTACCCGACGACCGCCGCGGTGAAGAAGGAGGAGAAGAGGAGGACCGGGAGCTGGCCCGAGACAGTATTGAGGAGCGCCGACCAGGTGTCGTAGATCGGGAAGTTCCGGTACTTCCTGAACCCGGCTGCCATGGAGGCACGGCTGACGGCCCGCCGGGGGAGGTCCCGGAGGACGTGCCTGATCTCGGCCCCGAGGGTCACCACCGCGACGAAGAGGCCGAGGATATACGACCCGACGAGCCCCCCGGCCGATGCCTGCCAGAGGGTGCCGAGGCCCACCTGCCCGGCCGCCGTCGTCCCCGACCCTGCCATGCGCGAGACCGAGACGAGCCGGAAGAGCCTCCGCCGGGTGGTCGTGAAGGTGAGGACGAGGGAGAGGCCGGTGAGGAACACCGCGACCGGCACGAGAAGGAGCCAGGGCGCGAGCTGCGGGCTGTTCAGGGCGAGGGAAACGGGCCCGCCGAAGAGCCAGAGGACGACGGCGAGGAGGGCGGTGGTCGCCGTGAGGATGACCAGGCAGAGGGCCGCGAGGCTTGCCGCCTCGTCGTCGGACTCCGGGAGCATGATCGAGTTCTCGTACCGGAGGCAGGCGACGGCCCCGACGATGCTCACGAGGGAGAGGAAGACCGCGTACATCCCGAAGGCGGCCGGGTCGTAGATGCGGGTGATGACCGGCGTCGCGATGACGGTGATGACCTGAGCGATCGCGGTCCCGCTGATCAGGGTGACGACATCCCTCATCATCCCCCCGCCTGGTTCATCTCCCATCCTGCCGCCTCCGCCTGTCATCCTGAGATCAGCTGCCGCATGTCATGAAACGCCCGGTCGGTCCCCGGTGAGCCAGGCCGGACCCGGGAATGTTTATCGGATACCAATACAGAGCTTGGGAGAACAGGCCGGTAAGCCGGCCGGCGGGGACATGAAGATCTGCTACATCGCTCCCGGCTACTCGGAGCACACGAGGAAGATGGCCGAGTACTTCGCCCTGAGGGGTGACCGCGTCTCCCTCGTGTCCTTCGAGGAATCCCGGGAGGAATGGATGGGGATCGATGTCCGCACCGTCGGCCCGAAGAACCCCCTCCTGAAGCAGGTCCTGTACCGCTCCCCCCGGCTCCAGGCCTTTCTCGTCGGGCGTGTGGTCGCGGCCCTTCGGCCCGATATCGTCCATGCCCACTATCTCTCCACGTACGGGGTGGTCGGTGCAAGGCTGGGAAGGCGGCCTCTCGCCGTATCTGCCTGGGGAAGCGACCTCCTCGTCGACGGGAGGGGGCCGAAGCAGCGGGAGGTGCTGGGCGTGCTTGCCGCCGCAGATCTCGTGCACTCGGTCTCGCGGGACATGACCCGGGTCCTTGAGCAGGAGTTCGGGGTGCCCGGGGAAAAGATCTTCACCGCGCCCTTCGGTATCGATACCGACCAGTTTTCCCCGCAGGCAGGCAGGCCGGACCCCGGCCAGGCGATCACCGTCGTGAACCACCGGCCCATGGCGCCTGTCTATGACAACGCCACCCTTGTCAGGGGGTTCGCCCTCGCGGCCCGGGAAATCCCGGGCCTCAGGCTGGTACTCGTGGGCGACGGGCCCGACCGGGAAAAGGTGAGGCAGCTCGTCCAGGAGCTGGGTCTCGGGGGATCGGTGAGCATGGACCAGTGGATCGAGAGTGGCAGGATTCCCGGCCTCCTCCGGGACGCCGACGTCTTCGTGAGCACGAACATCTCCGACGGGACCCCGGTATCGCTCCTCGAGGCGATGTCCACGGGCCTCGCCTGCGTCGCCACCGGGGTCGGGGGCGTGCCGGACTGGATCACCGACGGTGAGGACGGGCTCATTCTCCCGCCATCCGATCCCCGGGCCCTGGCCGACCGGATCCTGCTCCTCGCCCGGGATGCGGGCCTGAGAAGCAGGCTCGGGAAGGCGGCCCGGGACCGGATCCTCGCCCGCGGGAGGCTCCCTGTCCTGATGGAAGGCCTGAGAGAGAGGTACGAAGCCCTCTCCCGCCGGTGACCGGTCTCTCACGGTACCCCGTGCAGGATCTCCCGCAGCATGAGTTCGAAGCTCGCGATATAGACGAGCTTCCGGGAGTTGTCGGCCCGGACATGGATGTGGTCGTCCAGGAGCTCCCCGATGACCTCCTTCCGGATATACTGGTGGCAGAAAGCCCCGTCGGACAGGAGGAGGTCCCGGAACCATGCCTGCCACACGGGGTCGGTGCGCAGCCACCGCTCGGGGTCGGTGTACCACCGGCTGCTCGGCGGGCACATCCTCCCGCCGGACCATGAGCAGAGCTTCCACGTCCACACTTCCTTCAGGTGCTCCCAGAGCTTCCCTGCCCGCCAGACGAAGATAGGGAGGGATGCGGGGAGCATCGAGGCCGTGATGGGCAGGCGTGCGAGGGCCGGCGAGAGGGCCATGAGGAACCGCCGGTGGAGGTGGTAGTGGATGCGCATCTCCTGCGGGATGGTCACCGCGAGGGCGACGAGCTCGGGGTCGACCGCCGGGACGACGATGTCGACCGCGTCCTGCTCGATGACAAGCCCGAGGTTCGCGAACCGGCGGTTGTGCTGCCGGTGGATGAAGAGGTTCGTCATGTTCCCCGGCGAGTCGTCAGGGATGGGGGCGAACACCTCGGTGAAGTCCTCCGAGGCCATGCCCCGGATCTTCCGGTAGTACTCCTCCCTGAAAAGCCGTTCCATGTCCGCGTCCGGAAGTTCCCTGAAGGCCGAACCGAAATGGGCCTCGACCCCCTTCCGGTCGGGGATGGCGAGGAGCTTCGTCGTGAACCAGGGGGCGACCACGAAGGTATCGAGGACGAGGCCCGAGAGGATGACGTCGATCCCCTGTTCCCTCGCGATTTTCCCGACGGCGATGACAAAGGACATCCAGAATGGGTCCTCGCCATTGCAGAGCCGGGTGGAGAGGACGGCGTTTTCAAGGAGCATCCCGGGGGTTATCTCGATCACCCGGTGGGGGATGCCCGCCGCCCTTGCCACGCGCGCGGCGAGGAACGCCTCGTCGCTGTCGGGCAGTCCGAAGGTGATGGCACGTACCGAGCCCATCCGCTCCTTCGGGATCGCCGCGGTGATGCACCGTGAGTCGACCCCGCCCGAGAGGGAAATCCCGTACGTCTTTCCCTCCTCCAGGCGCCGGGAAACCGCCCGCCTGAAAATCCCGGCGAGTTCCTGCGCAAAGGTGCCTATCGGCTTTTCATGGTCAGTGTGGTACCCGAGCTCCCAGTACTGCTCTATCCGGACTGTCCCGTTTTCATACGTGAGGATGGATGCGGCGGGAAGCACCTCGATCCCCCGGACAAAGGTCCGGTTGCCGAGGAGTTTCCCGTAACCGAACCAGTCGGCGACCGCCCGGTCGTCCAGTTCCGGCCCGATTTCCGGGTGGACGAGAAGGGGCCGGATCTCGGGGCCGAACACCAGCTTCCCCCCCTTCAGGAAGTAGCTGAGCGGCCGGAAGCCGAACCGGTCATTGATGATGGTGAGCCTCCCCGGCCCGGGTTCGTAGATCATCGCGTTGAAGGAGCCGTTCACCCCTTTCAGGAACTCCTTCCCGCCCTCCCGGTACCCGCTGAAGAACCGTTCGAGGTCGCTCCCGCCCGGCCATGGCTTTTCCCCGTCGGGGGGGAACATCTTCCCGTCGAAAAACAAAAAGGCCCCGACATCCCCCTCGCGCACCGGCTGGGCCGCCGGCTGAAGCACCCCGAGGTGGACCCGGGCGATGGCGGCATGGTGCCCGACGAACCGGTCGACCCGGTGGAACGGCTCGTGGACGAAGAGGGAGACCATCCGGTCGAGGAGGCCGCCGTCGGCCGGTTTATCTGAGATGTACCCGGTAAGGCCTGGCATGCACGAACACCGTCAGCCGGTAATATTCATGGTCATATTCGCAACCCGGCTCCGGGTGACCCGGGCGACACCGCCGGAACCCTGGCGGGGAAAGCGGCGGTTCATTCCTTCACCCCGATATCCCGGTACCCGTTCACGTACCCCGCCGAGTAGACCCGGCTGAAGCCCTGTTGCTCCATCCAGTCGTCGGGGTCGTAGTCGAGCCGGAGGGTGTAGAAGAAAAACCGGAAGGGCTTGTTGATGATGGCGTTCGAGACGAGGACCAGGTCGCCCCTGAGCCCGTCGGCGTCCCTCCGGAGCAGGTCGACCGAGAAGGAGCTCGACGGGTACCCCGCGTAGTCCTCGCTCGTGGCGTACAGGTCGTCCGTCCTGAAGGTCCCGTTCCAGGACCCGGCGAGGGTCCGGACCGCCTGGCTCTCCGACGCGGTAAGCGAGTTCCGGACGGTCGCGTTCGGGGTGAAGACATGCGAGTCGCCGTTTGCGTCGGGCGTGATCACGCAGAAGAAGGCCGTCGTCCCGAGGAGGAGGATGGCAAGGCCGAGGGTGACGAAGGTGTGACGGCGGGAGGACTTCGCGATGAGCAGGATGGCGATCCCGAGGGGGATGGCAAGGAGCACCTCGGAGAAGAACCACCAGCGCTGCTGGATGATGGAGATGTTCACGAGGAACGAGGCAAAGACGATGGCGGTGGGGGTGAGGGCGCTCGCGGCATAGATCAGGTTCGAGCGGTCGTACTTCCGTGAGATCAGGTAAAACACCCCGGCGAGGGCAATGAAGATGAACAGGTACATCCCGGCGACCCCGATCAGGTTCTCGACGGGCAGGGAGACGTCCGGCGCCTCGTACGAGACGGTGTTCACCCGGATGCTCCCGTACTGGAACCCCTCGGCGATCTGCTGGAACAGGGTCGTAGTCATCCACTCGTCGCGCAGCCACCAGCCGATGACCGCGAGCAGGTAGCAGACGGGGAGGAGGAGGGAGAAGCTCTCCCGCTTCAGGATCACGACCCGGTCGTAGAGGACGGTGATCGAGACCGAGGAGATTGCCCAGACGACGAAGAGCACCACGGCGAGGAAGATGGCCGTCAGGGTATGGGTGAGGATGGCGAGGACCATGAAGGAACAGGCGAGGAGGAGGGAGGTCCGGTCCCCCTCCCGGAGGTACCGGAGGAGGAGGTAGAGGCAGACAAGGAGGAGCACGCCGGTGAGGGCGTTCGGGATGGAGTTCACCCCCATGAAGATGTTCTCGGGGGCGAGCACGACGAGGAGGGCGCCCATGAGGCCCGCCCTCGGGTCCCGCAGGACCCGCGCCCCGATGAGGTACACGAAGAAGGGGACGCAGACCACCTGGACGAGGCTCACCGTGAGCGCCGCGGCCACCGGGTAGCCGGTGCCGAGCAGGAGGGCCCCGGCCGCGATGACGAGGTGGAAGAGGGGGAAGTTGGAGTACTCGAGCCCGGTGGGCACGTGGCCCGTCGCGAGGATCTGGTTGGTGAAGGCCTCGTGGATGATCGGGTCGATGCCGATGACGTTCGGGTAGAGGAAGGTCTGGGACCACACGAGGGCGAAGCCGAGCAGGATCACCTCGAGCAGCACCGGGTACCCCCCGCCGTCGCGGGAGAGGGCGACCTGGATGGCGATCACCATCGAGAGGAGCGTGACCGCGACGAAGAACAGGGCCGGCCGCTCGTAGACCTCGGGCCGGAAGTACCACACGGCGAGCGTCGCGAGGAAGACGAGGACGAAGCAGCAGCCGAGGGCAGCCCGGAGGGAGCCCTTCACCGCGACGGGGAACCGGGCGGTGAGGGTCCTCCCGACGGTGAGCCAGAAGATGCAGGTCGCCCCGAGGAGGACGGCCATGAGCTCCGAGATGTACCGTCCCCCGACGTACGCCCATGCCCCGAGCGCGATGGAGAGGGCGAGCCCGGTGAAGGCGAGGAACCGGTCGAGCCCCATGATGAGCGCGTCCATCACGAGGAGGACGGGGAGGTGGGGGATGGTCTCTCTCAGGGATGTCATCCGGTGGACCCTCCTGCACTGGTACAGGGGATCATGAACCCCCGGGGTGATAGAGCCGTACGGTGGATGCGAGTATCCCGCCGATTTCGGCGGCAATCCCTGCCCAGTTTCGTTTCTCCTCGACGCAGCGACGGCCGTTCCTCCCCATCCGCTCCCCGAGGGCCGGGTCACCGAGGAGCCGGTTCATCGCCGCGCCGAACTCGCCTGGGTTTTCGGGATCGACGAGGACCCCGGCCTGCCCGGCCTCGAGGACCTCGAAGCCGGCCGTCCTCGTCGCGATGACCGGCCTCCCGCAGGCCATGTACTCGTAGAGCTTCAGCGGTGAGTACCCGGAGAGGATGGGCTTCTTGGGCGCGACGCAGAGATCGGCGGCGCAGATATGGAGCGGGACCTGCTCGTACGGGACCCGGCCGGTGAACCGGAAGGAGCCGGCCACCCCCAGCCGCCCGGCGAGCTCCCGCGATTCCCGGAGCATCGGCCCGTCGCCGACGACGAGGAAGAGGACCGACGGGTCCTTCGCGAGCACGAGGGGCGCGGCCCGGATGAGCGAGTCGACACCCTGGTAGGGGTAGAGCGTGCCCGCGAAGCAGACAACCCGTGCCGCGGGGTCCATGCCGAGCACCGCCCTCGCCTGGGCCGCTCCGACGGGCCGGAAGAGGTCGGTATTCGCCCCGTTCTCGATGACGGTGATCTTTGCCCCGGGGATGCCGTAGTCATCGATGAGGGCCTGCCTGATCCCCGGGGTCACGGCGACGATGTGGGCAGCGCCCCGGAAATCGAGGAGAGATGTGAGCCGGATCAGGGGCCGGAAGAGGGCCTGGATGCCCTTCCACCCCACCTCGTCAGCCCCGAGGCCGTTCTCTTCGAGCACGTACGGGACGCCGAGTACCCGCGAGGCGAGGCGTGGGGCCAGGTTGTACATGTTGTGCCGGCTGTACATGGCATCCGGTTTTCCCTCGCGGCGCGAACGCGAGACAAGGGCAGCGAGGAGGAGCAGCTGGAAGAGCAGCGACGAGATTATGGGGACCGTCCCTGCACGGATGTACACCCTGCGGTCGCCCGGTACGGCCCCTTCTCCCGGCCTCGGGGCAAAGAGGATCACGTCGTGCTCCCGGGCCAGGTGCGTGTAAAGCTCCCTGATGTGGGGGATGAGGTCGGATTCCTTCTTCACGATCTCGTTGTAGAGGAAAAAGATCCTCATCGGGCCCCCTCCTCCCGCCCGGTCCCCCGTGGTTTCTTCCCGCCTTCCATGCACCGGCGGTAAAGGTCCAGGTACCTCGGGATGATCCCTCCCCAGTCGAAATCACGGGCGAGGATCTCCCGCGCCTTTGCCGCGTACGCTTCCGCGGCCGCCTCGTCACCGAGCAGGAGCCGGATGCCCGCCGAGATGGAAGCCTCGTCCCCGTCTGCCACCGGCCCCCCGGCCTCCCTGACCATCCCGGCAAGGCCGCAATGGCTCGTGATGAGGGCGGGGGTCCCGCATGCGAGGGCCTCGAGAACCGTGACCGGGAAGTTGTCGTACCGGGAGGGCAGGACAAAGAGGTCCGCGTCCCGGAGGGCGAGGAACTTCATCCTCTCGGGGAGCGGGCCGGTGACGAGGACACGCCCGGCAAGGCCGGGGTCCCCGACGAGCCGCTGGATCCCGGCGAGATACCCGTCGTCTGGCCCGGCGATCACGAGGCGCACGTCACCGCGTTCTGCGGCGACCGACGAAAATGCCCGGATCAGGATGTCGATCCCCTTGATGGGGTTCAGCCTCCCGAGGTAGAGGACAACCTTCCCGGATGCCGGGATCCCGTATGCAGCCCGGAACGTCTCGCCGCCGGGCGGCGGGACGCAGGCGGCGGTGTCGATGCCGTTCGGGATGATCTCGCAGCGACCGGCGGGAATCCCGGCCCCCGCGAACTGCCCTGCCTCGAAGTCGTTCGAGGCGACGAGACGCGATGCCCCCTCGATGATTGCCCGGCCCGCGACCAGGTAGAACAGCCCGTAGAGCCGGGCCTTCCCGATGCCGAAGGGGAGGGAGCCATGCGGCTGGACGATGTAGGGCACGCCCGCCTTCCGGGCATAGTGCGCCGCCGCCGCAGCGAGCAGGGTCCGGTGCTCGTGGATATGCACCACGTCGAACCCGGCCACCTCCCTCCGGAGGGCGGCGGGCGCGAGGAGGGGGAGGATGATCTTGTTCCGGGCGAGGACCTCAGAGAGGTTTCTGAAGTACCGGACCGATACCCCCTCGAGGTCGGCGGGATTTCCTCTTCGGGGATGCCCGCGGGGGATGCCCCAATCCGTCGTGAAGACGCTCACCTGGTGGCCGAGCCCGGCCTCCCGGGTCGCGATCTCGTACACGACCCGGGTGACCCCCCCGGTCTGCCATGCGGGCGCATACGAGCTCGTCACGTGGAGGACCTTCACGGGGACCTGTCTCCTTCCGGCCTGCCCGGCTTATGGATATGACGGTTGTCCCGCGGCATGAGGTTTGCCATCACCCGGGGCCCTTCCCCGCCCACGGGCCGGCCGCGAGCCCGGCGAAGATGTGCTCGTACTCGGCGCAGACGAGCTCGATGCGCATGTGACCCTCGAGGTAGTCCCTCCCGTTCCGGCCGAGGCGTGCCCGGAGGTCAGGGTCTGCCGCAAACCCGAGGATCTTCTCCCGCATTGCCCCGATATCGCCGGGCCGGACGACCGCCCCGCACCCTGCCTCCTGCACGAGCCGCGCCGTCTCGGACTCCGGTGCGACAATTGCGAGCACCGGCTGGCCGGTCGCCATCAGGTTGATCATCTTCCCGGGGATGCAGGGAGCCTTCATCCGGTCGTCGAGGGAGACGATGGAGAGGTCGGAGGAGCCGACGATATTGAAGTACTCCTCCCTCGGCTGGAGCGGGAGGAGCCGGACATTGGAAAGGCCCTCCGCCGCAACCCGGGCTGCGAGCCGCTCCCGCTCCATGCCGTCCCCGACGATATAGAAGACGATGTCCGTGCGTTCCCTGAGGGTCGCTGCAACATCGAGGAGGGAGCCGAGGCCCTGGAAAGGCGAGAGGATGCCGACGTAGCTCACGAGGAACTTCCCCCCGATCCCCTGCTTCTCCCTGAAGTCCTGCCGGGCATGGAACTTCTCGATGTCCGGCATGAAGACCCCGTTGTAGATATGCCTCACCTTCTCAGGCGGGGCACCGCGGGAGGTGACATAGCCGATCCCCCCGGGGGAGAGGACGGTTGTGAAATCCGCCCCCCGGTACGCGGCCCGCTCGATGTGCTCCATGAGCCGGATCATGAGGGGGTTCTTCAGGACCCCGACGTCGGTCAGTTCCTGGGGGTGGAAGTCCTGGTAGTTCAGGACGAACGGCGTCCCGCTCGTCCTCTTAATCCGCTTCCCGAGATAGTACAGGGGGAGGGGCGGGACATAGATCAGGCAGGCGTCGAACTTTTTCCCGATTTTCCGGTACGCCCTGAAGTAATACCACGGGATGATGAAGTGCTCGAGCCCCCGGACGATGATGTTGTCACGGTTCGACGGGTGCACGACCCGGTGGATGGCAATACCCTCGGGGGTCGTCTCCTCGCGTGGTACCTCCGCCTCCCCGGCCGAAGCTGCGAGATTGTAGCCCCGCGGGTACGAAGTAAGCACGTCCACCTCGTGGCCCCGCTGCCTGAACCCCTTCGCAAGGTCATGGTAGATGTGGGCAGCACTCCCGATCTCGGGAAAAAAGTTGGGGACCACGAGGAGGAGCTTCATCCGCAGGCCTCTCTAGTTACCCTGGAACTCGGCGGTCCGGTCGATGGCCTCCCAGTTCTCCGTGAACCAGGCATGCACCTGCGCGAGGCCGTCGGCAAATGCCATGCGGGGCCGGTACCCGAGCACCTTCCCTGCCTTTGCCGTCGAGGAGCAGAGCCGGGTCTTCACGTCCCAGTCCCTCCTCGGCTTGTAGACGATCCCGGCCTTGTTCCCGGTGAGCGAGTTCACGGTATTGGCCATGTCGATCACCCGCTGCTCGACCCCCGCCCCGAGGTTGAAGGCCTCGCCGATCGCCCCTTCGACGATTCCCATGGCAAGGAGCCCGTTCACCAGGTCTCCGACGTACGTCCAGTCCCGGGTCTCGGTGCCGTCGCCCGTGATCGGGAGGGGGAGGCCCTTCATCGCCCAGTAGAAAAAGTTGGGGATGACGTTCCGGTACCTGCCCGGCACCTCGCCCGGGCCGTAGGAGTTGAAGAACCGGGCGTTCACGATGGGGAGGCTGTAGAGGTTGTGGAAGTAGTTGGTATACAGCTCCCCGAGGAGCTTCGTCACCTGGTACGGGGTATGGAGGTGGATGGAGACGTCGTGCTCCTCAAAGGGCATCTTCGAGTCGAGGCCGTACACCCCGCAGCCGGAGGAGGAGTAGACGAACCGCCTGACCCCGGCGAGCTGGGCGTACTGGAGGACCCGTAGGATCCCCATCCCGTTGATCATCAGGTCCTTCTCGGGGTTATCCACCGAGTTCTGGTTCGCGAAGTGGGCCGCGAGGTGGAACACGTACTCCGGCCGCTCCCTGAACACGCGCCTGAGCATCTCGTCGTCGAGGATGCTCCCCCGGACGAACATGATGTTGTCCCCCCGGGCGATGTTCCACTCGTACGAGGAGGAGAGGTCGTCGAGGATGATGACCTTCTTCGCCCCCTGCGAGGCGATCCGCCGGCAGAGCCTGCCTCCGATGGCGCCCGCCCCGCCGGTGACCAGCACCGTCGCTCCCCGGTATGCATCCGAGAGGTCGTCCATGGTCAGTCCTTCACCCGGTAGTATTCCTTCATCCACTGGACGGTCCGCTTTATTCCTTCCTCGGGTGCAACGATGGGCCGGTGCCCGAGGTCCCGCTCCGCCTTTGCAAAGTCCATGTGCTTTGCCTTCGTCGTGAAGGGTTCGGCCTCGAGGTACGTGACGAGGGAGTCGTCCCGGCCCGCCGCGGCAAGCACGAGGTCCGAGTACTCCTTGATCTCCTTCTCCCACTCCGGCCGGCCCCCGACGTTGTACACCTCGCCGGGGATAAAGTTCCCCGCGATGTTCGCCCAGGTCCGGCAGGAGTCCTCGACGTAATCGATGATCCGCTTGTGGCCCTTGAAGACGGTGTAGGGTTTGTCGTGGAGGGCGTGCCAGATGAACTTCGGGATGAACCCCCGGAACGGGTTGTAGTGCTCGTGGGGGCCATAGCAGTTGACGGGCCTGACCCGGACCGTCTCGGTGCCGAACATCTTCGCCGAGTTCATGCACATGAGCTCCCCGGCCCACTTCGTGATGGCATAGTCGTTCATCTGGTAGGTGTCCCGGACGGGGTTCTTCTCCATCACGTCCTCGGACATCGTGCCGCCGTAGTCCCCGTACACCTCGGCGCTCGAGAAGAAGATCATCCGGAACTTCCGGCGCTCCTGGAGCCGGATCATGTTCTTCGTCCCGATACAGTTCGTCTGCCAGAGGTTCTCGTAATGGTCCTCGCCGTTCCAGCGCCCGTACTCGGCGGCGAGGTGGTACACGTAGTCAAAAGGGTGAAGCTCGAAGATCCGCTCGACCTGCCGGTAGTTCCGCACGTCTGCCCGGGCATAGTCCGGCCGGTCGGTCTGGTAGAGGTCGACCGCGTAGACCTCGTGCCCCCGTCGTTTCAGTTCCGCGACGAGGTTGGTGCCGATGAAGCCGGCTCCTCCGGTGACGAGTACCCGCTCGGTCTCCATGCTCATTCCACGCTTGCGAGAGAGGCTGACCGGTGAGCGTGCCCGTCGCCAAGGCAGAGGTCGAGGATCCGCTCGCTGGCCCTGCCGTCGCCGAACGGGTTGTACCAGATCTTTCTCTGGGAGAGCATCGCCCGCGCAGACCCGAGGATCCGGCGGGGGTCGGTGCCCGCGAGCCGGTTACTCCCGACCGCGATGGTCTCCGGCCGCTCGGTGTTCTCCCGGAGCGTGACGCAGGGCACCCCGAGGATGCAGGTCTCCTCCTGCACACCGCCTGAATCGGTGAGGACGAGCCGGGCACTGGATTCGAGCTGGAGGAACTCGAGGAACCCGACGGGATCGATGATCTCGACCCCGCTCGTGTCCGGGCAGTAGTCCTGGATACGTTTCCGCGTGCGCGGGTGGGCGGGGAAGATCACCGGGAGGAAGAACTCCTCCTGGACGAGCGAGATCCCCTCGAGGATCCGCTGGAGCTGCACCGGGTCGTCCACGTTCTCCTGCCGGTGGGCGGTGACGAGGAAGAACTTCTTCCGTTCGAGGTCGTGAGTTTCGAGCACCTCCCGGTGTTTCTCGGCGATGCGGATGTTCTGCCAGACCGCGTCCACGATGCTGTTCCCGGTCACCGAGATCCAGGAGTCCTCGATCCCCTCTCGGAGCAGGTGCTCCCTCGCCTGCTCAGTCGGGGCGAAGAGGTACCGGGAGAGGTGATCGGTGAGCACACGGTTGATCTCCTCGGGCATCCGGCGGTCCTGTGACCGGAGACCTGCCTCGATGTGCCCCACCGGGATATCGAGCTTCGAGGCGGCGAGGGCGGCCCCGAGCACGGTGTTCGTGTCACCCTGCACGAGGACGATGTCCGGGCGGTCCTTCACGAGGATTCCCTCGGATCCCGCGAGGATACCCGCCGTCTGCTCGGCATGGGTGCCTGACCCCACGTTCAGCTGGTACTTCGGGTGGGGGAGTTCGAGCTCCTGGAAGAAGATCTGGTCCATCTCGTAGGAGTAGTGCTGCCCCGTGTGGATGACGTAGTAGTCAAGCCCCCGGTGTTCGCATTCGCGGATCACGGGGGACATCTTGATGATCTCCGGGCGTGTGCCGACGACGATTGCTATCATGTCTGTTCACTCTCGTGTTCTGTTCTCATGGCGGTCACTTGTGCGTGGTTCTCGCGATCTTCTGCCGTTTTCAGGATCTGGACGAGGGTTTTCAGGATCAGGCCCGAGCTGATCAGGAGCAGGCCGAGGATGAGGAAGGTGCCGCTGATGAAGGACGGGCCGTACGGGAGCGCCGAGCCGGAGATGGAAAAGGCGGAAAGCCCGAAGACGAGCCCGAGGGCGACGGCAATCACTCCCGAGAAGATGAAGGTGAGCATCGGCCGCTCGTACCCGATCATGGTGGCCAGGTTCCCGAGCACCTCGAGGCCATGGGCGACCGGGTTCTGGGAGGAGGCGCTCGGCACGTCGTACCTGACCTGGATAGGGATCTCGCGGACCCTGAGGTTGTTCGCCCTGATCTGGGAGAGGATCTCCGAGCCGGCCCCCATGTCCATGTTTTCTATCCGGATGGACTCGATGGCCTTCCGGCCATAGGCCCGGTACCCGCACTGGGAGTCGCTGATGTCCCTCGAAGAGGCGATGCTCGTGACCTGGTCGAGGACCTTCATCCCGATCCGGCGGTAGAAGGGGATGTCGCTCTGCCCGTCGAGGAACCGTGATCCGATCACGATATCGGCGTCCCCCCGGTTCAGGGCCTCGATGAAGTCGGGGATGTCCCCGGGGTCGTGCTGCCCGTCGCCGTCGAGGATGATCAGGCTGTCGAAGTCATGCTGCCGGGCATAGTCGAAGCAGGACCTGAGGGCCGCCCCGTACCCCATGTTCTTCGGGTGGGAGAGGACCTTTGCCCCCGCCCGCTGGGCGACGGCCACCGTGTCGTCGGTGCTCCCGTCGTTCACCACGAGGATCTCGTTCACCCAGTGCTGCGCCCGGAGGATCACCGACCCGATGGTCAGCGTCTCGTTGAAGCAGGGGATGGCGAGGAGGACCTTCTTCCGGGAATCGGTCCCCGGCGTGTCCCGGATGACCTCGAGCACCTGCCGGGAAACGGCCATGTTCTTCTGGAGCACCTCGAGCATCTCCCGGTAGTTGACCGAGATCTTCGTCTCGGCGACCGGGATGACGGCGGGCAGCTTCCGTTCCACGGACTTCTGGCCGGCGGCCGGGGCGATGGGGCTCCTCACCTTCGTAAGGTCTGCCCTGCCCCAGACGATGGGGTCGAGGAGCGAGGGGAAATATTTCGTGTCCTGGAGATCGGTCCCGCTCACCACCGCGACCACGTCCATCCGGTCCTCGATGGCCCGGATAAAGGCCGGCGTGAGGAGGAGGTCCCCGTCCGGCTGGTACTTCGAGGTGATGAGGGAGATCCGGTCGTTTCCGTTCGACGGCTGGAAGAAAGCGGAGATCTCCCCGGAGTTACCATTGGAGACGATGTAGATCTGGTCGATGTAGGGCGGGATCCCGTCGATGAGGTCTCTCACGAGATCGCTCTTTTCCCGTACCGGGACCACGACCCCCACCCTGTTCCGTGAATACATCGCCTTACCGTCTCCCGGGTGACCGTCCCCTGCGGGTCACCCGCCTGATCCCTGCATCAAACCGGGGTCCTGCTCCTTCTCCCTTGCCCGATGCCAGACTGTGCAGGACGCTTCACCCCCGTACGTTATCGACGGGATTTCCCCGTCATGGATGCCCGAATTCTGCGCTATCACCGTGGCTCAATGCACCAATAATTTTCAGACGTTTTTCGGGTAGATTACAATCTGACCTTCAAATTATTTAAAGACATCTAATCGTTCTAATTTTTGAAATCAGTGGATTTGGAAAATCTTTTGCAGGCACAAGGTTAATATAACATGATAGACTTCTGGTCAGATTATTTTTTAGACATTTTAATATATCGGAATCACCTTTGACCCATGACCGGGGCTGCCGGAGGGTCCTTCAGCCATGGGAGAGGCACAGGATGACCGGCCTGGTCCCGGGTCTTTCCAGCTATCGTATTCCGGTTAACTTTTTCACGGTTTTTCCTTGTCCGGAGGCCGGAAGTAACCCCGGATTCTTAATTTTATTCCCGACTCACATTTTATGTAACATCGGAAAGAGACTGATCTGGAACGCCCGGGAGTGGTGGAATGCCAACCCCTTCCGGGCCGGGCTGGCACCATGAAGATCGAACAGGTTCAGTTATCCTGGAACGAGGATCTCCCGGTATTCCTGTCCGGGGACTACCTCAGGGCGACCGGTGAGCACTTCGGCTGGCTGGGCGGGTTCCGTGACGGGGAGCTCAGGTGGGTGATCCCCTTTACCCGGAAGAGGCGGTTCGGCTTCGGCCTCGTCCAGTTCCAGTTCCACGGGATCTGCCTCGGGAAGGACCCCGTGCCCACGGAAGAAAAGGAGTTCCTGGAGAGCGCGCTTTCGTTCCTGAAAGCGAACGGGCATGACTTCGTGCTCCAGTCGCCGGCCTATGGCTTCTTCACCGCGTGCCCGGACCGGGCGGTGGCCATCCCCTTCGGCACCTATTACCTGGACCTGGCCCCCGATGAGAAGGACCTCTGGGCCGGCCTCCATACCAACCACCGGAAGAACGTCAAGCAGGCCCTGAAGAAGGGGGTGATGGTGAGCACCGGGAGGGAGCACCTCCCCGCCGTCTATGACCTGATCGCCGGCACGCTCGGGAGCGGCAACCTCCACATCCCGACGTTCGAAGACCTTGACCGGAAACTGGAACACCTCGGCAGCCATGCCGAGGTCTTCACGGCCTTCGGGACCGACGGGAAGGCCGAGGGCTGCGTGATCTCCTTTTTCAGCAGGCCCTGCGCGTACGGCATTTACTCGGCAGGGAAGGCCACGTATCCCTTCTGGAAGGCAATCCTCTATTTCAGGGAGCGCGGGGTGAAGAGGTTCGACTTCGTGGGCGCGAGGGTGAACCCGGACGAGGGGTCCAAGATCGCCGGGATCCAGAGGTTCAAGAGCGGCTTTGGCTCGGACATGGAGACCGGGTATATCTGGAAGGCGTACCTCTCGCCGCGGGCCCATGCCCTGAAGCTCGCGAAATACCTGTACGGCCCGGACATCATCGACCAGGAGCTGGGCCGGAAGGCGCCCGGACCCTGACCCTGTTCCGGGCCCGTTTCAGGTCACCGCAGGGGCGCAGGGCCGTGCGGGATCATTCCCGCCGCTTCCCGGTACGTGATGGACCGGATGCCGGGGAACTCCGCGCAGAGCATCCGGTGATATTCCTTCAGGGCCGCGAAATGGGGCGCTGACATCGTCTTCGGGTGGCAGTTCACCGAGAAGAAGAAGTCCCCCTGCTCCGGGAGGGCCGATGCGAGATATTTCCGGGTGATGAGCATCATCAGGTCGGGGTCGTCGGTGAGGTCCATGTGGTGCAGCGACGAGAGCCGGATCCGGTTCAGGATCCGCAGCAGGAGGCCGGGATACAGGTGCAGTTCCTCCTGGACCGAGAGTCCCCGTGGCCCCCCGCCCTGCCGCGAGGCCATCCTCCCCAGCCGGGCACCGAACCGCTTCATGATGAAGGGCAGCTCCTCGTGGATACCCAGGCGCGCGGATGCGATGGGTATCTCGAAGATCCCGCCGGCCGATCCCGATGTCGCGGGGCCTTTCCCGCCTGCGAGCCAGTAGTTGCCCCGCCCGGGGAGGCCGGTGTAATCGATCCGGTTGATCTCGTTCTCCAGCCGGAGGTTGTGGACGACGCTCGAATCGACGAGGAAACCGGCATCCGCGAGCGCGGCGACGATGGCATCCTCGCCCGGCTGGAGCCCGTACCCCCCGGCCCGAAACGCGATGCACCGGTACGCCGGGTCGCCGGGCCGAAGCAGGCCCTCGAGGTAGTCCCGCGCCTCTCTCACCGAGTCCCGGATGAAGTTGTCCCTCCTCACCTTGTCCGGGTAAAAGGTGCCGAGCAGGTACTTGTCCCGGTCAAAGAAGTACGCCCCGCCGGCCATCCCGGTGCAGGTCCAGTGGGGGTGGATATGGGCCTGGACGTCATGGCCCGAGGCGATGGCCCCCCGCAGCTGCTCGTCGGCAAGCCCCGGGAACTCCTCCTGGCCGAGCTCCCGGTACCGCCGCAGGCAGAAGACATCGGCAAACAGGGTCATCCGGATGCCGACGCCCCGGCAGGCTGCGAGAAGGTCGCGGGTAGGCCCGATAAGCACCTCGGGCTCAGGGAGGAAATTCCGGCCAAGGAATACCTCGTAGTCTGCCGAGTAGAGGATGGAGATCATGGCCTGCCCCGAAACGCAGCTGATAATTCTCAAAGGAACCATATAACTCTTTGGGGATAACGCGGGAGAGAGCGAGGGTTGATACCAGCAATACATGGGAATTATCATTATTGCAGGCAAAAACATTGCCTGTTCTGGCTGTTGCCCTGCCTGCGGAGTAGAAAACGCCCTCTCTCCCCGCCACTGGCTTTGGAATATCCTTATGTGGTGAACGCGTCAAACTAGCAGGTACCACAGTTCCCGGGAATGGAAGCGGTATGAAGAACGACCCGAAGATCTGCACCTTCGTCTATGGCGAGGTCATCGATGCGACTGACTACCACCAGCCCTTTCCGGTCAAGGTCATGATGGCCCGGAAGCTGGCATCGCACCATGCAAGGCAGCTCAGGAAGCGGTTCGTGCGGCTCTTTTCGGCCGCCCCCGTCCCGGCCGACGGTGAGACCCTGAACCTGGAGCCCGGGGAGTGGGTCGAGGTCCGGACCGGGGAGGAGATCGCAAAAACCCTCGACGACCGGGGGAAGCACCGGGGGCTCGGGTTCATGCCCGAGATGCAGAAGTTCTGCGGGAAGAGGTTCCGGGTCTACAAGAAGGTGGGGACCATCATGCTCGAGTCAACGGGGGAGATCCGGAGGCTGAAGACCCCGACCGTCTTCCTCGAGGACTGCTTCTGCGACGGCCATGCCCACTACGGGTGCGACCGGTCCTGCTTCTGCTTCTGGAAGGAAGCCTGGCTGAAGAGGGTCCCCGGGAAACAGGAATAACAGGTCCCGTGGTACCCTGTCCCGACCTGCTTTTCCTTATCTTTTACGAGACCGAAGCGATACGGCAGTTCACCGCAGGTTCCGCGATACAGGAGATCGTGAGATTCCCGGCCTTCACCAGCCCGGGGGTGCAGTTATTGATGCCGAGGCGCCAGCCGACGTTCCCCGGACCGGCCGGCTTCATCGGAGACGATGCGGTCCCGGCCTGTCCTGCGCCCGCAATCGCCCGGATCAGGGCACGGATCATGCCAAGAATGGTGTCCATCAGTTGCTGGACCGGCCCGGCCGTCGCTGCCGAAGCCTGTGCCTGCGGCGCCCCTTCCGATCCCTCGACCGAACAGATGACCCGGGGTTGCGCACGCGGGTCTATCCCCACGTCGAGGAACCCGGTGACCGACCCCAGGTCCCGGCACCCGATGACCCGGCCGCCGGAGATCCGGAACCCGGCGATGTTCCCCTCCGAGCTGCAGTTTACGAGGGTCATCCCGTCGTCAACCATGAACCCCGCGCCGTACGAGGCCTTCCCTGACCCCGATTTCTCCTTCTGCCCGTTGTCCCTGCTCACGCAGTCGACAAGGGTCACGCCAGACTTTACCGGGGCATCCTCGACATGGAACCCGGACTCCCAGCTCCCCTCGGCGACACAGCCCTCGTAGGTCACGTTCTCGACGAGAGTCACCTCCTCGGCGATCGAGAACCCCACGTCCCAGGACTCCCCGGGCGGGGGAACCACCCGGGCATGCCTCCCCGCGTTGATCGACTGGCAGTTCCGGTAGATGGAATCCCGGATAACCCGGACGGGCCCCTCTCCGAGGGTTACGAACCCCCACCGGTCGATGTCAACCGCGCGGCAGTTGTCGAAGGTGAGGCCGGAGACCGTGGTGTTCGGGACGTACACGACGAAGGCCGCGATGTACGAGTTGTCAACTCCCCTGACGAGAACGTTTCGTACCGTCGTCCCTGACTCCGAGACGAGGACCGAGCCCTTCCCGGTGACGGACAGGTCGCTCACCGTGGTCCCGGGGCCGCGCTCGACCCGGATCCCCGACGTGGTCATGAACGAGAGCTCGGTCCGGTCCTCGCCCATTCCCCGGAGGGTGGTGCCCCCCTTGGGATAGATGTGCCCGGTCAGGTTGTACCGGCCCCCCAGCAGGACAACCACTCCACCGGAATCCGGGATCGCGTTCAGGGCGGCCTGGATCACCCGCTGGTCGTCCATGCCCGTGCAGGTGAGGTCGGCAGGCAGGGCGGGGGAAGGCCCGGTATCGGCAGCAGCCACGATGACCGGGGTATGAGGAGCGATCGCCCCTGCAAAACCCATGCAGGTGATTGGCAGTATCGCGGAAAGGATCAGGATGACGCGAGACCAGGATACGGCCGGATGCCGGATGAGTCCCCTGCCACGGCCAGGCCCCCGGCTCCCGGGGATAAGGTCCCCGGATGATACCATGACAGCGAGGGAACTCATGGACAGAGTACTCTCAGGTGGCGGGAAAAAAGTCTTTCCCGACCCCTCCCGCCTTCCACCGGCCCACCGCGCCCGCCGGTTCCCTGCCAAGCCTAATAGGACCGGCCGCCAAACTGAGAAATGGCCATGCCCCTCATGGAATATCTCAAGGCATTCACCATCCTGCTGCTCGGCATCCTCCTCTTCGGGGCGACCGTGCATATCATCTTTTTCCAGCACTTCAACGAGGGGCTCCTGAACTCCTCCGGGACCGGGCCCGTCTTCGGGTACATCGCGAACCGGACCGCCTATCCCGGCGATACCATCGAGTTCCCCGTCGTCGCCTACGACCCGAGGGGGAGCCAGCTCTTCTACTATGCCGATGTCCCGAAGGGGGCGACCTTCAACCAGAAGACCCACACCTTCCGCTGGGTGCCTGCCGCAGACCAGGCCGGGTACTGGGGGGTCACGTTCGTTGTCTCGAACGGCCAGGCGATGGCAAACGAGACGGTGGTCATCCGGGTGAAGCGGTTCAACACCCCGCCGGTGTTCGCCCCCATCGGCAACCGGACCGTCTTCGAGGGGAGCCCGGTCGAGATCGCGGTGAACGCAACCGACCCCGACGGTGACAACCTGACGGTCACCCTCGACACGCTGCCGCCCGGGGGGAAGTACGACGCGCCGAACCGGACCTTCCGGTGGACCCCCGCGGCCGGGCAGGAGGGGAACTACGACCTGGTCTTCGTCGCATCGGACGGGGAGGACTATACCCTCGGCCGGTCCCTCGTCATGGTGAGGTCGCCCGTGACCTCCCTCGGCGCCTGGCTGCGGGAGCTCCGGAACACCCTCGCGAACGCCATCGGGTCCATCCCGCTCCCCGGGGCACCCGCGACGAGACCGGGCAGCTCCCGGGTGTACCGGGTGGAACCGAACGGCTCGATCAGCGATGCGATCCGGGACGCGCAGCCGGGGGACATCATCCTCGTCGGAAACGCGACCTACCGGGAGAATGTCATCGTTGACAGGGCCGTGAGCCTCGTGGGGAACGGCAGCCCGGTCATCGATGCCGGCGGCACGGGGAGCGCGGTCTCCATCACGGCCGCCGGGGCGAGCATCGACGGCTTCACGCTCACGAACTCCGGCACGTGCATCTACTGCGCGGGGCTGAAGATCTCCTCCAACCTGGAGACCGTCCGGAACTGCACGATACGGGACAACCAGGTCGGCCTCCTCACGGTGCCGCCGGTCAGGAACAGCTCCATCGCCTCGAACCTGGTGTACAACAACACCGGCGACGGCATCTCGTTCGACAACGCCCATGACCTGTCCGTCGAGGGCAATACCGTGCTCAACAACGGGGGAGCCGGGATACGCATACTCGATTCCTCCTTCCTGCAGCTCCGGGAGAACGACATAGAGTTTAACGGGGGCCCGGGGATCACCGCGACGAGGGCGTTTCGGAATACCCTGGCGGGGAACGTCCTGCGGTGGAACGGGGGCGCGGGCCTCGAGATGCTGTCCGGGATGGGGAGCCAGGTCCTGTTCAACCGGGCCGAGTTCAACAACGGCTCCGGCCTCGCCTTCGATGATTCCCGGGACCCCTTCCTCCTCGGGTACCAGCTGAGCGTCGCAGATGCAGGGACCGGGAATTTCCTCTCCTCGAACCTGGTCCGGAACAACCGGGGCGCGGGCATCTCCCTGTCGCAGATGACCGCGGTCGTCGCGAACAACACCCTCGCGGGGAACAACGAGGGGGCCGACGTCCGGGACTCGAGCGTCGCCATCCTCGGGAACCGGGGCGACGGGAACGGGATCGGGTTCCTCTTCGTGAGCGCGGACAACAGCTCGGTGGAGAGTAACGAGGTGCAGGGGAACTTCATCGGGATAAACCTCGACGGCATCTCGAACCGGAACCGGATCATCGGGAACACGGTGACGAACAACACGGGGACCGGTATCGCCCTCGGGCCCTACACCGAGCTGAACCTGGTCTCTGACAATACCATCCTCTTCAACATGAAGGACAGCCTGGTCGATGAGGGTAACAATGACAGGAGACTCAATATCTTTGCCCTGTGACGACCCGGCACCGGAGGGGCGCATGACGGTCGGATCGCGTGCTATCGGCGTATTTGAATATAAGAGAAATATAATAAACCTGACCGTTTAGGCCCCGTTTTATAGTATCCGGGTATAAATTAATAATATTTAAAAACAGGTGAATATAAATCTGTATTTTCTCCAGTATCTGGTTTTAAACGAATATCTTTATTTAGATATGTTTATGTATTATGGCGAAAAAGATAATGCAGATAGCGCCCCAGGATGCCCTCTCCATGAGAAAGTATTCAACCCCATCGCTGGTTATCCTTCTCCTTTTCCTCGTTTCCTTCGCGGGCATTGCCTCGGCGGCAACCTTCCGGGTCGCCGCATCGGATGCCGGCGCCGCCTCCCGGGCGGCGGCGAACTACCTCTGCGACGGGACGGCCGACCAGGCCGAGATCCAGGCTGCCCTCACCGCCCTCGGAGCGGCCGGCGGGGATGTCATCCTCTCCGAGGGAACCTTCTCCATCACCGGGACCATCCAGGTCCCCGCCCATGCGCGCCTGCTGGGGGCCGGTTCGGCATCCACGTCTCTCAGGTTCAGTAATAACGGGTATATCTCCATCCTCACCGACTATGTCGTCCTCGACGGGTTCTCGGCGACGGGGACCGCGTACCATTCCCCGGTCAGCCAGTACGGCCTGATCTACAGCTTCAATGCCAACCACCTGAAGATCAACAACATCGAGGCCACCGCCGACAACACGATCCAGGGGGTCATTTTCATCAACCAGGGGAATGACCGGACCGTCCAGGACATCGAGCTCAACAACGACCGGGTGGTCGATGCCGGGACCTACGCCTTCCTCTTCAGCTCCTGGAGCTCCACGAACAAGCTGATCAGGGACGTGCGGCTCGTCGACTGCGAGGCCATCAACGCCGGGAAGTACAGCCGGTTCAACGACTGGGTCACCGGCTTCGACTTCGCCGAGCAGAATGATATCCAGAACCTCACGGCCATCCGGTGCACCGCCGACGGGTCCTGGGAGTCGGGGTTCCACCTCGAAGGGGTTCCGACGAAGACGGGACTCACGTACATCGACTGCATCAGCCGGAACAACGGGCAGGACAAGAAGGTCCAGAGCCGCTCGACCCTCGGGTGGGGAGCCGGTTACCTCCTGTCCGGCCAGGTAACCCTCCAGAACTGCCTGAGCGCGAATGATTACATCGGGTACGACATCAACGGGGCGTCGATCACCCTCTCCGGGAGCTCGGACAGCTGCTCGGACATCCCCATCTATGCAAACGGGAGGACGGTTTCGAGCTGGCCGGGCATCACCACCGGGTGCGGCGTGACGCCCACCCCCACCCCCACCCGGACACCGACGCCGACGCCGACCGCCACCCCCACGCCGACCCCGACGCAGGGCGGGAACCGGGCGCCGGTGCTTGCCTCCATCGGCCCGAAATCGGTGAACGAGGGCTCCCTCCTCACCTTCACGGTGAGCGCCACCGACCCCGACGGTGATGCCCTCACCTACTCGGCGAACTCACTCCCGTCGGGTGCGACCTTCACCGCCGCGACCCGGACCTTCTCATGGATACCCTCGATGTCCCAGGCAGGGACTTACCCGGTCAGCTTCTCGGTGACCGACGGGTATCTGAGCGACAGCGAGGTCGTCATGATGACGGTGACCGACGTGGACCAGCCACCCGTCCTCGCAGCCATCGGGTCCAAGGCCGTCGGCGAGGGTTCGACCCTCAGCTTCACGGTCTCGGCGACCGATGCCGACGGCGACCCCCTCACGTATTCAACGGGCACCCTTCCCTCCGGCGCGTCCTTCACCGCGGCCACCCGGACCTTCACCTGGACCCCGTCGTCAACGCAGGGGGGAAACTACCAGGTCGCCTTCTCGGTGAGCGACGGCCTCCTCTCCGACAGCGAGACCATCACCATCACCGTAAACAACGTGAACCACGCGCCCGTCCTTTCACCCGTCGGGAACAGGACCACGTACGAGGGCTCAGCCCTGGTCTACACGATATCGGCGACGGACCCCGACGGGGACCCCCTGGCCTACTCGTCAAGCCCGGTTCCCTCCGGGGCATCGTTCACCCCCGGGACGAGGACCTTTTCCTGGACACCGACCTACACCCAGGCCGGGAAGTACTGGGTGAACTATACCGTAACCGACGGTTCCCTCAGGGCGACGGAGAACACGACCATCACGGTCATCAACACGAACCGCCCGCCCGTCCTTTCGCCCATCGGCGGGAAGACGGTGAGCGAGGGATCGAACCTGGCCTTCACGGTATCTGGCTCCGATCCCGACGGGGATTCCCTGACCTACTTCACCGGCGTGCTCCCGTCGGGCTCTTCCTTTACCCCCGCAACCCGGACCTTCTCCTGGACCCCTGCCTACGGCCAGGCAGGCAGCTACCAGGTGATCTTCGCGGTTTCCGACGGGGTCCTCTCCACGAGCGAGACCATCACCATTACCGTGACCGAGGTGAACCAGGCGCCCGTGCTTGCCACCATCGGTGCAAAGTCGGTGGACGAGCTTGCGACCCTGAGTTTCACGGTGAGCGCGACAGATCCCGACGGTGATTCCCTCGCGTACTCGACAGGTTCCCTCCCGTCGGGCGCGTCCTTCACTCCCGCGACCCGGACCTTCGCCTGGACGCCCACGTACAAGACCGCGGGGAACTACCAGGTCAGCTTTTCCGTGTCCGACGGGAAGGCCACGGACAGCGAGAACGTCCCGATCTCGGTGAAGCACGTGAACCATCCCCCGAGCCAGCCGCACATCGGGCCGAAGAACGTGAAGGAGGGGTCCACCCTGAGCTTCAGCATCGGGTCCACCGATCCCGATGGCGACACCATTACCTACTCGGCGACCCCGCTCCCGTCCGGTTCCAGTTTCAATACCGCGACGGGAGCCTTCACCTGGACCCCCGCGTACTACCAGTCCGGGACGTACCCGGTGACCTTCGCGACCTCGGACGGGCTCCTCGTCCAGAGCGAGCTGGTCCAGATCACCGTCGAGGACTACGTGGCCCCCACGACGACCCCGACACCCGGCATCTGTATCGGCCCGTGCCCGTCCCCTGAGCCGACTTCGAGCGTCACCCCGACGCCCACGCAGACGGTCTCCCAGACCCCCACACCGGCCTCCACGCCGACGCCGTCACCCACCTCGACGCTGCCGCCGGGAACCCCGGCACCCTCGCCCAGCACCACCCCGACCCCGTCGGCGACGCCGTCCTCCGGGCCGCAGGAGTCCCAGCAGCCCTCCGTCCCCGCCTCGAAGACGACCGATCCCGCGTACAGCGGCGCGGTGCCGGTCGAGGACCCCCTCTGGGCCCTTGACCCGAGCCTGGTAACGGACCCCTCCGCGGACCTGGACCTGCAGCCCGGGCAACCGGGCAGTGACCAGTTCGGGTCATCCCTTGCCTCCCCGGGCACCGGGCGGCAGGGCGCCCCGGGATCCACGGGGTCTTCATCCCTGGCCTCGGGAACGTCGGGTACCGGGACGGGTGTTGATGGGACCGGAAGTTCCGGTACCGCGGGAGGCAGCGCCGGTTCCGGGAACCCGTCCGACATATTCCCGAGCTTCGGGGTGCACTCTGCCCTCGTGTTCGGGAGCACGGTGACGGTCTCCTCCATCGTCCGCAGGAAGGAGGGCCGCAGGGAGTTCGACCGGCTGATGCACTATCTCCTCACCGGCGTGGCCCTGTTTACCATCGGGACCGTCGCCTGCCTGCTGGGCACCATCCTCTGACCTGTCCTTTCTTTTTTCCACGCGGCCCGGTTACAGGAGGTTCTCGACCTTGCTGTTCTCGATCCGGCCGCTCACGCCGCTCCGGTCGGTCTGGTGCTGGATGACGTAGAGGTAGACCTCCCTGATCTGGTTGAACTGGTCCACGTAGTTGTTGTACTGTGCGACGAGGGAGCTATACCGGGCATAGTCGGTGTCGTACTCCTCCTGCGTGGAGTATCCGGTCCCTGCGCTGAGCTTTGACTCAAGGGTCTCGATCTCGGGTTCCATCCCGGTCCCTGTCTCGTTGATCCAGCGGAGCTTTTGCTCCATCCGTTTCTGGGTGGAAACGATGTGCATCACGTCGTTGATGGCCCGGTACGTGATGGTGCCGTTCCCGGTCGGGATGATAACGGGATTTGCGTCCTCGAAGCTGTCAGGGTAGAGGCCGATGAAAGAGGGGCCGGTCGTCTCGATGTACACGTACTTGCGGCCATTGAGCCCGTACACCCGGAACGACGGCTGGCCGCCGGTGGTGATCCGGATCCCGGCGGTCGCGTGGTGCTGGTCGGTGAAGATCAGGATGGCCGCGTCGTACCCCTCCCGGTCGAGGAGCCCGAGGAGGAGGAGGCTCTTCTCGTCGCAGTCACCCTTCCCGTCGAGGATGACCTGGTCCGGCCTCCTCGGGCATATCGGGGCGGCGGGGTCATAGGGGATCTGCTGGACGAAGTGGGTGAGGAGCTCGAGATACTCGTCGTCGTTCAGCCCGTCGACCCTCCTGATGCGCCGGAGCTCGCCAAGGAGTGCGTCGTAGAGGGGGGCCTCGGCCGGGTCCCTGAATATCCCGGCATACCAGGAGGCAAGCTGCTCCTCCTCCCCTGCCCGCCAGGACATCAGGGGACAGGTCGCCTGGTTGCCTGCCCCGGTGACAGGGGCGACGTCCACCGGGAAGGAATACTCCTTTCCCCCCGAGAGGAAGGTGAAGGAACGCCGCTCTCCCCGGACCACGAGCGGGGGTGGGGCAGGCTTCTCCGGGACCGTGGCAACCGGAGGCAGGGTCCCGGTCACGGCTGCGGTGGGCACGGGCGTGGTCCGGATGACGGCCTGTTCCTCGTGAGACGGGCTCCCGTTACCGGCCAGGCACCCTGCGGTGATGACGGTGAGGAGGATGAGGAGGATGAGAAAACCGCCGGCCTGCTTCATGCCATTTCACTTCGTCGCCGGGTTGGATTCCCTGATCCCTGATGATAGTGAGAGGGAAAACCCGTACCTGGTACCGTACCGGAGCTTCGTCCCGGCACGATATGGTTGTTTCCCCGGGCGCTCTCCCGGACAGGTTCCTCCCGGCTTATTACCCCGGGTGCCGGTATGATAGCTATGCTCTGGGCGGCCCTCGCCCTCTTCGGGGCGGTCCTCGACTCCGGCTACTATGCCCTCGCGAAGCGGTCCCTCGCGTCCCTGCCCGACGAGGTGCTCGCCGCCGGGGCATTCCTCGCCGCCTCCGGCCTCCTCTTCCTCGTCTCCTTTGCTGAGGGCGTCCCCCCGGTATCGCCCACCCTCATGCAGCCCGTCCTCGTGACCGGGACCATCAATATCATCTCGGCCGGGCTCGTCTTTTTCGCCCTCCGGAGGACCGACCTCTCACTCGCCGTCCCCGTGATCACCTTCACGCTCGTGTTCCTCGCCGGCACCTCCTTCATCGTCCTCGGGGAGGTCCCGACGGTTGCCGGCATGGCGGGTATCCTCCTCATCGTGCTCGGGGCGTTTGCCATCCAGGCGTCCCCGGGCCGGAAGGGCGCATCCCTCCCCTGGGACCGGGACCGCTGGAAGGGGACGGTCGTCATGCTCACCGTCGCGTTCCTGTACAGCCTTTCCCTCCCCTATGACAAGGCGGTGGTGCTCGCCTCTGACGCCGTCTTCGGGTCGGCCCTCGTGAACCTCTTCATCGGGTCCGCCTTCGTGGCGGCCGTCCTCATCCGGGGGAGCTGGCGGCGGGCCCTCCCCCGGGACGTCATGGTGGCCGCCCCCGGCCTCGGCCTCATCCTCCTCGGGGAGACGGTAGCCATCAACCTCGCCTACACCGTCCAGATCGTCCCGTATGTCATCGCGGTGAAGAGGCTCTCGATCCTCTTCTCGGTCCTGATCGGCGGCCTCGTCTTCCGGGAGGAGGGGCTCGCCTGGCGGGCAGTCGGCGCGGTCGTCATGATTGGCGGGGTTGTCCTTATCGTCCTCTCGACCGGCCCCTGATCAATACTCTCATGAAGGGAGGCGACCATAGAGAGAACCGGTTATGGCACTCCGGCGGGACCTCACCCTCTTTGACCTCACGAACATCGTCATCGGCTCCATCGTCGGGGCCGACATCTACATCGCCTCCGCCCTTACCGCCGGGCTCGTCGGGCCGTTCGCCATCGTGGTCTGGGTCCTCGCCGCGGCCTGCGCGACCGTGCTCGCCCTCGTCTTCGCCTACTGCAGTTACTACCTGCCCCGGGTCGGCGGGCCCTTCGCGTACGTCTCCGAGGCCTTTGACGACTTCTACGGCTTTCTTGCCGGCTGGTCCCTCTGGATCGCCGAGCTCCTCTCCCTCCCGGTCTTTGCCCTCGCCTTCACCCAGTACCTGGAGTTCTTCCTCCCGCTCACCTTCCTGCAGGAGGTCCTCGTGAAGGGCCTCTTCCTCGGGGCGCTCACGCTCGTGAACGTCCTCGGGGTGAAGGCGGCGGGGAGGGTGAACGACGTCCTCACCCTCGTGAAGCTCGTGCCCCTGATCGGCCTCGTCGTCGCGGGCCTCGCTGTCTTTGCCCTCGACCCCGGCCGGTTCGCGGCGAACTATTTCCCCCTCGCCCCGCTCGGTTTCGGGAACGTGGGTACCGCCCTCGTGCTAATCTTCTGGGCCTACGTGGGCTTCGAGCTCGGCACCTTCCCGGCGAGCGAGGTGAAGGACCCCCGCCACACCATCCCCCGGGCCATCATCCTCGGGATGGGCGTGGTCACCCTCTTTTACCTCTCCACGAACTTCGTGGTCTTTGGCATGGTACCATGGCAGACCCTCGCGGGCTCGAAGACTCCCCTCGTCCTCGTCGGGGCTGCCCTCTTCGGGGCCGCAGGCGCGGCCTTCATGACCGCGGGCGCCCTCGTCTCGGTCTCGGGCTCGGACGAGAGCGGGATCCTCGGGACGGCCCGGCTCTCCTATGCGATGGCCATCGACGGCCTCTTCCCGAAGGTGTTTGCCCGCGTCCACCCGGGATACGACACTCCCTACGCCGCCCTCGTCATCGAGGGAGTCATCGCCTTTTTCCTCTCCCTCGTCTCGGGCATCGCCTCGCTCATCTCCTTCTCGGTCTTTAACATGGCCTTTGCCTTCCTCCTCACCTGCCTCGCCTTCACGGTCATCTCGCGGGGGAAGAAGGCCCGGCTCCACGGGCAGGCGGTGCTCCCGTGGGTGGGAATGGTCATCTGCCTTTACCTCCTCTGGTCTACCGGCTGGTTTGACAAGGTCGCGGGGTCGCTCGTCATCCTCGCCGGCATCCCTCTCTACATCTTCTTCTCGCCGAAGGCCGATATCTTCCACTTAAAAGAGCTCTTCACCTCGGAAGAGGCCATCTTCGTCCGGCGGATGGCGAAGCAGCAGCGGTTCCTCGCAAACCTGCTCCGCCTCGGCCACGAGATCGTGGAAAAGGAAAAGAAGGGTTAGCGGGGGTTCTTCCCGGTCACCGTCGGGTTATCCGGGTACATTGTCCACTCGGTGAACGATCCCTCGTAGAGCCTGACCTTCGGGAACTTCAGGAAATACGTAAAGAGGCAGAACTCGTTCGTCGCCTCCCGCCCGGTCCCGCAGGAGCAGATGATGGTCTTATCGGGGGTAATCTTCCTTTCGGCGAGGATCACCCGGATCTCCTCCTCAGGTTTCAGGAGCTTCGCGTTCTTCGGGTCCATGAGGCTCTTCCAGGGGAGGCTCACCGCCCCCGGGATGTGGCCGGGCTTCGGCCACGGGCCCTGACCCTCGTACACGGCCGACGGCCGGGCATCGAGGAGCATCACGCCGGGCCGGTCCTTCATGGCCTTCACGTCCCCGTACTCGATGAAGAAGTCCTTCCTGAGCTGGACCCGGAACTCGGACTCGGTCACCTTCGGGAAGGCCTGCGAGAGAGGCCGCCCCTCCTGCTGCCACTTGTCCACACCACCGTCGAGAATATACACCTGCCGATGACCGTACCGGGCGAGGGTGTATGCAAGCATCGTCTGCTCGAGGCCGTCCCCGATAAAGGTGGTGCAGACCGAGAGCGGCCCCGAGCTCGAGGCGACCACCACGGGTTCACCCGGCCGTATGCCCAGCCTGCGGAGGAGGATCTCGGCCATCTCGGGCGGCAGGAACACCCCGGGCCGGTCCCGGGACAGCCGCCAGTGGTTCTCCTCGATGAAGAGGGCGCCGGGGATGTGCCCCCGGATGTAGTCATGGATGTTCGGCTGGCAATCGACGATCTGGAGGCCGGGGTCCTTCAGGTGGTCCGAGAGCCACGCGGTCGAGACCCATTTCACCTCGCCCTCGCCGGGAGGGTACGGGTATGGTTGTTCACCGGGCATGAGTTTTATCGCTCGCTGCTCCACGTTCGAAGCGAAAGAATGATCGGAAAAGGGGTTAATATGAGTTTGGATGATTTCCAGTTTTTATCCTGTCGCCGTCGCCGCCTTCAGCACGTCATCGATGGTGGATACGTACTGCACCGGGACGCCGATATTGCTCTCGACGTAGGTCTTTGCGTCCACCGTGGAGGGGACCTGCTGGACGATGGTGAACCCGTAGTAATTCCTCGTCCGCTGGGTGTACGTGAGGAGGTTTGCGTTCGCCTGCGGGAGGAGGAAGAGGTTCTTCCCCGAGTCCTTCGCGGCCTGGGCCTTCTCGACCACCCCGCCGATGGCCCCGACGTTCCCGTTCTCGTCGATGGTCCCCGTGAGAGTCACGTCGGTGCGCAGGGGCTTGTGCTCGATGGCCGAGATGACGAGGAGGGTCATGAGCGCACCGGCGCTCGGGCCGTCCACCGAGGGGACCTCGCCCGGTGCCCGGATGGAGAAGATGACGTCGCTCCCGGCAAGGGAAACGCCGGTCCGGTTCTGGGCGACGTAGACCGCGGTGTTGGCCGCGTCCTGGAAGACCACTCCCATGAGGGGCTGCGTATCAACGAGGACCCTCCCCTCGCCCGGCTTCACCTCGGTGGTGATGTTAAGCATCACCCCCGACTGGGTGACCTGGCCCTGCCCGAAGGGGTTGTTCGGGTCGTACTGGACCTGCTGGAGGACGGCCGGTCCCTGGAGCACCGCCGATCCCACGGGTCCCGATGGCGAGACGCTCACGAGGCCGGTCAGGGCCTGCAGCTGGTCCCGGTAGAGGCCGAGCTGGGACTGGTAGGTCGTTATGGTGACGTTGTCCCGGTCGACCTGCATGGCGAGCCTGGCATTCTCCGCCGAAAGCGCGCTCACCTGGCCCGAGATCTCCTGCATCTCCGGCGGGCCGAGCTCCTGGAAGGCGACATACCCGAGGAGGATGTTTGCACCCAGGGACAGGGCAAGGATGATCCCGAGGACCTGGATCGTTTTCATGCACTCAGGGTGGGCAGACTCGTTATATACGCTTTCTCACGGTTTACAAAAAATAGGACACAGGACAGGGCGTACCATTTCGCAAAACATAAATAACGACCGGGGCATGATTATCCGAGGTGTTTTTCCGAATGAGTCTCATGAGCGAGTTCATGGATTTCCTGAAGGAGTACAAGGTCGTTCCCCTGGCCATCGCCTTCATCATGGGTGTCGCGGCGACCGCGGTCGTCACGGCGCTCGTGAACGACATCATCATGGGCCTGATCAAGCCCCTGATGCCCACCGGGGACTGGAAGACCGCGGTCCTCAACGTCGGCCCCTTCCAGTTCGCATGGGGGGACTTCCTTGCGGCCGTGATCAACTTCATCATCATCGCCTTCGTGATCTTCCTCGTCGCCAAGTACATGTTCAAGGAAGAAAAGGTCACGAAGAAGTAATCCTCCCCGTTTCCTTTTTTGAGGAGTGCCGTCAGGCTTATCATCCTCCCGTGCCGAATCCCCGGCCATCGAAGCAGGAGATGGAAAACATGGTCGAGGAACTGCAGGAGCAGGAGGACCTGACCCGGGATATCCTCTCCCGGCTCACGGACCCGAGGGAGGGCGTGCGGGAGAACGCGGCCGAGGCGCTCGCGATCGCGGCCGGGGACGAGGACTGGCGGCCGGATGACCTGGTCCTCTGCGACGGGGTCGGGACCATCATAGACCTCCTCTCGGACGGGAACACCCACGTCGTCCGGTCGGCCCTCACCGTTATCACGGCCCTCGCCTCCGCCGGGCACGAGGAGGACCTGCTCAGCCACGGGGCCATCGATGCCCTCGAGCAGGCGCAGCGGCACGGGGATCGGGGAGTAAGGGAGAAGGCCCGGGAGGCGCTCTGGGCCCTCATGCCCGATGTTGAGGAACGGATCGCTCCTGAGCCGATTGAGGAGGACTAGGCCGGACCGGGAAAGCCCGGTTCCCATTCCATCCGGAGCATGAGATACTCTATATGCAAAAAGAGAGAGGAAGCCCGGATTGCAGCGGAAATATAAGTATTTCCCCATAACCGGGTTTCCCGGTTCCAGGGCTGAAATTGTATTAACATTAAATCGTTGACCGATTCAAAATTGCTTATGAAATCTTGCATATTTTTAAATTAAAAGTATTTTACATTTTTTGAGAGACATCGATAACCTTATATAGAAGATACTCCATGATTTCGCATGAGCCTGGGCAGAGAAGGACAGTGAGTGGGGTACGCCCGGCTTGGCAGTGGGCCTCCGGGCTCGCTGCTGGACATAGATGCAAAGAAGGAGGCAGTAGTGTCATGACACGGATGTGGGGGTTGAAGACAGCAGTTCTCGTGGCGGGTTTGCTCGTCCTTGGGGCGCTGCTCGTCGGCCCCGTTTCGGCCGCGTGCACCTTCCATATCACCAAGTGCACGGATTCGAACAACAATGGGAAGTGCGATCCAGGTGAGGAGATAATCAACCCGGAGTGGGAGTTTATCATTACACCACCCAGCGGTTTACCGGCAAATTGCGTGGTCCAGGACACCTTCACCTCGAACGGTGAGGCCCACGCTGACTACACGACCAAACCCGGCGCGACCAATTGTGCGGGAACCGGTTACACGGTAGAGGAAGTCACCCAGACAGGCTGGACGAACACCTTACCTGGCGGATCACCGCCCAAGTACACCGGGCTCGCCTGCGTGGCCAACAAGGATACGCACCTTGACTTCGCGAACGAGAGGACTGTCCCCGAGTTCCCGACGGTCGGGGTCTCGCTTGCGACCCTGGTTGCCCTCGGGTTCATGGTTTACGTGGTGCGGCAGAGGAAGGAGTGAGGAACCCGGTATCTCTTTTCCGGCCTGGATCTACGGGGCGATGCGAGGGATCCCCGCCCCCGGTCCAGCCCGTTTTTACCCGTCTTTGGTTGACGGTAGCATCTTAAGATGATGGTGCCCATGATCCGGTGAGGGTACGGGTTCGCCCCCTTTTTCGCCATGACACGCGGGTCCCGGAGATCATCCGCCACGGGCCGGTTCGGCCGCCTGAGCTACCTCGAGATGGTGATCGCCGGTACCATTGTCCTCGGTATCGTCTTCACCGCGGGGCTCCTCGCCCTCGAGTCCCGCGAGGAACGGTTCACCTCGTTCTTCCTGGTGCCCGGTTCGTACGCGAATTATCCCTCAGATAATACCACCTCCTTCACGTACGGGATCAGGTCGTTTGAGAAAGAAAGGACCTCCTATGACCTGAAGATCAGCATCGGGAACCGGCTCGCGGACGAGCGGGCGAGGACCCTCGACCCCGGGGAGGCTGTAGAGGAAAACGAGACCCTCGACCTGGGCGCAGTGGCCCTCCCCGCGAAGGTCAGCCTCCTGCTCACCTCCCCGTTCGCAAGCTACGAGGTCCACTACTGGCTGAAGGAGAGCCCTCCTGTCGCCGCCTTCTCTGCCGCGCCGATCTCCGGGAAGGAGCCGCTCAATGTCACCTTCACCGATCTTTCGACCAACAACCCGGGCTCGTGGAGCTGGAAGTTCGGGGACGGGAGCACAAGTAACGAGGAGGACCCGGTCCATACCTTCTCTGCCGGTACCTTCACGGTGTCCCTCGTCGCCGGGAACAGCGGCGGGAGCGACGAGCGGGTCATGGACGACCTGGTCGTCGTCCTTCCCCTGCAGCTGCCGCTTGCGTCCTTCACGGCGAACGTCACCCACGGCAAGGAACCCCTCGTGGTCGGGTTCACGGATACCTCGAAGAACGACCCGACGTCGTGGAAATGGGAGTTTGGCGACGACAGTATCAGTACCGTGCAGAACCCGGTACACAGCTACTCGCCCGGGAACTACACAGTCAACCTGACCGTCGCGAACCCGGATGGCTCGGACATGATTTCACGGGAGAACCTCATCACGGTCGGGGAGAGAAATCCCCCGGTCGCCGCATTC
>DATJPK010000121.1:0-7652 GCA_035506435.1 Methanomicrobiales archaeon
CGCGAACGGCTTGAAGCGGCTCGGGGTCGGGAAGGGTGACCGGGTCTGCATCTACATGCCCATGATCCCGGAGCAGCTCATCGCGATGCTCGCCTGCGCCCGGATCGGTGCCATCCACAGCGTCGTCTTCGGCGGGTTCGGCGTCACGGCCCTGAACTACCGGATCAACGACACCGAGTCAAAGGTGGTCATCACCGCGGACATCGGCTTTCGGCGGGGGAAGACCATCCAGCTGAAGTCCATGGTGGAGGAGGCCATCATCAACGCGCCGAGCGTGGAGCGGGTCGTCGTCCTCCGGCGGAAGGAGCCGAAGGTGGAGATCCACTCGGGCATCGAGATCGACTTCTACGACCTCATGGAGGGCGTGGAACCGTATTGCAAGCCTGAGGTCATGGACGCCGAGGACCCGCTCTTCATCCTCTACACGAGCGGCTCAACGGGCGCGCCGAAGGGGGTCATCCACACCTGCGGCGGGTACCTGGTGGGGACCTATTACACGAGCAAGGTGGTCTTCGACCTGAAGGAGGATGACATCTACTGGTGCACCGCCGACGTGGGGTGGATCACCGGCCACTCTTACATCCTCTACGGGCCCCTCGCGGCCGGGGCCACGGTCTTCTTCGGCGAGGTCGTTCCCGACTACCCCGACGCCGGCGCGTACTGGAAGCTCATCCAGGACCACGGGGTCACCATCTTCTACACCGCCCCCACCGCCATCCGGATGTTCATGAAGCTCGGGGAGGACTGGCCGGGCAAGTACGACCTCTCCAGCCTCCGGATCCTCGGGTCGGTCGGGGAGCCCCTGAACCCCGAGGCCTTCGAGTGGTACTACCGGGTCATCGGCAGGAAGAACTGCCCCATCGTGGACACCTGGTGGCAGACCGAGACGGGGATGCAGATGATCACGACCCTCGTCGGGGAGAGGATGCGCCCGGGGTTCGCCGGGAAGGGTGTCCCGGGGGTCATACCGGACGTGGTGGACAAGGCAGGGAAAACGCTTCCGCCGGCAAAACTCGGGTTCCTCATCGTCAGGAACCCGTGGCCTGCCATGTTCCGGACGATCTACAAGAACGACGAGCGGTACCGGAAGTACTGGGAGACCATCCCCGACGTCTACACCGTCGGCGACCTCGCGGTGAAAGGGAAGGACGGGTACATCATGATCCTCGGCCGTGCCGACGACATCATCATCGTCGCGGGCCACAACATCGGGACCGCGGAGGTTGAGAGCGCCCTCGTCTCCCACCAGGCCGTGGCAGAGGCCGCGGTCATCGGGAAGCCCGACGCCGTCAAGGGGAACATCATCAAGGCCTTCGTCATCCTGAAGATCGGCCACCCCCCCACTGACAAGCTGAAAATCGATCTCAAGTACCATGTCAGGATGACCCTCGGCCCCATCGCCCAGCCCGAGGACATCGAGTTCGTGGACAAGCTCCCGAAGACCCGGAGCGGCAAGATCATGCGCCGGGTCCTCAAGGCAAAGGAGATGGGCATGGACCCCGGCGATATCTCCACCCTGGAAGAATAAACCCCGGGTCCGAAGGAGCCGGGGTTGTCCCGGGGGGTAGGGTCCCTCGGGACTAGTTTCCGGGTCTGAATGAGCGACGGCTTCGAAGAAGACGGAGCTGTCCCGGGGGGTTAGGGCCCCTCGGGACTTGAGCCCCGGGGGTCCGGTTCTCAGGGGACCGGGACCCAACTTTTTATATACCATTTATAGCCTTTTATATACCATGAAAGGCAGACCCGAGGACTCATTAAAGATCGAGAATATCGTTGCTTCTGCGAAGGTCTCGGACTTCCTCGACCTTCCCACCCTCGCGGCAAAGATCAAGGACGCCGAGTACAACAAGAAGCGCTTCCCCGGGGTCGTGCTCCGGATGCAGGACCCGAAGATCGCCGCCCTCGTCTTCGGGAGCGGGAAAGTGGTCCTCACCGGCGCGAAGTCCATCGACAGCCTCTCCCGGGGCCTCGAGATCCTCGGGAACCAGCTCCGGGCCCTCTCCATCGACATCCCCGAGAACCTCACGTACAAGATCCAGAACATCGTCACCTCGGCAGACCTTGGGTCGCCCATCAACCTGAACAAGATCGCGGTCGGGTTCAACCTTGAGATGATCGAGTACGAGCCCGAGCAGTTCCCCGGCCTCGTCTACCGGCTCGACGAACCCAAGGTGGTGGTCCTCCTCTTCGGGTCAGGCAAGCTGATCATCACCGGTGGGAAGAAGCCCGAGGACGCGAAGAAGGCCGTCCAGAAGATCCTTTCCGATCTCACGAACCTCGGTCTCATCTGAACCTATCTTTTTTCGGGTCCCGATTTCTTTGGAAATGGCACCCCTTCGGTTGCAAATAGATGGATTTATATATTAAATAATAATATTTTGTAGATTAGTTTTAAACAATTATATTCATCCCCTGGTGGTGCGGCAGTGAGACCCGAGAAGGTCATGTATTTTACGGAGAAGGAGGAGGAGTTCACCGAGCTCCTGATGGGGCTCGGCTTGAAGAGGAACGTGGCAAAGGTCCTCGTGTACCTCGCGAACACGAAGGAGTCCACCTCACGGGACATCGAGCGGGGCACCGACCTCCGGCAGCCCGAGGTATCCATCGCCATGCGCTTTCTCACCGAGGTGAACTGGGTGAAGAGCCGGGAGAGCCGGGCCGAGAGCAAGGGCCGGCCCGTGAAAATCTACGAGCTGGCCCGGCCCATCACCGAGATCATGGACTCCATCGAGAAGGACAAGAAACGCGAGGCAAAGACCCAGCTCGACCTGATCCAGAAACTCAGGGAATACATCTCATAAGATCCCGAATCCCGTAAGGATCCGGGAGCGTCCAGGGGGGGAGAGGGGCCCCCCAGGACCAGGATTTTAGAGGGTGAAGGTCTTCCCCCCGGCCTTTCCCACGATTACCTCTGTTTTTCCCGTGAACCGGGTGAAGAGCCCCGACGAGATTACCCCTGGCAGTGAGTCAAGCCCGGCCTCGAGCCCCCCCGGGTCCCTGATCGACCCGAAATCGCAGTCGAGGATGAAGTTCCCGTTGTCGGTAACGACCGGGCCGTCCTTGGCGGACCCCTCCCGAAGGACCGGGCTGCCGCCAAGCTCTTCGATCCCCGCCGTGACCGGGAGGAGGGCGAAGGGGAGCACCTCGACGGGAACGACCCCCCGGAGCGACCGGGCGACCTTCCCCTCGTCAACGACGATGACGAGGCGCTGTGCCGCATGGGCGACGATCTTTTCCCGTGTGAGGGCCCCGCCCCGGCCCTTGATGAGCCGCTTCCCTGCATCGACGAGGTCGGCTCCGTCTATCGCGATGTCGGGCGAAGGGTGGTCCTGGAGGGTGGCGAGCGGGATCCCGAGGGCACGGGCCCGGATCTCGGCCTGGTACGAGGTGGGGATCCCCATGACCGAGAACCTGTTCCCGATCCGTTCCCCGAGCCGTTCCATGGCAAAGAGGACGGTGGATCCGGTACCAAGCCCGATCACCATGCCGTCCTCCACCAGGTCAGCCGCCGCACGGCCGGCCGCACGTTTGACCCCGTCTCCCCTCGCTTTCATGGAAGAACGTCTCTCTGCGGGGTATTATGAACACTACGGTCCCGGCAGTCAGGCCGCGTTCCCCCTGACGCCCCGGGCACCGGTGGCCGGGTCAGCCCCGGTCCTTCTTTCCGGGAACGGAAAAAAGCCGCCTCATGGCCCCGTCGGCATGGTGGGCGGTGCAGTCGAGGGTGACGGGCGTGATGGAGATGTTCCCCTTCCTGACGGCATGGACATCCGTCCCCTCCTCGGCATCCTCGACGAGCGGGCCGTTGATCCAGAAATAGGGCCTCCCCCTCGGGTCCAGGCGCTTCTCGACGCCGGTCTGGAACAGCTTCCGGGAGAGCCGGGTTACCTCGTATCCCCCCCGTATCTCCGAGGGGATATTCACGTTGATGACATCGGCCTCGGGAGGGAAGCCCTGCGACAGCACCTGCCCGACGATGTCATGCACGATGTTCTTCACGTCCGTGAACCTCTTCCCGTACCGTCGGGGGTCGTCGAACTTTTCCCCCTGGTCCTCCACCTGGACCGAGAAGGCGACGGCCTTCGTGCCCTGGTTCGAGGCCTCGAGGGCCGCTCCCACGGTCCCCGACGTCATGATGGACTCGAAGGAGAGGTTCTCGCCGATGTTGATCCCAGACACCACGAGCGCGGGATCGAGGCCGAGCGCGTAGAGGCCGATGATCACGGCATCGGTGGGCTTTCCCCCCACGGCGATCCCCTTCACACCCTGCAGGTCCACCTCGTGGACCCGGATGGGCTCGAAGATGGAGATGGACCTGCCGACGGCGCTCTGCTGCGAAGCGGGGGCGACGATGGTCACGTCGGCAAGCGGGGAGAGGGCCTCGTACGCGGCCCAGAGGCCTGCCGAGTAGATCCCGTCGTCGTTCGTAAGGAGGATCCGCGGGCGCATCCGGATGTAGGTGGGGAGGCCGGCTAGAAGAAGGAATCGATCGTCACCCTCAAGGGGGCCCGGTGCAAAGAGGTACGGGATGAAGGTCCTCCTCGCCGAGTACGCAACCTTCCACGACCCGGCCCTCGCACCCGAGGGGGCGGCGATGCTCTCGGTCCTCTCCGCCTCCTTCCGGCGCATCGGGTACGAGGTCGTCCTGCCGGGGACAGGGGACTTCAACCGGGAGCTTGAGCGGCTTGCCCCGGGCTGCGACGCGGGCCTCGTCATCGCACCCGATCACCTCCTGTTCGGGTACACCCGGATCCTCGAGGAGCAGACCCGGAACCTCGGGTGCAGCAGCCTTGTCACCGCCGTCTGCGCGGACAAGCTGCACACGGGAAAGATCCTCGGGAGGCACGGGGTCCCGGTCCCCGACGATGGCGACCCGTCGATGCCGAGGGTGGTAAAACCGGTCGCCGGGTGCGGGTCCGCGGGGGTCAGGCTGACGGCCGAACCGCCCGGCAGGGAGGAATTCGCCCAGCGGTATATCGAGGGGGATCATCTCTCGGCGAGTCTGGTCGGTTCGATGAACACCGGCGAGGCCTGCCTTTACTATTCGGGCCGGCCCCCCCTCCTCCTCTCGCTGAACCGGCAGCTCATCGAGACGAGGAACGGGGCGTTCCACTACCTCGGTGGCGAGACCCCTGTCGAACACCCGATGCGGGAGGAGATCGCGGCGGTCGCGCGGAAGGCGGTCACGGTCCTCGGCTGCCAGGGGTATGCCGGCGTGGACATGGTGGTCGCCGACCGGCCATACGTTGTTGACGTGAACCCCCGGATCACCACCTCGGTCATCGGGATCGCCGCGGTGATGCAGGAGGAACTTGCGCAGGTCCTCGTGGATGCATCACACGGGGGCGGGCCGGAGGAGGTCCACCTGGACGGCCGCGTCAGGTTCACGAAGGAAGGGCAGGTGACCCGGCTGTGATCGGTATCGATGTTGGCGGGGCGAACCTGAAGCTGGTGGAAGAAAAAAAGGTCGTGATCCGGTACTGCCCCCTCTGGGAGGAGGCCCCTCTCGCCGATCATCTCCGCACGTTCAGGAAGGCACACCCCGACCCGGACGCCGCGGTGGTGATGAGCGGGGAACTTGCCGACTGCTTCGCGACGAGGCTCGAGGGCATCCGTTGTATCGTCGAATCGGTAAAGGAAGCGTACCCGGGCGCAGTCTTCTACGGGACCGACGGAACATTCCACCGCGAACCGGTCATGGAACTTGCGGCGGCGAACTGGCTCGCTGCCGCCGACCTGCTCAGGACCCGTTACCCGAAGGCGGTGTTCGTGGACATCGGATCCACGACGACGGATATCATCCCCCTTTCCGACTTCTCCGCCCTCCTCGGGCTCACCGACCTCCGCCGTCTCCAGCTGGGATACCTCATCTACACGGGCCTCCTGCGCACCCCCATCGCGACCCAGCTGCCGTCGGTCAGGCTGGAAGGGGTCGAGACCCCCACCTGCGCCGAGCATTTTGCCGTAGCGGCCGACGCCCACCTGGTCCTCGGCCACATCAACCCCCGGGCGTACAGCTGCGATACCCCGGACGGGAAAGAGAAGAACGCCGGCGCGGCCCTCAGGAGGCTCGCCCGGGTAGTCTGCTCGGACCTCGACGAGATCGGCCCGGAGGGGGCGATGGAGGTCGCCCGGCAGTTCTGGGAGGCCCAGCTGGACCGGGTCCGTCTCGCCGCAGACCGGGTGGCCCGGGAATCGGGCTGCAACCGGATGGTGGTGGCCGGTATCGGCTCCTCCCTCTTTGCCCGGGAACTCGGTGGCTGGGACCTTGCCCGGGACATGGGGGCGGTCTCGGATGCCCTCCCTGCCTACGCGGTGAAGGAGGTAGCGTTACGAACCGCTGGCTCCTGACCGGGGTTCTCCTCGCCGGGTCACTCGCCCTGACCGCGATTCTCTGTTTCGCCGGCGTCCCGGCGTTTTTCCTCGTCCTGTTCGTGCCGCTGGTCCCGTTTCTCGGCCGGTCCCGCCCGGTCCGGCGCTGCCCCGCCTGCGGGTGGGAGACCGAGGGCAGCGAGAACTTCTGCCCCCGTGACGGGAGCCCCCTTGGGCCTCCGGGAGACCAGGTTTGAGAGGTTCAGGAGCGAGATCGGGAGCGGGATTCCGAGGAGGTCGGTTGCCTGCACCTCCCGCTGTGCCCGTCCTGCATACATCCGGATCGTCCCGCGGTCAACGAGGATCCCGAGGGAGGCAAGGATACGTTCGGTATGGTGGAAGGGATGGACCCGGGAAAGGACGATCGCAAGGTCTACGATGGGAATCCCGAACCGGACCCCCTCGTAGAAGGGTTCCCGGGCATACCAGAAACCCCCGCAGGTACTGCACCGGAACCGGCTGACGAGGACGTGGATATTTTGCTCCTTCCCGCCCACGAGCATCGCGGCGAACCGCTTATCCTTCCGGTCATGCCTCTTCACCGGCCCTCCGCAGTCCGGGCAGGCAGGGAGGTCATCGAAGGACACCCCGTCCATCGCGAGGATGGTCGAGCGGATCAGGTCCCCGAGCATGGGCGGGATGGCGATCCGCTTCATGCGCGGCTCCCATGCCATAGTTCATGGCTTGGGATTAATTTTCCATAGAGTTGACCGCAACTCTTTATCATGAGAGGCCAGCCTTCCACCTGTAATAATCACTTTTTCAGGTTAAATAGACATCGTTATAACCCCACGGCATCGACCTTTCCTTATCCGAGGTTTTCTTATGGATGTGAAGTATGTTCCGACCACGTGTCCGTACTGCGGTACCGGATGCGGGTTCAACCTCGTGGTGAAGGACGGGAAGGCTGTCGGGGTATCACCCTGGCACCGCAACCCGGTGAACGACGGCAAGCTCTGCCCCAAGGGCAACTATGCCCACGAGTTCATTCACTCCGAGGACCGGCTGACGAAACCCCTCATCAGGAAGGGCGACAAGTTCGTCGAGGCGTCATGGGACGAGGCCTATGACACCATCGTGAAGGCCTTCAGGAAGTACAAGCCCGAGGAGATGGCCTGCCTCTCTTCTGCACGGGTCTCCAACGAGGAGAACTACCTGATGCAGAAGTTCGCGAGGACGGTGCTTAAGACCCCGAACGTGGACCACTGCGCCCGGCTCTGCCATGCCTCCACCGTCGTGGGGCTTGCCGGCACCTTCGGCTCGGGCGCGATGACCCAGTC
>DATJPK010000122.1:0-11298 GCA_035506435.1 Methanomicrobiales archaeon
TTCCGGCCTGCTCCCCGCAGGCATGGCTATCCCCCCTGTACCCGGTGGTCCCGCGCCGTGGTCATCTGCGCGGGCCGGAAAAGAGAATATTCAATCTGTTCTTGAATAGGTTTTGGGCGGGCGTGGCGAAGGTGCCCGGGGAAACCGCCTCAGGCGGGTTCCTTTTCCGGCTTCGGCTGCCGCTTGAAGCTCTCGAGGAGGACGATCTCCCCGACGTCGGGGTAGAAGTCGAAGATCTCCTGCACGACCCGGCTCCGCCAGAGGAGCCAGCGCCGGTCGTACATGATGGCGGGCGGGAGGTGGATGGTGACGACGCCGCCATCGATGGTGACCTCCATCGAGCGCTGGGTGTAGAGCGAGATGAGCCCCTGGATCTGCTCGGGCTGGGAATCGACGATTGCCTCTACCCGGAACCAGTACGTCGCGGTCTTCCCGGCGAGGGGGTGGTTGAAGTCCACGACCACCCGTCTCCCGATGATGTTTGCGACGGTGCCCTCCCGGTTATCCACCTCGACGCTCTGGCCGATGGAGGGCTTTTCCGCGAACTTCCCTATAGAGACCGACTCCATCCGGGAATCGTCGTGGGCCCCGAAGGCCTTCTCGGGCGGGACCTCGACGGTCCCCTCGTCCCCCGGCTCCTTTCCCACGAGCGCGTCGTCGAGGCCGATCACCACGTGCCGGCTCCCCACCCGGACGAGGACCGGCCCGTAGACCGCCTGGGCGTTGTGGATCCCGGCCTCCTTTGCCGCCGATTCGTCGGTGGTGTCAAAGACCCGGTCGCCGATCTTTCCCGTGTAGCTCAGCCTGACGAAGGACCCTTCCTGTACTGCCAATCCGATCACCTTGTCTTTATAAGGTCGCAAAGAGGGGACTTATAGTTAACCGGGAGAGACCGGAAAAGGGAGTGCCGGCGGCGGTTCCGGGAGAGGGTCACGCTGATGATGGAGTACGAGGTGAAAATACGGGTCGGGAGCCTCGGGCCCGCCCGGGCCCGGCTCATGGCGCTCGGGATCCGCCCATTGTCCCGGCTCACCGAGCGGGATACCTACTTCAATGCCTCCGACCGGGACTTCGGGAAAACCGACGAAGCGTTGCGGATACGCGTAACTGAGACCGGTACGACCCTGACCTACAAGGGCCCGAAAATCGGCAGGAACGACGTGAAGGCCCGCGAGGAGATCATCGTCTCCGTGGACAGGGGAGACGCGATGTCAGGGCTCCTGGAGCACCTCGGCTTCCAAAGGACGGCGGAAGTGGTGAAGGTCAGGGAGAACTACGTGGTGGAGGGGACCTTCGTCGCCCTCGACGAGGTACAGGGGCTCGGGCCCTTCGTCGAGATCGAGGCCCCACCCGGCCTCTCCGGGGAGGAAGCGGTCGCCCTCATCTCCCGGGTCAGGGAGACGCTGGGCCTTGCCGGCGGTGAGACGACTCTCTCGTACCTCGAGATGATCCTCGCTACACGGTGAGGAGTTCGATCCTGATATCCCGGTGCTCGTCGCCGAGGGTGATGAGGGCGCAGTTCCCGTCGAAGGCCGGGCCCGGGTTCACGACGAGGGTCCCGTCCACCTCGATAACATCCTTTGCCTCGTGGATGTGGGCGCAGCAGACGAGATCGAACCGGCCGAGGTGTTTCCGGATGGCCGGGCTTCCCACGCGGTTTTCCCCGACCTGGTCCAGGGTCCCGTGGGGCGGGGCATGGGTGACGAGGACAGTATGGACGTTCTTTTCCATCCTCCCCGTCGCTTCCCCGAGGAGCGAATCGATCTCCTCCTCGGATAACTCGAAGGGCGTCCCGAACGGGGTCCGGTTCGACCCGCCGAGGCCGGCCAGGGTGAGTTTCCCGAGCGACATCGTCGACCCGTGCAGCGAGACGGCATCCGATTCCTCCAGGGCTTCGAGGATCTCCCGGGGGTCGCAGTTCCCGGGGACCACGAAGCAGGGGACATCGATCCGGGCGAGGAGATCCTGCGCGTCCTCCACGGGCCCGAACTGGGTAATGTCACCAGCGATGATCACGAGTTCAGGATCAAGGGCGAGGAACGAGTCCACCCTGTCGTACCGGCCGTGGAGATCGGCGATGAGGAGGACCCGGGTCATGGAGAAGTGTCGACGCCTGCCCGAAAAAACCTTCTCCCGGGATCCATCCAGGAGCCCGTGAGCCTTCCGGCGAGAGCTAGCCTGCCGAGGAGCCGTTCCGCGCGCAGGCTGGCGGGCCTCGGGACGGTCCCGGCGAGCGGGGTTCCCGGGAGGGGGGTGAAGGCATGGAGCCTGACCCGGCCGTCCCTTGTCACCATCCGGACAAGGTCGAGCGTCGCAGCCTCATCCTCAACCGTCTCGTTCGGGAACCCGAGGATCAGGTCGACGACAGGCTCAAAGCCATGGTCCCGCGAAAGCTCGACCGCCCGTATCCCGTCGGCAACGGTGTGCCCCCTGCCAATCTCCCTGAGGATGCGGTCGCTTCCCGACTGGATCCCGAAGGCGATCCGTTTGTTTGCACAGTGGCCTGCGATGAGTTCGAGGGCCCTGTCGGTCACGAACTCGGGGCGGACCTCGTTCGGGAAGGTGCCGAAGTACACGTTCCCCTCGAGCTTCGCAAGGAGGTGCTCCACCCTGTCCAGCCGCGGGTGCCTCCCGTCCGAGCCATAGGCAAGTGCGTTCGGCGAGACAAGCCTGATGTCGCGATACCGCCGGGCATGGAACGCGATGGTGTCGATGGCCCGGTGCCGCATGCGGGGCCCGAAGATCCTCGGCGTCTGGCAGTAGGCACACCCGAACGGGCACCCCCGGGAGATCTCGATGTACCCCTTCAGGACCGAGAAGGGCGGGAAGGCGTCGAGCCGGACCGAGTGGTCCACGGGGAGTGTCGTGTCCTTCGTGACCACGCCCGGGACCGGCCCCTCCTTCCCCTCCTCCAGGTGCGCGAGCAGCCGGGGGAGGGTGAATTCTCCTTCCCCGACGACCACGTAATCGGCGTAGAGCGCAACCTCACCGGGGCAGGCGGTGGCATGAGGTCCGCCGACGACGGTCGTGCACGAGGCATGCCGGATTTCCTCCCGGTATTCCGGCTCGTTCAGGGAGTTCAGGGAATAACAGGTGATGTCATCTTCCGGGCCACCGGTGAGCCGGAGATTGAAGCCATAGAGGGAACAGGCCGCAGAAAGGGCCGCGCAGGAGTTCCTTGCGGCGTTAATGGTCCGCCAGTTCACCCTCATACTCGACCTCCCCGGTGTCCCCGTCCACCCTCGCCATGACACCGTCCCGGAGACGGTCGAGGGGGAGACCGGTGCGGTCGACGAGGGGGATACCGGCGATGATGGCGCCGGTGACGATGATGGGCTCCGCCTCGGTGTTCACAAGGGCGGCCGGGGCCTTCCCGTTCCGCGCGAGGGCATAGAGGACGTACGAGCCGACGGTTGACCCCTTGCCATGGGGAAAGGCGAGCACCTTCCCTGCGATCGCCTTCCCGTGCAGGGGGTGGCCCTGCTCGATAACCTTCCCCGTCTCGGGATCGACCCCGCCGAGAAAGGAGAGTGGCTCCGGCGAGACGAGGACCGGTCCCCGGCCGGTCCCCGGGGACAGCCCCCTTCCCCTGGCACGGATCGACATACCCATAAGTCTCCAGTGCGTAGTATATAGTGGCATGGACGACACCATCCCCAACAGCCCGGGCGCGAGCGAGGGTGACACCCTCCAGCTCAAGCTCGAGGTGCAGGAGCTCCAGGCGCAGGCCCTGGACCTCAGGATGAAGAACGAGAGCCTGCAGAAGGAACTCGCGCAGGCGCGGAGAGAGAACGCCCAGCTGAAGCGGATGCCCCTCTTCGTCGCATCGGTCGTCGAGGTAATGGATGGCGGGGAGATCTACCTGCGGCAGCAGGGGAACAACCAGGAGTATATCACCCAGGTAAACGAGGAGTTCCACAAGACCCTGAAGCCGGGGACGAAGGTCGCGGTGAACAACGCCCTCTCCATCGTGAAGATCATAGGGAACATCTATGACGCGAGGGTCCGGGTCATGGAGCTCGACGAGTCACCCGACGTGACCTTCGAGAAGATCGGCGGCCTCAAGAAGGAGATCGAGGAGGTGCGGGAGGCGGTGGAGTACCCGCTCACGAAGCCCGAGGTGTTCAGGAGGCTCGGGGTCGAGCCCCCGAAGGGCATCCTCCTCCACGGCCCGCCGGGGACGGGGAAGACCCTCATCGCAAAGGCGGTCGCCCACCAGGCGAAGGCCACCTTCATCCGCATGTCAGGGAGCGAGCTCGTCCACAAGTTCATCGGCGAGGGAGCCCAGCTCGTGCGGGAGCTCTTCAGCCTCGCCCGGGAGCGCGCGCCCTCCATCGTGTTCATCGACGAGATCGACGCCATCGCGAGCCACCGGACCCATGACGGCACGAGCGGGAGCGCCGAGGTCCAGCGGACCCTCATGCAGCTCCTCGCCGAGATGGACGGCTTCGACAACCGGGGGGACGTCCGGATCATGGCCGCCACGAACCGGGTGGACATGCTCGACCTCGCCATCCTCCGCCCCGGCCGGTTCGACCGGCTCGTCGAAGTGCCTCTCCCGGACGCGGGGGCGAGGAGGGAGATCCTGAAGATCCACTCCTCCCCGATGCATCTCGGGAAGATCGACCTCGACGAGATCGTGAAACTCACCGATCAGACCACGGGAGCCGACCTCCAGGCAGTCTGCCGGGAGGCGGGGATGAACGCGGTCAGGCGGGGGGCGGACGAGGTGGAGCAGTCCGACTTCCTGGCCGCGGTGAAAAAGGTGAGGAGCGAACCGCCTGCCATGGACAACCGGATGTATACCTGATTTTTCCATCCGGGTTATCGCTGGTATCAGGCGCAGTTCAGGACCCCGTCATCGGAGGGAGGGTGTGCGGAACTCCTCCGGCCCCTCTTCATCCTCGTGAAAATTTCGTCCCCGTAGATACCGTAGATACGGCCCAGGTTGTTCGTCATCCGGTGCATCTCGTCGCGGTACTCGCGGGAGTACTTCCTCCCGTTCTCTGCGAGCTTGTGCAGGTACCGGACGAACTGCGGGTGGACAGCCGGGCAACGCTCCCCGAGCATCTTCAGGAAGAGGTGCTTGAACTCGAGGTCCGAGATCACGGCGACGATGCCGTAGGACTCGAGCACGGCCTTCGGGATTCCCCCGTTCCCCTCTTCGAGGGCGGCAATCTCGTTCACCGCCTTTGCGACATCGGCCGCGTTCGCCCATGGCTGGAGGTTCTGCTGCTTCATGGTTATCATCTGGTGGTGGTGCAGCGCTGCTAAAAAATAAATATACTCTAAAGTATTTATAATTTACTCTAATCTGAAAGATGAGGAAATTTAAACATATACCTTTTAACATTGAATACAGTCCTAATTTATGTAAAAGCACATGGATAGTCCACGAATTGTTAAAACCATAATATAACTCGGTTTTTCATGGATATTTTCCTGATGAGCCTGAAATAATACAAGTACTGCACCTGGATTAACAGATAACATTAAATACAGAAACTTAAAAAAGGCTTTCCGGCCTGTCGGCGGGGCGGGATCGGCTGAACATGCCCGATCCCGGCGGTTCAGGTGAACCGGAGGATCATCACGAGAATGTTTGTCCCGACAATGGCGAGGACGAGCCAGACACTCACCCAGAACCAGACGCCCTGTGCAAGGAGGAAGGTCGCCCAGAGGAGCCCCACGAGGCTGATGAGCCAGAAGAAAATCCAGGTCCTGAGGGCGCCCGTGGAACCACCTTACCCTCTAAGGTCGGGGCCCGGGCATCATGAATATTGGCCTTTATTGGCCTTGCAACGGTGGGGTCGGGCTTACCTCTCCCGGCCCTCCTTTTTCGTGAAATACCTGGACAGGATTCCCTTCCTGCGGGTCCCTTCCCGTTCCTCCTCTATCTTCAGGAGCCGGCGGTACAGTTCCCGTTCCTCTGCCGTCGTCTTTTCCGGGGTGTCGATCCTTACCCTGACGAGGAGGTCGCCGGACCGGTCACGCACCCGGACCCCCTCGCCCTTCACCCGTACGACCGCGTTGTCCCGGACCCCCGGCGGGATGTCCACCCTGATCGCCTTCCCCCCGACCGTCGGCACGTCCACCTCCGACCCGAGGGCGGCCCGGGCGGGCGAGACCGGGACCACCACCTCGAGGTCGTCCCCCTTCCTCGTGAGCCGGTCATGGGGGAGGACCGTGACCTCGATAAAGAGGTCCCCGGTCGGGACCTCGCCGTCACCTGCGAGCCCGAGCCCCTCCTTGCGGATGCGCATGCCATGGTCGATGCCTGCCGGGACATGAACCGTCACCTGTCTCGCCGCCTGGGTCGCCCCCCATCCCCCGCACCGGGTGCAGGGGGACTCGGGAATTCTCCCCTTCCCGTCGCATTCCCTGCACCGGCCCTGCCCGGGATCGCCGGGTCCGGTGACCGGTCCCGCGAGGTCAGCACCTGCACCCCCGCAGAGGGGACAGGGATGCACTTTGCCCGTCGAGCTCCCTGTTCCCCCGCAGGAAGGGCAGCGGAGGGCATACGGAACCTCGACCACCCGCTCGGTGCCGGCGATGGCCTCTTCGAAGGGGACCTGGATCCTGACCAGGATGTCGGCGGGCGACCTGGGCCGGAACTCCGTCCCGGGCCCCCATGCCCGCTCGGAAAAGAACAGGTCGAAGGCGTCGTTGAAACCCCGGAAGGCCCGGCCGCCGTGGTGGTGCCGGCCGGGAAACCCCCGTATCCCGGTAAGACGCCTCCGGTACCCGTCGGGCCCCAGCGCGTCGTACCTGCTGCGCTCCTCGTGGTCCGAGAGTACCCGGTACGCCTCGTTGATCCTCTTGAACTGATCCTCCGCCCCGGGCTCCTGGCAGACGTCAGGATGGAGTTTCCGGGCAAGGGCCCGGTACGCCTGCTTGATCTCCCGGTCCGAGGCATTCTCAGGAATTCCGAGAATCGTGTAGTAGGTCTCCATCCCTTCCTCCGGATACCACCGGATACCCCGGGGTACCCCCGTTCCCGGGGAAACCCGCACCCTATAGTGATTCTTCTATCCGAACACCTCAAATAGTATCCCCCGAAAACCCCCGGGGATGCGGGGGAGGTCCCCCGGGAAAAGAACCGCCACCTATTATGTATCCGAAGGAAGAATCCGTGCGTATGCAGTGGGCGCTCCTCTCGGTGTGGGACAAGACCGGTCTTGCCGGGCTCGCCGGGGCCCTCAGGGACCACGGGGTGAGCATCCTCGCATCCGGGGGGACCGGGAAGGCACTCGGTGAGGCGGGGATCGGCTTTGTCGAGATCTCTCTCTATACCGGCTCTCCCGAGATGATGGACGGGCGGGTGAAGACCCTCCACCCGAAGATCCATGCCGGCCTCCTCGGCCGGAGGGGGGTGGACGACGGCGTGATGGAGGAACGGGGGATCCATCCCATCGATCTCCTCGTCGCAAACCTCTATCCCTTCGAGCGGATGTCCTCCCGGGGCCTCCCGCTCCCCGAGCTCATGGAGTTCGTGGACGTCGGGGGCCCGGCCATGATCCGGGCGGCGGCAAAGAACTACCGGGACGTCGCGGTCGTCGTAGACCCGGCCGACTATAACCTCATCACCGGGGCTCTGGAACGCGGCGGTTTCACGGCCGACGAACGGCTCGCGCTCGCAAAGAAAGCCTTTGCCCGGACCGCGGCGTACGATGCCGCGATCAGCAACCACCTCAACGGGCTCGGGGTTCTCCTCCCGCAGGTCTACACCCTCCAGGCAAGGAACGGGAGAATACTCCGGTACGGCGAGAACCCGCACCAGGCCGGGGCCGTGTACGGCGAGGAAGGAATCGCCGGCGCTGTCCCCCTCCAGGGAAGGGAGATGTCGTACAACAATTACCTTGACCTGGACGCGGCGGCCGGCCTCCTCAGGGAGTTCGACGAGACCTGTGCCGTCTGCGTCAAGCACAACAACCCCTGCGGGGTCGCGACCGGCGATGACCTGCGGGATGTCTATATCTCTGCCCGCGAGGTCGACCCGGACTCCTCGTACGGTGGGATCGTCGCCCTGAACCGGCAGGTGACCGCCGAAGTTGCCGTGGAGATCTGCCGGACCTACATCGAGGTCGTCATCGCCCCTTCCTTCACGGCGGATGCCCTTGGCATATTCCGCGGGAAGGAGAAGATGAGGGTCCTTGCTCTCCCGGAGGAATCAGGTGCCGGGGGAATTGCCCTCCGGTCCATCGACGGGGGATACCTGGTCCAGAAGACACCTCCCTCCACCGAGCACTGGAAAGTTGTTACCGAGCGGGACCCGACCGCAGGCGAGCTGCAGGCGCTCAGGCTCGCCTGGAAGGTCTGCAAGCATGCCCGGTCCAATGCCATCGTCTTTGCCAGCCAGGACCGGGCCATCGGGATCGGGGCGGGCCAGACGAGCCGGGTGGACGCCGCCCGGATTGCCGTCATGAAAGCGAGAAGCTCCCTCGCGGGATCGGCCGTTGCCTCCGACGCCTTCCTCCCGTTCCCGGACACGCTCGAAGAAGCGGCGAAGGCAGGCGCGACCTCGCTCGTGCAGCCCGGCGGCTCCATCAGGGACCGCGAGGTCATCGAGGCCGCGAACCGGCTGGACGTCGCGATGATCTTCACGGGCGTCCGGCACTTCCGGCACTGAGGTGCCGTACCGTGGGGTGGGAACGGCCCGTCCCGTCGTCTGTCTCGCGTGCCGGGAGCTTCGAAAAAGATGGGGTATGCCGGAATCGGGTTATTTCACCTGGCTCGCCGCGAAGGCCCCTGCGATCGGGACCATGAACTTCTCTCCCGAGTAGGCCTTGTACATCAGGACCAGCCACAGGATGAAGATGATAATATCGATCAGCCAGATGATCCAGTACAGGCCGAAGAAGTATATCCCGACGAACAGGAAACCCAGGATCCAGGTGAGGATCTGGAGGGGCAGGAACGTCGCGATCGACTGCCATGCGTGGAACTTCACCGTCTTGTTCTCCTTCTCGACGAGGAGGAAGATGATACCGGTGACCCAGAGGAGAACATAACACAGCGCCGATGCAACGTTTTCCTCAAGACCGAAGGTTGCTTTTACCATACCACAACTCCATCCGAATTGAATGCAGGTGATCCTTTTTTTTAATCTATTTATGCATTTGCTTATAGGTCATCATCCCTGTGATGCCGGTCCGTGCTGCTATTATCCGACTGCGAAAGGAAAAACGTAAAGGAAAACTCCGGGCCCCGTTTCCCGTTTTCCCGTTTTTTAGAGGGATTTTTGCGATATCCTTATATATAAGGACAAAAAGAATCCCGGTATGGTGAGATCATGGATATCGGAAAAGCCCTGAACGATTCTCTGGAGTATGCAAAGGACGCAGTCTGGGGGAAATGGGCGAGGTGGATCCTCCTCATCGTGAGCACCATCATCTTCCCCCTGATATGGGGATACCGGGTCGAAGTGTATCGGGGGAAGAAACCCGCACCGGAACCCACCAACTGGGGGGGACTCTTCGTTGACGGGATCAAGCTCCTCGTCATTGAGATAATTTATCTCATCCCGGTCTTCATTGTGCTTTTTATCTTCATTGGAACCGGGGTCCTCCTCGCTATGCGGGGGTCGCCGGGTGCCATCCTCGCAGGAATCGGCTCAATTGCCGCAGGGTTACTCATTACTCTCATCGTAGCCTTAATCGTAATCCTCTTCATGGCTATGGGAGCAGTCCGCTTTGCCCGGACGGGTAAGATGGGGGAGGCCTTCAACTTCCACGCGATCCTTGAAAAGATCGGGAAGATCGGCCGGGGGACCTACATTGTATCCCTCATCGTCATCGCCATCGTTGCAGGGATCATCGCCATCATCCTCTCGGTGATACCGGTCATCGGCTGGCTCCTCCTCCTCATCGTGGACCCCGCCCTCGTGATTTTCGTCGCCCGGTATATCACCCTTCTCTACGACAGCGTGCCCGACCAGGCTGCGGCCCCGGCGGCCTGAACGACATCCTCTTTTTTCTGATCCCCCGGGACGCCCTTCCGGCCCGCGGCTTTCCCCTCCCGGGTATTTTTCGCCAGATTTATAACCCGGATCCCCCAAAGGCTTTCCCGGTGAGTCTCTTGTCCGTTCTGAAGCACGTGGGAGTAATGTCAGTTGCAAAGATCACCGCCCTCTTCGGCCTGATCTTCGGGATCATCTATGGTATCATTATCGCATTCTTTGCCGCCGCCTTCGTGAGCGCAATGCCCGGCCTGTCGGGGATCGGTCCCGTGGGGGCCGGCGGGCTCGGTGCGGTGCTCATCGTCGCGATGGCCATCGGCGGGGTCATCGGCGGCTTCATCTACGGTGCCGTTGTCGCCTTCCTCTACAACCTCTTCGCAGGCTGGGTCGGCGGTGTCCAGCTCGACCTGGTCTGACACCAGACCCCTTTTTTCCCCGGTATCTGTGCCTGTTCCCGAGTCCACGCACCCCGGTGACTTCTGAGGCAACCTTTACGTGAGGCCTGGCCTGCCAGGGTGAGGTGAAGGACTTGGCTGTTCTGAAACACGTCGGTGTCGTTTCCCTCGCAAAGATCACGGCCCTCATCGGGCTCGTGATCGGGCTCATCGTCGGGATCTGGTACGGGATCTTCTTCGCGGCCTTTCTGGCCGCGGTGCCCGGGTTCCATCCCCTCCGGGACCCCGGCGGGATCGCCATAGCTGTCCTCGGGCTCGTCCTCGGGGCCGTCGGCGGGTTCGTCTGCGGGGCGGTGATGGCATTCCTCTACAACGTCTTCGCCGCCCGGGTCGGCGGGGTCCAGGTCGATCTCGCCTGACCACGGAACTCCCCCGTTTTCCCGAACGTTTTTTATATCATGCCCTCGCACGCTTGAACGGTGTTACCCATGAGGGATTGTTTTATTCGCTGAATGCCGCTTTTTTGACACTACGTTACGGGACGGCGAACAGACACCGGGCGTGTCCCTGTCGCCGCAGGAAAAACTCGAGATCGCACGGAAGCTCTCCGAGATCGGCGTTCACGTCATAGAGGCGGGTTCGGCCGCCGCATCCGAGGGCGAGCGCGAGGGTATCGGCCTCATTGCAAAGGACGGCCTCTCCTCCGAGATCTGCACCTATGTCCGGGCACTCGGCTCGGACATCGACTATGCGGCCGACCTCGGCTGCGACTCGGTACACCTCGTCATCCCGGTGAGCGACCTCCACATCGAGAAGAAGCTCCGGAAGTCCCGGGAGCAGGTGTGCCAGATGGCATGGGAAGCGGTGGAGTACGCGAAGGGCCGGGGGCTCATCGTGGAGCTCTCGGGCGAGGACGCCTCGAGGGCCGACCAGGAGTTCGTCCGG
>DATJPK010000123.1:0-4359 GCA_035506435.1 Methanomicrobiales archaeon
ATGCACGGGAGCTGGATCCCCACGGTCCTCGACCAGGTGCGGGAGGGGCGTGAAGCGACCATCACCCCCGACCAGGTCGTCTTCCGGGGGTTCAAAGGGGTCAGGTGCGTGGAGGCGGGGGGGCCCGAGCCCGGCGTCGGCTGCGCCGGGCGGGGGATCATCGCCACCTTCCAGCTCCTGGAGAGGCTCGACTCCCTGAAGGGGGACGTCATCCTCTACGATGTCCTCGGTGATGTCGTCTGCGGGGGGTTCGCCATGCCCATGCGGGAGGGCTATGCCCAGGAGGTGTACCTGGTGACATCGGGGGAGCTCATGTCCCTCTACGCGGCGAACAACATCTGCAGGGCCATCGCCCGCCTTGCCGGCAGGGTCAGGGGCCGGTGCCGGCTCGCGGGAGTAATCGGGAACGGCGCGGGCCAGGCAGCCGAGGAGCCGCTCGTCAGGGAATTCGCCCACCGGATCGGTTCCCGGCTCGTCGCCTTCATCCCCCGGGACCCCGTTGTCCAGAAGGCCGAGGTCAACCGGATGACCGTCATCGAGTACGCCCCCGGCTCGGCCCAGGCCGAAGTCTACCGGAACCTTGCGAAGAGCATCCTCGGGAACACCGATCTCGTGATCCCCACGCCCCTTTCCATGGATGACCTCGAATCCCTTGCCATGGAGTTCCTCCCGGCTTGAGGGCTGCACCCTCACCGGCGCCGTCTCGGTCACCACCGAGGTTACCGACGGCCTGACCATCATCCATGGCCCTTCCGGCTGCGCCCAGCACAATGCCTCGCTCATCCACGCCACCCTGCTCGGCGCAGATACCCCGCACCTCGCCCGGGTCCTTACCTCCGATCTCGACGAGGCAGGGGTCATATTCGGCGGGGAGGAACCCCTCGCTTCCACCATCGCGGAGGCCGCCCGTGAGGACCCCGCCGTGATCTTCGTCCTCTCGACCTGCGTGGTCCAGGCCATCGGCGACGACGTGGAAGGGGTCTCCGGGCGGGAATGGGGGGTGCCGGTCGTCCCGGTCCCGAGCTCGGGGTTCCTGGGCGGGGGATTCCAGGACGGGATGAGGAACGCCCTCATCGCGCTGGGAGACCAGGCCCCGGCAGAGGACCCCCGGGAAGGCGGGATCTGCCTGGTAGGGGAAAAGAACCTCGAGGACGATGTCGACGAGAACTTCAGGGAGGTCTCCCGGCTCCTCGGGCTCCTCGGCGAAAAGCCGTCCCTCCGGTTCGTCCGCGGGATGGAATGGGCCGAAATGGAGGGGCTCGCCCGGGGAAGGCTGAACATCCTCCGGGAACCGGAACTCCGGGAGGTCGGGGAGGCCTTTGCCGGCCGGTCCGGGACCCCGTACATTGACTCCTTCCCCGTCGGGATCTCGGGGTCGCTCCGGTTCCTCGAGGATGCCGGCAGGATCCTCGGGATCGATCCCGCGGGGGCCGTAGCAGAGGAACGGGACCGGCAGGAGGATGCGCTGGGCCGGTTCGGGGACCTCCGGGGCGAACGGGTCCGGGTATCGTCCCCGGCGGGCCCGATCGCCCCCTTCGTCGGCGAGGTCGCGGATGCCCTCGGCCTCTCGATCGGTGACGAAGGGATCCCCGTACCCCTCCCCTCGCCCTTGCCGGTCGGGACGGGCGGGCTCGTGCGGCTGCTCCACCGGTGGAGGAGGGCCATCCGTGCCTCTGACACGGAACGGTCCCTTCCTGCCGGAAAGGAGGATGTCCGTGCCCACTAGCAGGAAACGGCCCATGCCCGACTGCACGGCCCCCCTCTGGCCCTGCGGGATGACGGGGGCCGTCGGGTGCCTCGCGGGTATCCCGGACCTCGCGGTGGTGATCCACGGCTCGAGCGGGTGCTTCTTCTATCCCCAGAGCCTCGTCCCCGTGACCCTCTTTTCCACCCTCATCCACGAGCCGGAGGTGATCTTCGGCTCGCTCGACCGGCTCGCCGAGGAGATCGCATCCGTCCCCGCTTCGTACCGGCGGATCGCCGTGGTCACGACCTGCATCCCCGCCATCGTCGGCGAGGAGATCCGCGAGGTGCTGGATGACCGGACCATCCTCATCGATTCCCCGGGCTTTGCCGGGCAGATGGAGGCAGGGTACGGAAGGGCCCTCTCCGCCGTTGGACCGGCGATCGGCGAGGGTGCCGGTGGCGTGAACATCGCGGGCTCCAGCCTCCTCGATCCCTTCGGTTCAGGAAACCTCCTCGAAGCAGAACGGCTCCTCTCCCTTGCCGGTACCCCGGCCGGAACCCGGATTGCCCGCGATACGCTCGACCGGATGGGGAATTGCGGCCAGATCACCATGTCGGTCAACCCCGATCTCCCCCGCGGAGCCGGGGAGGACTGCGGGGACCTGCTCGGTCTCTCTTCAGTCCGGGAAACCTTCTCCCGCCTGGGTGACCGCCTCCCGGACGCGGATGTCGCCCCGGTCCTTGCCGAGGCGGCTCGTGCCGAGGAACGGATCCAGCGGGCGGCCGACAAGTACCTCCGGCGCTTCGACCCGCCGACGGCCGCGGTGTTCGGGGGGTTTGCCTACGCGGGCTTCGCGGCCGATGTGCTCCACCGGTACCTCGACGCGGACATCCTCGTGGTCGGTTCGAGAAACGGTGTGCGGCCCTCACCGTTTCCTGCCCGGGAGATGACACAGATCGGCGGGATATCGGAGTTCCTTTCACGGGAGCGGCCGGACCTTGTCGTCGGCTCGTCCTTCGAGCGATCGGCATGCCCGGATGCCGCCTTCGTGGGCATCACCCCTCCACTCAGGGGGCGCGTGCTCCTCAGGTCCCGGGCCCTCGCCGGGATCGAGGGGACTCTCGCGTTCATGGAGGATGTGCTCAATGCCTGCATGGACCGGAGGAGACGGGTGCCTCCTGAAACGGTTCCCTGAGACACCCCGGGTTCGGGCCCTGGCAGGAAAAAGAGAAGAGGGTCTCTGTTATTTTTTCACGCCGGAGAGGGTTATTTCTTCACGACGGAGAAGACTATTTCTTCGACGTATGAAGAAATTTATTTCTTCACGATGGTGACCTTTGCCTGCGGAGCCCGGTTCGAGAGGAATGCCGCGAGCTTGGCCTCCATGTCGGCCGTCTGGGTGCCGATGAGGACGACGAAGAGATCGGGATACATCTCCGCGGCGCAATCGATCTGGTCCATGAGGACCTTCAGGTCCCCGAGGTTCAGGAGGTCGCGCTTCATCACGATCCCCACCGACTCCACTACGGACCCGACCTTTCTCCTCACGCCGATGTCCATCCCCTTGCCGTCGACGATCTCGATGGCCATCCTCTTCCCGGCAAAGAAACCTGCCGGTTTCTTCAGGCGCTCCACGAGAAACTTCTTCAGGTCGTCCAGGTAGGTGGGATAGATGTGGTAGGCCTTCCGGGGCTGCCAGCTCCCGATCAGCCCGCCGATATCCTTCACGAGTGGTTCAGCCATCGCCGTTCACCTTGTCGAATGGGTAGTATCCGTCCTTGGGACATCATAGGACTCCTTCTCCGGGATAATAAATTGGTATGATTTTCCCCGGTTTCCCCGGTAATGGCAGGGTACCGCGCATAAACGCCCCCGGACCGGGCCGGTTCAGGAGTTTCTCACCGAGGCCGCGACAAAGTCGCCGACCTCCGGGGTCCGGGCCGATCCTCCCATGTCCCGGGTCTTCACCCCGTCAAGGATGGCCTTCCCGATCCCGTCGAGGACCGCCGCCGCCGCCTCCCGCTCGCCGAGATGGTCGAGGAGCATCGAGCCGGCCCAGATGGTTGCGACCGGGTTCGAGACCCCGAGACCCCGGTACTTCGGGGCCGAGCCATGGATGGGCTCGAACATCGAGGTCCCGCCGGGGTTGATGTTCCCGCCCGGGGCGAGGCCGAGTCCGCCCTGGATCATGGCGCCGAGGTCGGTGATGATGTCGCCGAACATGTTCGGGGAGACCACCACGTCGAAGGACTCGGGGTTCTTCACGAACCACATCGTCATGGCATCAACGAAGGAAAACTCGGAGGCGACCTCCGGGTACCCGGAGGCGACCTCCGAGAAGACCTCCCGCCAGAGGCCGTAGATGTCGGTGAGGACGTTCGCCTTGTCGACCGAGGTGACCTTCGGGGGTTTCCTCCCCCGCCGCTGGGCGGCCTCGAAGGCGAACCGGATGACCCGCCGTGCTCCTTCCCTTGTGATCACGCCTATCTGGTAGGCCACCTCCTCGGCGTCGCTCTCGGCATCGACCCCGAACTTCACCTGGTAGAGGGAGCGGATCACCTCGAGGGCACGATGCTCTTCTCCCCTGAAACGGGAGCCGATCCCCACGTAGAAGTCCTCGGTGTTCTCCCGCACCACGACGAAGTCGATATCGGCCGGCCCCTTTCCTGCCA
>DATJPK010000124.1:0-7263 GCA_035506435.1 Methanomicrobiales archaeon
GATCCCCCGCCCGCCGCAGGCCTCGGCGTAGGCGGCGAAGTCGGGGTTCAGGAGGTCGGTCGCGAAGTTCGGGTAGTGCTCCTGCTGCTGCTCGACCCGGATCATCCCGAGCTCCCGGTTGTCGAGGACGAGGACCACCATGGGGAGGTGGTACTTCACGGCGGTGACGAGCTCTGCCATCGCCATCGAAAACCCCCCGTCGCCGGTGATGCAGAAGACCTTTTTCTCCGGCCGCGCGAGTTTCGCGGCGATGGCTCCGGGGAGGCCGAACCCCATCGTCGCGAGGTAGCCGGACATCACGAACCGCTGCCGCTTCATCCGGAAGTTCCGGCCGAACCACCAGCCGTTCTCGCCGATATCGATGGAGATAATCGCATCCTCGGGTATGGTATCCGAGAGGACCTTCATGATGTACGGCGGGCGGACAGGGACCGCGGCAGGGTCGGCCTCGGATTCGAGCCTGTCGCGGATCTGTTTTTTCAGGCCGGCGATCCGAGCCCCGGCACCCGGATCGCCCCTCGCTGCGACCATGTCGATCAGTTTCGGGAGAACCGTATGGCAGTTCCCCCAGAGGCTGACCGAGGCCGTCCCCTTCCCGAGTTTCACGGGGTCGAGGTCCAGCTGGACCATCGGCCGGTCGAGGGGGACGTTCGTCATCTTCGAAAACCCGACCCCGAGGCAGATGAGGGGGTCAGCCTCCTGCGCGAGCACCCGGGCCTCGGGCATCCCGACGGTCCCGAGGACCGACACGAACCAGGGGTTGTCATCAGGGACGATGCCCTTCGCCCGGAAGGTGGTGAGGAGGGGTGCCCGGACCTTTTCTGCGAGCCTCGCCACGAGATCCCCGTCGGGAAACGCCCCCCACCCGGCGAGGATGACCGGCCAGGCCCCCCCTGAGATCAGGCCTGCCGCCCGCCGGAGCAGGCCCTCGTCGGGGAGGATGTTCTGATCGGGGATACAGGTCTCCATCCGGCAGTACGGTGCCGAGAGGGGCATCTTCTGGACGTCGTTCGGCACCGAGACCTGTGATACGCCGTGGTCGAGGACGGCGTGGCGGAGCGCCTTCTCGAGGATAGGCACGGTCATCGGCGGCTCGGCGATCGTGTTATTGAAGACGGTGATAGGACGGAAGAACGCGTCCTGGTCGATCTCCTGGAACCCGCCCGGGCCCGTGTACTGCATCTCCACCTGTCCGTTCAGGGAGATGACCGAGGCACGGTCCTCCTTCGCATCGTAGAGTCCCGTCGCAAGGTTCGTCGCCCCGGGGCCGGCAATGGTGAGGCAGGCGGCAAGGCCCCCGGTAAGCTTGTTGTACGCCGATGCGGCAAAGGCGGCGTTCGCCTCGTGCCTGACCGCGATGTAGCGCATGTCCGATCGTTTCCGCACCGCGTCCACGAGGCCGAGGGAGGAGGTGCCCGGGATCCCGAAGACGAGGGAAACTCCCCAGGAGCCGAGGTTCCCCATGATGACGTCCGATACCGTGGTCTGCAGGGCTTCCTTTGCCCCCCCGTCAGTCCTGACAAAGACCTCCTTCCCCGATCCGCAGATGGGGCATTTCCAGTCGGCGGGGAGGTCCTCGAACCTCGTCCCGGGGGGAGTCCCTGTCATCTTCTCCCCTGCATCCTCGTCGTAGATGTAGCCACAGACCTGGCAGAGCCACCGTGCCATCGTAAACCTCCCGTTCGTACGATTCTTCCCCCGATATATAAGGACTCCGGACAATCGCAGGAATTGAAGGCAAGGTATTATTGAGGGGTGATGCGAGCTCAGGGAGAGATACGTTCAGGTGACAGGGATGTCAGGGCGGGCTATGCAGGCCGGCCTCTGCCCCGGGCAGGGGAGGTGGTGAACCGATGGAGAAGATCTACCGCGAGTCGCTCGAGCTCCACCGGCGGATGCGCGGGAAGCTCGAGGTGAGGGGGAAGGTCCCGGTCAGGACACGGAGGGACCTCTCCCGGGCCTATACCCCCGGGGTCGCGCAGGTCTGCCGGGAGATCGAGAAGGACCGGAACCGGTCCTACCTGTACACCATCAAGGCAAACACCGTCGCGATAGTCACCGACGGGTCCGCGGTCCTCGGCCTCGGGAACATCGGCGGGTATGCGGCCATCCCGGTCATGGAGGGTAAGGCCCTCCTGTTCAGGGACTTCGCAGGGATCGACGCGTTCCCTATCTGCTTCGAGGGTTATCACACCGACTTCATCGAGGATGTGAAGAATATCGCGCCCGTTTTCGGCGGGATCAACCTCGAGGACATCGCCGCCCCGAAGTGCTTCGCGGTCGAGGAGGCCCTGCAGGACATCGGGATACCGGTGATGCACGACGACCAGCACGGCACGGCGGTTGTCATCCTCGCCGCCCTCCTGAACGCCTGCCGGGCGACGGGGAAGAACCTCTCCGATATCACCATCGCCATGAGCGGGGCGGGTGCGGCTGGCTACGCGACCTTCCGGCTCCTGAAATGCCTCGGCTATGACCGGAAGGCCTGCGTACCGGTCGGTGACATGGTCATCTGCGATACCAGGGGGATCATCCACAAGGACCGCCCGGACCTGCTCCAGAACAAGTACAAGTACATCATCGCCCACGAGACAAACCGCGAAGGCCGGACGGGGACCCTCGCTGATGCCATCCGGGGGGCCGACGTCTTCATCGGCGTGTCTGCGCCGGGCATAGTGACAGGAAAGATGATCCGGTCCATGAACCGGGACGCCGTCGTCTTCGCGATGGCAAACCCCGTGCCCGAGATCATGCCGGACATCGCGAGGAAGGCCGGGGCGGCGGTCGTCGGGACCGGGAGGAGCGACTTCCCGAACCAGATCAACAACGTCCAAGCGTTTCCCGGCATCTTCCGCGGCGCTCTCGACGCGCGGGCGACCCGGATCACCGACGAGATGAAGGTTGCTGCCGCCCACGCGCTCTCGGGCATGGTGAAGGAACCGAAGAGGGCGAGGATCCTGCCCGGCACCCTGAACCGGAAGGTGGCATGGGTGGTCGCCGACGCCGTGGAGAAGGCCGCCCGGGAATGCGGCTGCACCGTCGAGATCGGTTGACCGGGTGATACATGCTTCGTATCTACAACACGATGACAAGGAGGAAGGAGCCCTTCGTCCCGCGAACCCCGGGGGTCGTGAAGTTCTTCACCTGCGGCCCCTCCGTTTACCAGCGGCCCCACCTCGGGAACTACCGCACCTTCCTCTACGAGGATATCCTCGAACGGTACCTGGAATACCGGGGGTGCCGGGTCGAGCGGGTCCTCCCCTTCACCGACGTCGAGGACAAGGCCATCGCGCAGGCGGAGAAGGAGGGGGCGAGCCTCCCCGACCTGACCGGCCGGGTTGCGGAGATCTTCTACCACGAGGCATGCCTTCTCCGGATGAGGCCCCCGACCTGGAACCCCCGCTCATCGACGACCATCGAGTACGCCGTGGAGATCATCGAGCGGCTCCTCGAAAAGGGGATCGCTTACCGGTACGGCCCCGATGTTTTCTTCGATCCCCTGAAATTCCCGGGGTTCGGGAAGCTCTTCCGGCTGGACATGTCGCGCTGGCCAAGAAAGACACGAAGGTTCAGGAAGGACACCTACCCCGGCGTCCAGTGGAATTATGGCGACTTCATCCTCTGGCACGGCGCACGGAAGGGGGACACGATCACCTGGGACACGAGGATCGGGAGGGGCCGGCCCTCGTGGAACGTCCAGGACCCAGGGATGGTCATTCCCTTCCTCGGGAACCAGATCGATATCCATGCGGGGGGGATCGACAACCTCTGGCGGCACCATGACTACAACCTGGCCATCGTCGAGTCGCTGACGGGGCGGGAGTACGCCCGGTACTGGATGCACGGCGAGCACCTCCTCATCGACGGGAAAAAGATGTCCAAGAGCCGGGGGAACATCGTCCGGCTCCCGGACCTCCTGTCAGACGGCTGTACCCCCGACGAGGTGCGGTTTTTCCTCATCTACGGGCACTACCGGGACCCCATGAACATGACCAGGGAGAACCTCGACCGGGCGAGGGGGGTGCTCGGGGAGATGAAGGGCCTCGTATCCCGGCTCGGCGAGGCGGCAGGGAGCACGGTACCGGGGTATCCTCCCGTGGCTGCCATCGAAGGGGTGTTCAGGGAACGGATGGATGACGACCTGGACGTGAAGGGGGCCGTGAACGGGATCCTCGCTTCGCTCAGGGATCTCGCCGCCCGCGAGGACCGGGGAAGGCTCACGCACGAAGAGACAGGCATAACCTTCGCAGCCCTCAAACGGATCGATGGCGTGCTCCAGGTGATCTTCCCTCCCGTGCCTGCCTGAACCTGGAGTCCCCGACGGCCGTCCACAAAGGCTATCAATAACCTTCACGATGAAGAAAGAATGCTTATCTCCCGATACTGCACATAGCTCAGGTAGCGACGGAAGGGGGGACCACCCGCATCCGCCCAGGGGGTATTCTATGGCTCCACGGATCAACGCACGACACATCACCTGCCCGGGCTGCCAGGAAGAGGTCTTCATGGAGGAGCTCGTGGGGGGACGCTGCCCGCTCTGCGGCTGCGAGCTGGACGGGAGCGAGGAGGCCTGCGAAGGCTTCGAGGAGCTCCTGGACCGGTCTGACCTTACCTGGCTCGTGTACCAGTACTTCCTCTTCCGGAAGTTCGAGGCGCTGGGGGCGAGCCCGCTCCAGACCCTCCACCTCATCTCAAGGTGCGACGACCCGGGCGCGAACGGGCCCTCGTATCCCGAGGGAACCCCGTATTCGCTCGAGATCCCGATGGGCCTCCGCGACCGGCTCATGCTCAAGCGGTGCAGCCAGTGCGGGAGGCTCTTCCTCCGCGGGGGGAGGAAGTTTGTCGCCGGTGACCTCGGGCGCACCGCAGAAGCCTTTTCCTATACCTGCCCGTCCTGCTGAAAGGATCAGAAGGTGCGGGCAAGGAGGGTCGGCGCCCCCTCTTTCCCGCAGACGATGCAGGCGCCGCCTGTTTCCGGGAGCCCGTTCCCTCCCATGTCCGTCCCGAGGATGCTCCCGCCGGTCTTTTCCTCGAGGATGTCCCCGCACTCCCTTGCCCGGCACCAGGTGATAACGGCGACCCCCTTCTGGACGGCATCGGCTGCCTCCTCCATCGTCCGGGGGGCCGAGACCCGGCTCCTCATCGTGGTGGCAGCCCGGTCGAGGAGGGTCGCCGACAGCCCCTTCAGCACCCCTGCCACGAAGGCACCGATCCCCTCGCGCGGGACCTCCGATTTCTCCCCGAGCCGGGTAACGAGTGTCACCACCCCCCGGTCAAGGTCCCGGGGCCCGATTTCGATGCGCAGGGGCACGCCGCGCAGTTCCCAGTGGTAGTACTTTGCCCCGGGCCGGATCTCCCGCTCGTCGATCTCGACGCGGTATCCCGCCGCGGCCAGTTCTGTCTTCAGGTTCCGGGCAGCGGTGAGTACCTCCTCTTTCCGCTTCCCCACAATGATCGGGATGATCACCAGCTGCACCGGCGCGACCCCGGGCGGGAGCACGAGCCCCCTGTCATCCCCGTGGACGCCGACCACCGCGGCGATGGAACGCTCCGAGATGCCGTAGCAGGTCTGGAAGGCGAATTTCTGGTCTCCCTTCCCGTCCTCGTACCGGATCCCGAAGGTGCGGGAGAACTTGTCCCCGAGGTGGTGGACGGTCCCGATCTGGAGCGTCTTCCCGTCGGGCATGATGGTATCGATGGCGACGGTATAGTCCGCGCCCGGGAACTTGTCCCACTCGGGCCGGCGGGAGACAAGAACCGGGATGGAAAGACGGTCATAGAATTCGCGGTAGAGGCTGACGGCCTCTTTCGCCTGCTCTTCGGCCTCCTCCCAGGTCGCGTGGACGGTGTGCGCCTCCTTGAAGGAGCTGATCTCCCGTGCCCGGATCAGGGGCTTCGTCGCCTTCGTCTCGTACCGGAAGGTGTTCACGATCTGGTAGTACTTCATCGGGAGGTCGGCGTGGGAACGTACCCAGAGGGCGTACATCGGGTAGATGGCCGTTTCCGAGGTCGGCCGGAGGGCGAGGGGGACGTCGAGCGGCGTCTGGCCCCCTTTCGTGACCCAGTAGACCTCGTTCTCGAACCCCTTGATATGCTCCGCCTCCTTCATGAACTCGTGCTCGGGGATGAGGAGGGGGAAGAGAGTCTCTTCGTGGTCCCGGTCCATGAGCTCCCTGAGGATGGCGTACATGTGCTTCCGGAGGGCAAACCCGTAGGGGTACCAGACGTAGAGTCCCTTGACCGGGTACCGGTTGTCGATTATCCCGGCCCGCCAGAGGATCTCCGTGTACCAGCCGGAAAATTCACTCTTCGGTGGGAGCGGGCCGGATTCCTCGTCGGGCACGGTGACAACCTCTAAGACACCAGATGTATGACCTGAGGCGTGATAAATGCCTCGATAATCGCCGCGATGGCGACGAGGGGTATGACCACGCGGAGGAAGATCCAGGCATGGGACCTCGCGGTCTCGGCGGCGTCCCCCTCCCCGTGCCACTCGGAAAGGAGAGCCCCCCCGAGGACGAAACCGAGGGAAGCCGAGATGATGAAGGAGGGGATCTCGAAGATCCCGTGGGGGACGATGGCGGCCGCGACGTAGAGGAGGCCCTTCTCCTCCCGGACGATCTCGATGATCCCGCCGATGATCACCCCGTTCGAGGCGATAATGAAGAGGGTGAGAACCCCGAGGGTCACTCCGCCGAGGAAGAGGAGGATGCAGGCCTGCAGGTTGTTCATGAAGATGAAGAGTGCGAGGGAGGGAGCGTCGTGGGCATCGATCTTCCCCACGACCTCGTCCTGCACGATCTGGATGAACTCCTTTCCCACCGACGGGTTCTGGATGACCACCGCCACTCCCGCGACTGCCGTCGCAAGGAAGGCAATGATCGCGATGGCAGCGGCGGTCCGGACGGGGAGGTCAGACATGTAAAACCTCCCGCCTTCGGCGGGAATGCTTCATGTTCCTAAACATGAAGCACCATCCTCGTCATGTCACGCACTCCGGGGGCGAGGCCAACGACAATCATCGCGAGGAGGACCATGTTCGCGAACTCCCGGTTTCCCTCCCGGCGGTACATCTCGAGGATCCAGATGGCCGGGATGACGACGGCAAGCTTCAGGGGGAACAGGGAGAATGCCGTCCCCGTCCACCGGATGAGGGCCGAACCGACGACGTGGACCTCCTGGTAGGGGATCGGGCCGAAGTCGATCCCGTACCCTGTCGCCGATGCGTCGAGCATCTGCCCGATGATGAGGAGCCGGAAGAGG
>DATJPK010000125.1:0-12012 GCA_035506435.1 Methanomicrobiales archaeon
CCTCTTCCTCGCGTACCTGGACCGGAAGGTCGCGGCCAGGATGCAGCAGCGCGTCGGCCCGCCGCTCCTCCAGCCCCTCGCGGACTTCATCAAGGTGCTGGGGAAGGAGGTCATCGACCCCCGGGGAGTTGACCGGCCGGCCTTTGACGCGGCGCCGCTCCTCGCGCTTGCGGCCGTCATGACCGCGTTCCTGTACGTCCCCGTCATCGGCCCCTCGCCCCTCGCCTTCCAGGGCGACCTCGTCCTCGTCCTGTACCTCATGACACTCCCGACGGTCGCCCTCTTCCTGGTCGGCTGGCTCTCCCGGAACGTTTACTCGACGGTGGGCGGGGTCAGGGCGGTGACCCAGCTCTTCATCTACGAGGTGCCGTTCTTCCTCGCCCTGCTCGCGCCCGCCATCGCGGCAGGGACCTGGTCCATATCGGGAATCACCGCACTCCAGGGGGACCACCTGTGGTTCGCGGTGCTCCAGCCCATCGGTTTCGTCGTCGCCCTCGTCGGACTCCAGGCCAAGCTCGAACGAACTCCCTTCGATATCCCCGAGGCCGAGACCGAGATCGTGGCAGGCCCCTGGACCGAGCTCACGGGCCGCCGTCTCGCGCTCATGTACCTCACGAACGAGATGTCGCTCGTCGTCGGGGCCGCCCTCGTGGCCGCCATCTTCCTCGGCGGCCCGTCGGTCCCCGTGTGGGTGCCCACGGGGGCGACCGGGGCGGTCGCGGGATTCGTCCTCTTCCTCGTGAAGACCATGGCGATCCTCCTCGTGCTCGCCTCGGTGAAGGTGATGACCGGGCGGATCCGGATCGACCAGCTGAACGACATCGGCTGGAAGTGGCTTGCGAACGCGGCGATCGTCCAGGTGGCCCTCGTCGTTCTCATGGCCGCCTGGGGGGTCGGGCGATGAGCACCTGGCTCGTTGAGATCGGCGACCGGCTCTCGGTGGTACGGGAGATGTTCAGGAACCTCGTCTCGAAGCCGGCGACCATCTGCTACCCCTTCGAAAAGGTCCCGGTGCCCGAGGGGTTCCGTGGCAGGATCGAGTACATCGACGAGAACTGCATCGGGTGCGGCAGGTGCTCCCGGGTCTGCCCCGCCGAGGCCATCGTCATGGTCGAGGGGCCCCGGGAGATGGAGGTGAAGGGCAAGAAGCTCATGCGCAGGAAGAAACCCGAGGTCGCCCTCTACCGGTGCATCCGGTGCGGGCTCTGCGAGGAGCACTGCCCCCAGGAACCGAAGGCCATCCGGCTCACCTGCGAGTTCTCGGGGGCCGGCGAGGACCGCGAGGTCGTGGTCGGGTGAGGTGCAGCGACTCGCCCGGGTTCGAGGCTGCCCTCAGGGGGCGGCTCGCCGGGCAGAGGCCTCTCGCGGTCGTGGGGATCGGGGACGAGCTCAACCCCCACGACCGCCTGGGGATGCTCGCCGCAGGGAGGGTCGATTCACTCGGTCTCCCGGGCGTTTCGGTCTTCCTCGCCGGCATGATGCCCGAGAGCATCACCGCCCCCGTGCGGAGAGCGAAACCGGCCCACATCCTCTTTCTCGACGCGGCCGTCATGGGGAAGCCGCCCGGAACCCTCGGGATCATCGATGCCTGTGATGTGCACGGCGATCTCCTGATCACCCACGCTCTTCCTCTCCCCGTCGTCATGGAGTACCTGGAGAGGGAGGCGAAGGCACCGGTTACGCTCGTCGGTATCCAGCCGGACCTTTCCTCATCCGGCGACCGGCCGACGAAGGAAGAGGAGCAGGGGCTCGGGAAGCTCGCGGAACTGATCGCAGGCTGGTACCCCGTACGTAAATCGAAGAGGTGAAATCCCGGTTCGAGCGCACCGGGTATCCCGGATTCTGTTTTTCAAATCCTGAACTTTGCCCCAAGGTTAATATCTTACGGCTATACATGTCCTCCCGGTGAGTCGCCATGAAGATCAGCGCACGCAACATCCTGAAGGGAAAGGTGAAGAGGATCACGCCGGGGGCAATCAACTCGGAGGTCGTCGTCGAGCTCCCGGGCGGCCAGGAGATCACGTCCATCATCACGAAGACCTCGGTCAGCTCCCTTGGCCTTGTCGTCGGGAAGCCCTGCTATGCCGTCATCAAGTCAAGCGAAGTGATGATCGCGGTCGACTGAGCTTTCCCTTCTTTTTCCCCGGTCCCTCCGGTAATTGACCGGATCACCCGTTTATCGAATCCACTTATATTCATATGTTAATATAACTTAACAAATCATGATAATAAAGCATAAGACTTATACAGGTTCAGGTATATCCATTTCCGGAGAACGGATGAAACTTCCATGACCGCACGCACTCTTCCCCTCTTCGCAGGAACCCTCTGCCTGGTCGTCCTCGCCGGAGCCATTCTTGCCGGCTGCACGTCAACCGGGCCGCAGGCTGCCCCGGTAACGACGGTGACCACCACGGCCCCGGTTACGACGGTTGCCACGCCGGCAGCCACCCCGGCTCCCACGGCCTCCTCCCCTGAACCGGTGACCACGTTCACCACCGCGGCGCCTCTCCCGGTGATAACCGAAACACCCAAGGGCCTCGTGGTGGCATACACAGCGGCCTCGCTCAAGGGCGCGTCGGCGAAGCTCGGCCCTGCCTTCCAGGCAGCGTACCCCGGCACGCAGGTGATATTCGACCTGGACGGCACCCAGATCCTGAAGCACCAGGTGGAATCCGGGGCCTACACCGACATTTTCATCTCGGCGAGCAACTCGTACACGAGCGCCCTGACCGGGGAGGGATACTTTCTCGACGGCACCGTGAAGCCCTTCACCTCGAACTATATTATCGTCATCCTCCCGGCGAAAAACCCGGGGAACATCTCCTCGCTTGCCGACCTCGGCATCGCCGGGAAACGCATCGCGATGGGGACCCAGGACGTGCCCGTCGGGATAAACACCCGGATTATTGTTTCGAACCTCGCGAACAGCACCTACGGGACGGGCTGGAGCGGCCAGCTCTACAAGAACGTGAAGACGTTCGAGACCACCGAGCCGGGCATCGTCACCAAGGTCTCCCTCGGCGAGGTGGACGCCGGCTTCGTGTACGAGTCCTCCTTCAAGGCGGCGCCGGCAGGGACCCTCCTCTCCGTGGACATCCCGGGGAAGGACAACGCGCTCCAGACCTATTCGATAGCGGTGATGAAAATCAGCACGAACAAGCCGGCTGCCCTGGCGTTCGAGAACTACCTTCTCTCCCCCGATGGCCAGAAGATCTTCTCAGACTTCGGGTTCCGGTCGCTCTCCTGATGGTCCGGGAGAGAATGGGATATTTTTTCCCTTTTCCGGGAATACCGGTGATCCCGGGAGACCCGGCTGAGCGGCCATGAAACAGACCATCCCGCGGCAGACCCTCACCTCCATCGGGATTGCCGCCCTCATCGTCTCGGTGATCCTCTACCTCGGGCTCCCGGTCGTCGCGCTCTTTCTCCGGACGACCCCCGACCTCTTCTTCAGCTCCCTTGCCGATCCCCAGGTCCACTGGGCCCTCTCCCTCTCGCTCATCACCTCGGTCATTTCTCTCGGCGTGGTGGTCCTCGTCGGCACCCCCTTCGCCTTCTTCCACTCGAGGAGCAGGTACCGGGGAAAGGCCCTCGTCGACACCATCATCGACCTCCCCCTCGTCCTCCCGCCGGCCGTGGCAGGGCTCGGGCTCCTCCTCCTCTACGGCCGGACCGGGCTGATCGGCCAGTACCTGAACCTCTTCGGGATCACCATCGCCTTCTCTACCCTTGCCGTCGTCATGGCCCAGGTCTTCGTCGCCTCGCCCTTCTACATCCGGCAGGCAAAGGCCCTCTTCGAGCAGCTGGACCCTGCCTACGAGCAGACGGCCCGGACCCTCGGGGCCTCGCCCCTCCGGATCTTCCTCGGGATCACCATCCCCCTCACGGCGACCGGTCTCCTCTCCGGCGCCGTCATGACCTTTGCCCGGGCACTCGGGGAGTTCGGGGCGACCATCATGTTCGCTGGCAACCTCCCCGGCGTCACCCAGACCATGCCGCTCGCCGTGTACGGGGGCCTCGAAGGGAACTTCACCATCGGTATCACCATCGCCATCCTCCTCGTAATACTCTCCTTCGGCATCATGGGGGCCATCCGGTTCTTCGCAGGGAGGGGAGAGGCCCATGCTTGAGGTAAGGATAACAAAGGGGCTCCGGGACTTCCCGCTCGACCTCGCGATCACGGTGGATGCCGGGGAGATCCTGGTCCTCATGGGGGAGAACGGCGCAGGAAAGTCCATGACCCTCAACCTCATCTCGGGTATCCTTCCCCCCGACACCGGTTCGGTCAGACTGAACGGGGCGGTGTTCCATGACCCCGTGAACGGTATCCTGGTTCCCGTCGAGGAACGGAGGATCGGGTACGTCTTCCAGAACCCGGCCGTCTTCCCCCACCTGACCGTCGGGGAGAACCTCGCCTTCGGGCTCCGCGCCCGGGGGATGCCCGGAACCGCCATCGCGGCCACCGTGGATCGCTGGCTGCGGCAGATGAACCTCGTCGACCTCGCGGGGATCCGGGCGGGGAACCTCTCGGGCGGCCAGCGGCAGCGGGTCGCCCTCGCCCGGGCGCTTGCCCCGGGGCCGGTCCTCCTCCTCCTCGACGAGCCCTTCAATGCGCTCGACGCCCGGAGTATGAACGAGATGAAGCTGTTCCTCGGGGAGTACGTCAGGGGGAACCGTATCCCCTGCATCCTGGTCATGCATCGGGTCAGGGACGCGATCGACGTCGGTGACCGGGCATGCATCCTCGACCGGGGCGCGAAGGTCTGGGAAGGTAAGCCGGAGGACCTTCCCGACGTTACCTGGCGGGGAGGGATCCGGGAACCGTCGTGACGGTCCGGATCCCCCGATGGATGGTTGTGCGCCGGGCGATCCCGAAGAGTTCATGGGAACCCGGGAGAGAACCGATCTCCGGAGAAAGATGAACGGAGGCGGGCCCGTCGCGGAGGAGGCGGTTTTGGGAAGAGAGCGCCCGCTGGTCCACCACCTCCTCTCCGAGCTCGCCGGGGCCTTCGGAGACTTCGGGACCATCGTCCCCCTCGTCCTTGCCGCGGCCGTGGTCTGCAACCTCCCCCTCGCCCCCATCCTCATCTTCTTCGGGATCTGGTTCGTCCTGACCGGTCTCATCTACCGGCTCCCCATCCCGGTCGAGCCGATGAAGGCCATCGCCGCGGTTGCGATCGCCGGGAGCCTGGGCGGGGGCGAGATCGCGGCCGCGGGACTCGTCCTCGGGGTCATCTTCATCCTGATCAGTTCTGAACGGTGGATGAACGGGATCTCCCGGTACATCCCCGAGAGCGTGCTCCGGGGCATCCAGCTCGCCCTCGCCCTCCTGCTCCTCCGGACGGCGGCCGGGTTCCTCGCCGGCGACGCCGCTCTCTTCCTCGTCGCTGCCGCGGTCATCCTCGCGGGCCTCGTGCTCTCCGCGAGGGCGAAGATCCCGGACCTCTCGGCGCTCGCGGTCATCGCCATCGGGATAGCCATTGGGATCTACCTCCGGGGGCTTCCCGGGATCCAGGTCGCCGGTATACCTCCGCTCGTTGTCCCCACCTGGGCCGATTTCTCCTCTTCCATCCTCGACATGGTGGTGCCCCAGGCCATCCTCACCATAACGAATGCCATCCTCGCCACCTCCCTCCTCACCCGCGACCTGTTCCGGGCGGAGGTCCCTCCCGCCCGTCTCTCCCGGACGATCGGGGTCATGAACCTGGTCTCCGTACCCTTCGGGGGGTTCCCGATGTGCCACGGGGCAGGGGGCCTCGCCGGCCAGTACCGGTTCGGCGCGAGGACGGGGCTTGCCAGCATCTTCGCGGGGATTGTCTTCCTCTCCGTCGGGCTCTTCTGGGCGAGCCGCGAGGTCCTCACCCTGATCCCGGCCGGCATCTTCGGCGCGCTCCTCTTCTACACCGCCCTCGAGCTGGGGAGGTACAGCCTGAAGCGGGACTCATGGTTCGTCGCGGTGATCATGGGCGTCGTTGCCCTTGCAAGCTCCATGACCGTGGCTTTCTTTGCCGGGCTTGCCCTCGCATATGGCATCAGGTGGTGGGGAAGGAGGGGCCGGCATCCTGATAACGGGGAGAGCTGAGAGGGGATAGGAGACGGGGGACATGTCGCAGGAGGAGCAGGTTTTCTCGTACCGGCCCATCGGGATCATCCGGTCGCCGTTCAAGGAACCGGTGGGAATGCCCGTCCAGCCCGGGGGCGCCTGGGGAGTCACGGGAACGGTGGAAATATTCGGGGATTACCAGGCCGGGCTCGCTGATCTTGAGGGGTTTTCCCGGATCATCCTCATCTATCCCTTCCACCGGTCGGCGGGGTGGAGCCCGCTCGTCACGCCCTTCCTCGACGATCGTGAGCGGGGTGTGTTTGCGACCCGGGCACCCCGCCGGCCGAACGCCATCGGCCTCTCTATCGTCAGGCTCACCGGGGTGAAGGGCGGGGAGCTCTCTATCATGGACGTGGACATCCTGGACGGAACGCCGCTCCTCGACATCAAGCCGTACGTTCCGGCCTTCGACTCCTTTGCGGACGAGCGATCCGGCTGGCTGTCGGGATGCGATGAAAAGGTCGTTACGGCGAGATCGGACAGGCGGTTCCAGGAAGGCCACACGGGCAGGTGAACGCTAGTCCCGGGCAAGGGACAGGCCGGCGAACGTGGGCATGAGGACCTGGACGGGGACATCGTCCCCCTCGCGGAGGGTGTCCACCCCCTCCGGTATGCAAACAAGGCAGTGCGCCCTCGCGATCGCCTGGAGGCGGCTTCTCTGGAGATATGGCGTCACCAGGTACCTGCCATCGGGATCCCTGGAGAGCATCGCGTCCCGGAATTCGGTCCAGTCCCGGTGCCGGCTTTTCACATCCTTCACGAGCCTCGCTGAAATGACCGGCAGGGGAGAGCCGGCCAAGCCCGCCATGCGGAGGATCCCCGGGAGCGCAAGCTGCAGGAATGCCATCTCGTTGCTGGCCGGTCCGCCCGGGAGACAGAATACCGGTTTCCCCTCCAGGGTTCCGAAAATCACTCCCTTGCCGGGACCCATGCGGACATGGTGGAATACCTTCCGCCAACCCATCTCCCCGAGGACACGGGCGATGAGGTCCCGTTCGGAGAGCCATGCACCGCCACTCGTGACGAGGACATCCACCCCGGGCAGGCACCCTGCGAGCTCGGACGTGATGGCATCCCGGGAGTCCCCCACGATGGCCGTGGTAAACGGGACACGGAAGGCGTCCAGCCAGGCGCCGGTGGTCACGAGGTTGCTCGCATAGAGCTGCCCGGGGTGCAGGTTCCCGCCGGGCGCAACCACTTCATCGCCTATGGCTACCATGGCCACCCTGGGCGCCCGGTACACCTCTATGGTCTCCCTCCCGCCGGCGGCGGCGAGGCCCAGCAGGCCCGGGAGGAGGACCGTGCCCTTCCCCGCAATGACGGAGCCCGCCTCGAGATCCTCTCCGGCCCGCAGGATGTTTCTCCCCGGCCCGGCATCGGCACTGACCCGGGCCTCGATGCCTGCCTCCGCGCAGAATTCAATGGCGACCACGGCATCCGCCCCGCCAGGTATCGGCGCACCGGAACAAATGCCGACGGCCGAACCGTGCCGGACCTCCCCTTCGAAGGGTGACCCGGCGAAGCTGTGGCCGATGATGCGCAACCTGGCCGGGCTCCCGGGAGAGGCCTCCGCGATGTCCGCGGATTTCACGGCAAAGCCGTCCTTCAGCGAAACGTCCCCGGAGGGATTGCTGATCCGGGCGGTGACGTCTTCCGACGGTACGCGGCCGACACCCCCGGAAACGGGTATCACCTCGGTGCCGACCGGGTGGACATGGGCATATACCTGTTCCAGGGCCTCCCGGAACCCGGTGTAGGTCAAGCCCCGGTCTATTTCCACGGGTACCATGTTCCTGTCACCGTCCGTATCACAAGGGGGGACCGCCTCATTCCCTGAAGATCTCCTGCAACCGGGAAAGGGCAGCCCCGAGGCCGGCGACCGCCGACTCCCCGTTCCGCGCCGCAACCGCGAGGATCACCTCGTCGGTTCCGCCGAAGAGACTCCCCTGCCTGAATGCTGCCTCGACGCCGATGACCCCGGGAAGGCCCCCCACCTCCTGCGCAATTCCGGGAAGCGATGGCCCGGGGTCTGCCGCCCCTCGCGGCAGGGGAACGATGGAAGAGGCCGTGACACATTCTCCTCCCTCCTCCCTGCACTCGGCCTCAAGTTCTTTCAGGATGCCGCCGAGGGAGAAGTAGTCAGGGAAACGGTCGAGGACCGGGACGACCCCCTCCGGTTCAGGGTTCCGGAGGATGCATCCTTCTGCCTCGAGGTCCCCGATGATGATCTTCGGGAGGCGGCTCCCCTTGTAGCCCTCGATGACCGCGACGGCAATCCCCTGCCCGGCGAGGAAATCGAGGGCACCGGTGAGGGAGGTGCTCCGGAGGGAGACGAGGGTCTTCTCCTGGTCTATCCCGGCGACTGCAACCGCCCCCGCCTCGAACATGACCGTCGTGTCCTTGCCCTTCGGGAGGAGCATGGAATGGTGCCCCGTGTGCTTCACCGTTCCGACGGGACCCAGCCCTGACAGGAGGGGGACCAGGGACCGGATGAAGGTGGTCTTTCCGGATCCCGAGACCCCCGTGACCGGGATAATCTTCATGAAACCACTCCGGGGAGGTACCCTCCTGCAACGAGATGAACCCTTTCAAAGGAGATCGGACCGGAAGGGTTCACGGCTCCGCCTGTGACGGAGATCCTTTCCAGGTTAACGAAAAAGAGATGATTCAATAATGTCTAAAAAAAAAATTTCCGGATTAAACACTTTTAATGAATTTTTTTCCCATTTCAGAACATTTAAATTAACCTTTCAGCAATCTTAGTCCGGCTATCAGATTTTTCATGAACAGGGAGGATGCATGGCGTTTTCAGTACACGTGAATCCGGAACGGTGTACCGGCTGCGGCAACTGCGTCGCCGCCTGCCCGGTCGATGCCATCGAGCTCTTCACCGTTGACCCGGTGACCTCGGAGAAGATTTACCAGGTGCAGGACGGCCAGGCCGTGAGCATCGACTTCAAGTCTGAGCTCTGCGCAGGATGCGGGGTCTGTGTCGAGGCCTGCCCGATGGACGTGATCAAGATCCGGGTCACGGAAGAGGTGCCCCCCGCGGGGATCAGCTCCTGAGAGGACCACGAAGGACGAGTGAGTGCTCATGACGAACAAGATTACCCTCAACATGATCACCTGCAGGAGCATCAAGCAGGGGGTCGGCATCGAGGCCGGGAAGACCTCCCAGAAATACTTCGATGCCTGTTCCATCATCGAGATGCACCCCGACGACATCAGGGCGCTCGGGATCATACCGAACACGAACGTGAAGGTCACGACGCCGGTGGGAAGCGTCATCGTGAAGGCCGTCGTGCCCAGGCAGGCCCACTACCCCGGGCTCGGGCACATCCCCATGGGACCGTGGGCGAACCGGATCGTCTCGGCCTACACCTACTCCACGGGCGAACCCTGCTTCAAGGGCTTCCCCGCGGATGTCGAGCCGGCCCCCGACGCGCGTATCCTCTCGGCAGTCGACGTTGTGAAGGACGCCTGCGGGCTCTTAAAGAAGGGATGAACCATGCCGAAAGTTATCGAGGACGTTACCTGCCCGTTCTGCGGGACCCTCTGTGATGATATCTCCATCACGGTGTCAGACGACAACAAGAAGATCATCCAGGTGAGGAATGCCTGCGCCATCGGCGCCGAGAAGTTCAACCACACGAAGGAACCCGGGCGCATCACCCGGCCCAGGATCCGCCAGCCAGACGGGACGTACCGCACCGGAACGTACGACGAGGCCATCGAGTTCGCGGCGCAGATGCTCGTGAAGTCCCGTAAGACCCTCATGTACGGCTGGGCGAACACGAGCTGCCAGGCCATGTCCATCGGCCACGAGATCGCCGAGAAGGTCGGCGGGATCGTGGACAACTGCGCCACGGTCTGCCACGGCTCATCCCTCATCGCCATCCAGGACGTCGGCATACCGAGCTGCACCCTTGGCGAGGTGAAGAACCGGGCCGACCGGGTGGTCTTCTGGGGCTGCAACCCGGCCCATGCCCACCCGAGGCACATGAGCCGCTACTCCATCTTCCCGCGGGGGTTCTTCACGACGAAGGGCCACAAGGGGCGGATCATCTACTGCGTCGACTGCCGGAAGACCGATACCTCGAACATGGCCGACCGGTTCATCCAGGTTGAGCAGGGGCATGACTACGAGCTCCTGAACGCCTTCCGGACGGCAGCCCGGGGCGAGCCGCTCCCGGACTTCATCGGCGGGGTCCCGAAGGAGAAGGTCTACGAAGTGGTGGAGGAGCTGAAGACCGGCCGGTTCGGGGTCATCTTCTTCGGGATGGGTCTCACCCACACCCTCGGCCGGAACCACAACATCGACATTGCCATCAGCTTCACCCGGGACATGAACGAGTTTACGAAATTCAACATCATTGCCATGCGGGGGCACTGGAACGTCACGGGCTCCGGCCAGGTACTTTCCTGGCAGTACGGCTTTCCCTACGCCGTGGACCTCTCCCGCAGGAACAAGGCCCGGTACCAGACGGGCGAGACCACTTCGGTGGACCTCCTCATGAGGAACGAGGTGGAGGCCACCTTCTACATCGCGACCGACCCCGGGGCGCACTTCCCCATCGACGCGATGATCTCGAGCTCGAAAAAGCCCTCGGTGACCGTGGATCCCCACATCTCGCCGACAACCGAGCTCGCCGACGTCCACATCCCCGTCGCGATGGTCGGGGTGGAGACCGGCGGGTGCGCCTATCGCATGGACAACGTGCCCATAGAGACCCGGAAGGTCGTCGACGCACCCGAAGGGATGCTCACCGACGAGGAGCTCCTGACGAGGATCCTGCACCGGGTCGACGAGCTCCTCGGAGAAACCCGTGCCCAGTGGCCGACTGGGGCAAAGGGTGCTCATGAGGCCGGCAAGGTCGCGGGGGGAGCGAAATGACGGAGTACCTGATCAGGAACGGTCACCTCTTCGATCCCCTCCAGGAGATCAAGGGCGATAAGAAGGACATCGGCATCAAGGACGGGAAGATCGTCGGGGCCTCGGAGGTCTCCTCCGCGGCAAAGGCCATCGATGCAAAGGGCATGACCGTGATGGCGGGGGCCCTCGAGGTCCATGCCCATGTCGCGGGGCCGAAGGTCAACGTCGGCCGGTGGTTCCGGCCCGAGGACAAGCTCTTCAATTCCCGCAAGATCTCGGATTCCACCCGGATCGAGGGCGGGTTCTCCATCCCCACGGTCTTCAAGACCGGCTACGAGTACGCCCGGATGGGGTACACCTTCGCCCTCGAGGCGGCGATGCCGCCCCTCTATGCCCGGCACGTCCACGAGGAAATCCACGACACCCCCATTATCGACGAGGGGGCCCTCCCGGTGCTCGGCAACAACTGGTTCGTCATGGAGTACCTGAAGAACAAGGAGATTGAGAACTCCGCGGCCTACTGCGCCTGGCTCCTCCGGCAGACCAAGGGCTACGGCATCAAGGTCGTAAACCCGGGCGGGACCGAGGCCTGGGCATGGGGCCTGAACTGCCTGACCATCAACGACCCGGTCCCCTACTTCGACATCACCCCCGCCGAGATCATCACCGGGCTCATGGAGACGAACGAGTTCCTCGGGCTCCCCCATTCGATGCACATCCACGGGAACAACCTGGGGAACCCGGGGAACTACAACGTCACCATGGACACCCTGAAACTCGCGAAGGGCGTGAAGCCGAAGAACAACTTCGGCCGGAAGCAGGTGATGCACGCGACCCACCTCCAGTTCCACTCCTACGGCGGCGACGGCTGGGGGACCTTCGAGTCGAAGGCAAAGGAGATCATGGACTTCGTGAACAAGCAGAAGAACATTACCATCGACACGGGGAACGTGACCCTCGACGAGACCACCACCATGACCGCCGACGGTCCCTTCGAGCACCACCTGACCGAGCTCAACCACCTGAAGTGGGC
>DATJPK010000126.1:0-15988 GCA_035506435.1 Methanomicrobiales archaeon
AGGCGACCGGCCGGCCCGCCCCCGATGACGACGATCATGGCCCGGTCAGAGCAGCTCGGCGCCGGTGTCCATCGGCTCGGTGAGGATGACGCCCGTGACCGCGTTCAGTTCCACGAACTTCTTTCCCTTGAACTGCCAGACGGGGACATGGACGAGCTCGAGGTCGATGGCGATGTCCTTCTTCTCGGGCCTGAAGATTCTCTCCTCGTAGAAGATGGTGTCACCCTTCGCCTGCTTGATCCGGACCTTCTGGGTGAGCTCCTCGATGACCCGGTTGCGGAGCTTCTCCTCGGCCTCGTCCTTTTTGACCATGGGCTGGAGGACGACCGCCGAGATGGGGACGGGGGAGACCTCGGCCTGCCCCAGCTCCTCGCCGGTCTCGGCCCCGTTGATGGCATTGATGGCGCCCTTCTTCTCGGCATTGAAGGTGACCACCTGTGCCCCGTACCCCTTCTGGCCGCTGCTCCGGTAGTGGTAACGCCAGTAGGGGATGAACCGGAGGGTCGCCGGGCCGCTCTCGCCGGCGATGGCCTTTGCCCGCTTCTCGTCCACCTTCACCGGGACATGGGGGAGCTCCGGCCCGGCATCCTCGGGGGCCGGCATGGCCGCAGCCGCCGCGACGACGCCGAGGTCAAGGTCGAAGGCCTGCCCGAGCAGGGTCGCGACCGCTGCCTTTCCCGAGAACTCCGCGATCTCCCCGATCCCCCAGCGGACCGCATGCTCGGTCCTCACCGAGTCGTTCAGGGTGAAGAGGAGCTTCCGGCTCGTGACCTCCTTCTCCCCCACCCTGCACCGGTAATTCGTCCGATCGAACTGGCCGATGGTCCCTCCGTCGTCAGAGCAGAGGACGAGGATGCAGTCCTCCCCGCCGATGGCCGAGAGGTCGAGCGGCCTCTCCAGGTCCTCCACCTCGTACGAGGCCGCCTCCAGGATGCGCCGCATCGCCTCCCGGGCCCGGTCTCTCATCTCGCTGTCCATGCTAGACACATCGGACGCGGAACTATAGAACGTTTTTTCTCCCCCTTCCCCGTGGGAACCTCCCTCCTGATGAACCCCGCTCGCGACTTCGCCGCGACAGCCCGTCGCTGCACTCCTGTTCCCAGCGACTGACATCGCTGGACTCTGTTTCTCTCGAAACAGTCGTCCCATCGGGAATAGTCGTCGTCGCTCGAGGTCGGTTTTCAACGAAAACCTCCCCGGGTCGCACCCCGCCCGGTTGGCGGGTCGCTCCAGGTCGGGTCCTCGCGACTGCGTCGCTCGAGGTCGGTTTCTTCGCGACTGCGTCGCTCCAGATCGGGTTCTGATGAACCCTCCCTTCTTACGAAACCTCCCACTTCGGACCCTCCCTCCCCGGGTCGCACCCCGCCCGGTTGGCGGGTCGCTCCAGGTCGGGTCCTTCGGACCCTCCCTCCCTTCGACACGCTTATCAGAGAACCGGCGAATGTACCGGTACAGGTTGTCTATGGAACCGGAAGGCCGCTCCCAGCAGATGGACCACTGCGGGTCCCCCCTCAGGTTCGTGAACAACCGGATCGAGGACCTCGCGATGGAGGTCACCTATGACCCGGTTGCGAATACCGGGAAGATCATCTTCAACCTCTCCCTGATCCCGAAGGAAAGCCTGGAGGCGGCCATCACCCTCTTCAGGAACGCCTACCGGGCAGGCCTCTCGGTGAGCGACCGGGTGAGGTTCTTTTCCGAGGGGGACCGGGTCGAGGGGTTCACCATTCCCCCGGGGTACGCCGGGATCTGCACGTTGTGCACCATCACCCTCGATGGCATCCTCCTGCGCCGCGGGGTCCCCCTCCAGCCCGTGGGCGGCGGCCTCGTCGAGATCGCCGACCGGGTCCCGAGGCGCTTCACCCACATGATCCTCTACGAGGCGACCACCATCGACCCCCTCGAGGTCCTCGTCGCCCAGGACCTCACCTCCATCACGAAGGTGATGCGGGAAGGGAGCGGCACCATCCTCGCAAACCTCCGGGAGTGCCACATGGAGGCAGAGTCGATGGTGATCGGGCTCCTCGACGAGTTCTCCGGGGCCGGCTTTACCGGCATCCTCGAGGTGGGCGCCCCGAACGTCCCCATCCTCGGCGTCCCCGTGAACGCCGAGTACTTCGGGGTCGCCATGGTCGGCGGGACGAACCCGATGGCCGCCCTGAAGGAGGAGGGCATCCGGGTGGTGACAAAGGCCCTCAAGGGGACGATGGACGTCGCCGAGATGGGCTCGATCCGGGACTACTGATCGCCGGGCGAGGCCATTGCGAGGTTCATCGCCCATATCTGGTTGAAGAACCTGAGAAAGCCGGGGGACTCAGAAAGGAGGGCCGTGGGCGCCTCCTCTGATGCCCCCATCATGACCATCGCCTTTTCGTTGTCGATGAGGAAGATGCCGGCCACGCCGCCGGGATGCTGGCCGGCCGGGCCCGCCGGCGGGGTCCTGAGGTACAGTTTCATGCCGGTGGGAACGGGCCCCTCCCACCGGCTCGTGATTACTTCGACCCCGACGGATGGCGGGAGCCGGCTGATCTCGGGGAGGATGACCCGTTCCAGGTACGCCCAGGTGGTGAAGGCCTGCACCCGGCGCTTCGCTCCGCCGATAAGGTCCCTGAGCCGGGAGGTGACCTTCTCCTCCCCGTGGATGGACCAGATGAGCTCCTGGTCGCCCCGCTCGACGGTGACCCGTTTCGCATAGATCTCGGAGAGGATCTCCTGCGCCCGGTGCGCGTCCTCCTCGATCCGGGAGAGGAGGTCCTCGATCCCCTCGGCAGGAGGAACCGCCGAGAACCGCTTCGGAGTGGCATGGGAGACGGTGACCAGGTTCTTCTCCACGAGCCGGTCGAGTACGGGGTACACGGATGCGCGCGGCACCCGGGAGTACTCGTGGATCTCGGTCGCGGTCGCCCCCTCCATCCCGAGCAGGGCGATGTAGACAAGGGCCTCGTACTTCGTAAAACCGAGGGATTTCAGGATCTGCGGCAGGGAGCCGCGAAGGTCCTCTCCCATCTCCATGGAAGTAACTATAAATACGGCTGCCTGATAAATGTTGTTATTATCAAGACAACAAGGTGTCATCGCATGGACAGCCGGTGCTTTTTCATTCTCATCGCGGTCCTCGCCCTGGTCTCCGTGCCGGCCATGGCCGGCACCGAGCAGCTCTTCGGGTCTCCCCAGCTCTCGGCAGCCATCTCGGGCACGAACGAGTTCACCCCCGGGGAGGACGTGAGCCTCACCGTGAAGGTGCAGAACACGGGGCAGACCGACGTGACGATCGTCCAGTCGGGAATCATCACCCCGAAGGATGCGCCGAATACGGCCAAGCTCCTCGTGGTCGGCCTCTCGCCCGGGACGGCCCCGATCATCGTGAAGACCGATCCCCAGATGGTCGGGGATCTCCTGGGTGGGAACAGCGTGTCGGCCACCTTCTCGGTGAAGGTCTCGAAGTACGCGGCGGGCGGGGTATACGAGATCCCCCTCCAGCTCTCGTACCAGTACCTCAATACCGCCGATCAGGTCAGCCCCGATACGGTCCGGTACTGGTACTATGACGCAAACGTCACGGTTCCCCTCGACATTACCATCAAGCCGGGAGTGACCCTCGGTGTTGACAGCGTGAAGGCCGAGGACCTGAATGTCGGGACCGAGGGGTACGTCGTCGTGAGGATCACGAACCTGGGGAGCGAAGCGGCGACGAACGCCGTGGCGAAGCTCGCCCGGGACGGGACCTCGCCCCTGGTGCCCACCGATGCCTCGGTGTACATCGGTGACTTCGGGCCGGGGGCGACCGAGGAGATCCGGTTCAAGGCATCGGTCTCAAGCGATGCAGGGGCACAGGATTACCCGGTCGATATCCACGTGGAGTATACCGACAGCGAGGGGGACTCCGCCTCCTCGGACACCGCCACCATCGGTGTGCCGGTCGGGAGCAAGATCCGGTTCTCGGTCGACTCCCCGGTTCAGCAGGTGAGCCCGGGCCAGCAGGTCCCCCTCCAGGTCGTGTACCGGAATACCGGCTCGGCCACCGTGTACCACGCGGAGGCACGGGTCTCGGCGGTCGATCCCTTCACCTCGAACGATGACACGGCCTACCTCGGGGACCTGGCCCCCGGCCAGACCGGGACCGCACGGTTCGAGGTGACCGTGGCGTCGGGTGCGACCCCGAAGGACTACGGGCTCGACTCCGAGATCCGGTACCGCGACGCCCTGGACAACAGCCAGATCTCCGACACGGTCAAGGTCGAGGTGCAGGTGGTCCAGCCGCCGGGCATCCTCGGGACGCTCACGAACCCCATCGTGCTCGTGGTGATCGTAGCGATCATCGCGGCAGCTCTCTATTATATCCTCATCCATCGCAGGAAGAAGTAATGTTCTCCTGGGATGGCCCCCTTCCACCCCCCCGTGCCCGGACCATAGAGGAGATACGGGGGGTGCTCAGGGAGCCATCCTGCCGGTGTCCGGAACCCCTCTATTTCATGTACCGGGACCTGGCGAAGTCCCCGGCCGACAGGCTCTGGCTCGGGAAGGAGGGCCTGAGGTACGATATCACGGTCATCCCGGCCCGCACGCTCTGCAGGGAGTACGTAAAGACCAAGGGCCACCACCATCCCGCTGACCCGAAGGGCGTTCCCTACCCGGAGATCTACGAAGTCCTCGAAGGGGAAGCCCACTACCTGCTCCAGACGGAGGATGCCGGCGACGTGCGCCTCATCCGTGCCGGCCCTCGCGACCTGGTCATCATCCCGCCGGGGTACGGGCATGTCACCATCAATCCCGGCACCGCGACCCTCGTGATGGCAAACATCGTGTCGACCAGGTTCGAGAGCGACTACTCCCTCTATGAGCGGTTCCGGGGCGCGGCGTTTTTCGAGCTCGAAGGGGGAAGGCTGGAGAAAAACCCCCGGTATCCGGCCATGGTGCAGATCCGGGAAATGGAGGCACGGGACCTGGAAGGCCAGCGGACTCTCCCGGCAAAGTCACTCTATGCCCTCGTGGGGACCGGGAGCCTCGCGTTCCTGAACCGGCCCGAGGACTACCCGGGACTCTTCACCTGAAGAAGCAACGACGGCTCAGATAAAGTGGATCAGCCGTCTCAGCCCATCGTTCCTGCCCACGGCGATGACCGAGTCGCCCCCGTTGACCGGCTCGGCGGGACCGGGCCTCACCACCGATCGGCCGGGCCCCTCGATCCCAACGATGCGCACGCCGGTCCGCCGCTCGAGCTCCCCCGCGGTCATCCCGGCGTGGCGGGTCAGGTGCTTCATCACCACCTTCTCCCTGTCCGGGAGGTCAACGAGCACCCGGATGATGTCCTCGAGGATGATCCCGGCGATGACCTGGCCGCCGATGGTCGGGAGGAGGGCCACGTAATCGGCGCCCGCCTTGTAGAGCTTCTCGACAGCCGCGGGCTCGCTCGCGCGGGCAAGGATCCTCGCCGAGGGGTTCAGGTTCCGGGCGACGAGGGTCGTGAAGATGTTCACCGCGTCGCTGTTCACCGCGGCGACGACGAACCGGGCCTTCTCCACCCCCGCCGCCCGGAGGACGGCCTCATCTTCTGCGTTTCCCACCACCTCCGGCACGCCGTGGCTCTTCCGGTCGATGACCGTGCACCGGATGCCCGAACCCGTGAGTTCCTGATAGACCGCCTTTCCCACGTCCCCGTACCCTGCAATAACCGCCGCGGGCTCGCCCGTCTCCCGGATGCAGAACTCCCGGTCGAGGACGACAGAGACCGAGGAGGCCTTCCCGAGGAGGAAGAGCATGGTGGAGGTATCGAGGAGCTCCTCCTTCGGGGGAGAGGCGGTGAACTCCCCGGCCTTCCAGAGAAAGAGGAGGTCCACCCCGTACCGCTCGTAGAGATTGAGTTCGCCGAGGCTTTTCCCGAAGGCGATGCAGCCGGGCATGACGGGCACCTTGACGAGCTTCAGGGAATCGTCCCCCCTCGCGCCGTCCCCGAGCCGCATCTGCCCGAGGCTGATGGCCTCGAAGATGGTGTCCACGTCGGGGCGGATCACCGCGTGCCGGGCGAGGATCTTCCCCGTGAAGTTCTTCGGCGAGAGGACGTACTCGGCCCCGGCGTACCTGAGGAACCGGTCATAGGCGAGGTCGTCCACCACCGCGATGATCGACCCCCGGGTCAGGTCCCTTACCCCGAGGATGATCTCGGCGGCCGTCCGCTCGTCCTCGGCGACCACGACCGAGTGGGCATGCTGGACCCAGGCCCTTTCCCAGGTGTGCTGTGCCCGGTAGTCCCCCCAGACGACCGAGACCCGCGAGTGGTACCGGGAGACCACCTCGCGAGCGATCGCCTCGTCGGATTCCACCACCACGATACCCAGGTCCGAGATGATGAGGCTCTCGATGAGGGCCCGGGCGAGGGCCCCGTACCCGGCGATGACCACGTGGCCTTTCATCTCGCGCTTGGTCCCGGTCGGGGGCGGGACATTGATGATCCGGGTGAGCACCGGCTCGAGGAGGACGGGGATGAACATGAAGATCATGAACACCCCCGTCAGGATCAGGATGATGGTGAAGAGGATGGTGTAATCGCTCCGGAAGGGAAGGAGGTCGCCAAAACCGACGGTGGTGATGGTTTCGAGGACGAAGAGGAGGGACTGGGGCCAGCCGATTTCCTTCCCTTCGAACAGGGGATAGATGGTGTGGAAGACGGCGGTGTAGACGAAGATGGCGAGGGCGAAGAGGAGGATAAGGAGGGGGGTGCCCCGCCGGCCCCGGCGGAAGATGAATTTCCAGGGGAGGAAACGCTCATCCATGGCCGGTCACCCGGTCCCTGTTCCAGGTAATCCCTGCATCAGGCACGGCCGAAAGCCCGTCGGCCAGGCGAACAATGGAGAACGGGGCCGACGGGTGGCGGCAGCTGTGCGCGTCGAGCATCTCCCGCACCTCTCCCTCGAAGGACGCAGGGACGAGCCGGGCTTCCTCCCGAAGATACCCCGGCACGTTCAGGCTGGCATAGAGGGAGAGCTCGGCAGCCGGGATCATCCGGAACGGCGTGATGGAGGGGATATCTCCTTCGACGCAGGAACGATCGGCCGTGAAACGGGAGGTCTCGCCCCTGATCACGTGCAGGAATATCGAACGGGCAATGGCGTTCAGGTTCGTCCCAAGGGCAATCTTCGTCGCCCCGGCTCGCTTCGCGAGGGAGCCGAGCATCTGCTCGCGGGGAACATCCCCGCCGGGAACCTCCGGCGATTCGCCGGGGGAGGCGAAGGTCCACGGGATTCCCATTCCTTCGGCAATCTTCCCGATACCCTTAACCTCTGTCCCGGCCCCCCCGCCCTCGCCGATGGTGATGGCGATGAGGCTCATGTCAGGCCTCTCGCCGAAGGTCGCAGAGAGGAAGCGGAGGAGCGAGCTGCTGCCGGGTCCCCCCGAAAGGGCGACGGCGATCCGGTCGCCGGACCGCATCCAGCCACGGGCCCGGAGGGTCTGCCGTGCCCGGGCATCCAGGCTCTCCGTGAAGTGGGTCGCGCAGAGACGGAGCCCCGAGTACCGCTGGAACACGATGGCATCGGAGCCGCACCGGTCGCACCTCACGGGGCACCCTGATCAGACTTTTATCATCACCCCACATAAAGACTGTAGAGCGCCATGCCCATCTCTGCCGAGGCGGTGCGGGACCTGCAGGAGAACGACCTCGTCGTCCTCCACGCACTCGAGCGGCTCATGAAGCGGTACCTCTGGGTGCCCCTCGACGTGCTCACCCGGGCGACGGGGATCGGTGGGAAGGAGGTCACGTTCCGGCTGTCCCGGCTCCTCGCCGCCGGCATGGCGAAGTACGAGAAGGTCCCGTACGAGGCCTACTCCCTCGTGTTCACCGGTTACGACGCCCTCGCCCTCGAGGCGCTCTGCCGGCGGGACACGGTGAAGGCCCTCGGGCCATTCATCGGCGAGGGAAAGGAGTCGGTGGTATACGAGGGGCTCGGGCTCGGACGGCTCGTGCTCAAGTTCCACCGGGTCGGCCAGCGCTCCTTCCAGGCGGCACGGGTGAAGCGGGGGTACATGCCCGAGGAGGGGCATGTCCCCTGGATCTTTGCCTCGGCATTCTCGGCGGAGCGGGAGTTCCTCGCCCTCTCGAAGCTCCACCCGAAGGTCCACGTCCCCGTTCCCGTCGAGCGGAACCGGCACGTCGTGGTGATGTCCCTCCTCCCCGGGACGAACCTCTCGCGGGTCCACCTCCGGGAGCCGGAGGCGATGCTCGACAGGATCCTCGGCGAGACGAGGGAGGCGTACCGGCTGGGGGTGATCCACGGGGACCTCTCGGAGTTCAACGTCATGGTGGACGGCGACCGGTGCTCCCTCATCGACTGGCCCCAGTGGGTGGAGACCGGGCACCCGAACGCCGGGGAGACGCTGGAGCGGGACGTGAGGGTCATCCTCCACCACTTTGCCCGGAAGTACGGGGTCGAGCGCCCCCTCCCCGAGACAATCGCGGAGGTGACCGGGTGAAAGTCTTCGGGATCGACGTGGTGAAGGGATCGGTCCGGTCACGCTCGCGTCGCCCGGTGTATGCCCTCGTCCGGATGGAGGACGGAGAGGTCGTCGCCGAGGGGGAGGTGACCCTGTTCCGGCTCCTGAAGGAGATCGCCGCCGGTAAACCGGAAATCCTCGCGGTGGACAGCCTTCAGGAGGTCGCACGGGACCAGCACGAGCTGTTCGCCTTCCTGGAAAGGCTTCCCCCGAGGACCCGTCTCGTACAGGTGACCGGCGGCGAGCGGCCGGAGACCCTCGGGAAGGTTGCCGCCAGGTACAACATCAGCTTCGACCGGTTCGATCCCTTTGCCGAGGCCCGTGCGACGGCGAGGATCGCCTCACTCGGGGGTGGCGCCGAGGTGATCGCGTACGAGAACGCCTGCTCGGTCGTGGTCTCCCGGAACCGCTCACTCGGGAAAGGGGGCTGGAGCCAGAACCGGTATATCCGCAAGGTCCACGGGGCGGTGCTCACCGCCTCGCGGGAGATCGAGGAGCGGCTCGTCCAGGCCGGTCTCCGGTTCGAGAAGAAGGAGTCCCGGGCATTCGGGGGCCTGTCCCGGGTCCAGTTCATCGTCCATGCCCCCCGCGAGGAGATACCGGTCTCCACCCGCCGGGGTGGGGACGTCCAGGTGCGGGTCTCGGGGCAGAAGCTCGACCGGATCCGGTTCAAGCCGGCCGGGAGGGGGGCGAGCTACCTGATCGTCGGGATCGACCCGGGGACCACCACGGCGGTCGCGGCGGTAGATCTCGACGGGAAGGTGGTGCACCTCTCGAGCGGGAGGGAGCGGTCGATGGCCGACATCGTCGAGGCGCTCTACCAGGTGGGAAAGCCGCTCGTGGTCGCCTCGGATGTCTCAGGAATGCCTTATTCCGTCGAGCGGATCCGGCGGGCCTTCTCGGCGGTGCCCTACACCCCCCGGGCGGACCGCACCGGCGATGAGAAGATGGCCCTCACCGAAGGGATCCCGTACGCGAACCTCCACGAGCGGGACGCCCTCTCGGCAGCCCTTGACGCGTACCGCTCGTACCGGAACAAGTTCCAGTCCATCATGAAACGGGTCCCGCCGGGCTTCGACCTCTCCCGGGTGAAGGCGGGCATCATCCGCGGGCAGTCCATCGAGCAAATCCTCGGCGAACTCTCACCCGCCCGGGCCCCGCCCGCGGAGGCCCCCCCCGAACCGGTGCCGGCAGGAAAGCAGGACGAGCGGGTGATGGTGCTCGATGGGACGGTGAAACGGCTCCGGACCCTCGTCGCCGAACTCCAGGAGGAGGTGCGGGCAAGGGAGGCGGAGATCGCCCGGTTCCGGGAGCGGCTGGACCGCGAACGGACGAGGGTATACCTCCGCATGAAGCGCGACGCGGAGATCACGAAGCGGGACGCGATCATCCAGGAGCTGAAGTCGCGCATCCGGCGGGGCGAGCGGCAGGCGAAGTCCATGAGGCGCCGGCTCGACCGGCGGAGGGAGGTGGAGGAGGTGACCATGGACGGGACCCGGCTCCCCGTGAAGGTCCTCGCCTCCCTCACCAAGGACGGGGTCCAGGCGCTTGCCCAGGAGGCGGGAATCGCCGGGGGGGACATCCTCTATGCCGCGAGGTCCGACGGCTGGGGCCGGTCGGTGGTGAAAGACCTCGCCGGCCTCGGCGTGAGGGCGGTCCTCGTCGGCACGAACCCCCCGCCCCGGGTCGACCCCCTCCTCCTCGACACCTCGCGGGAGGAGGAGATCCCGGTCATCCCGGCACCTCGTGACCAGGTCCAGGTGCGCGGCCCGGAAGGCTCGGTGCCCCGGGCCGTCGTGGACGCGGGGTTGAAGGGCTGGAAGGAGGACCAGCAGCGGGAACGGACCGAGAAGAAGAAGGCGATGGTGGAGTACCTCTTCAGGGAGTACCGCACCGAGCGCGAGAAGGAGGTGAGGAAAAGTGGATGACCGGACCCTGCTGGAGTCCATCATGGACCTCGTCGGGGCAGACCGGGCGAGGGACGACGCGGCGGTCGTCACCGTCGGCGGGACCGCCCTCGTCCTCACGACCGACATGCTCCACACGAAGACCGACTTCATGGAAGGGATGACCGACTGGCAGTGCGGGTGGATGGCGACCGCGGTCACCCTCTCGGACATCGCGGCCATGGGGGCTGCCCCGAAATGGATCCTCATTGCCGTCGGGCTCGACCGGGCTGAACGCCTGAGGCCGGTGATGGAGGGGGTGAGGGCCTGCTGCGACCGGTTTGGTGCCCAGCTCGTCGGGGGTGACATCGACAGTCACGACGAGCTCACCATCGTGTCCACCGGGATAGGGACCGCTGACCCGGCCCGGGTCGTCCGCAGGCAGGGGTCCCGGGAGGGGGACCTCGTCTGTGTCACGGGGGTGCTCGGGCGGGCACAGGCCGCCATCGACGGGTACGCGCAGTACCGGAAGAACCTCTTCGAGCCGCAGCCCCGCGTCGCCGAAGGGCAGATCCTCGCGGCGGCCGGCGCGACCTCCATGATGGACATCTCGGACGGACTCGCGCTCTCCCTCTACGACCTCACCCTCGCGAACCGGTGCGGGTACCGTATCACCTCGGCGATGCTCCCGGTCATCGAGGACATCCCGTACGAGAAGGCCCTCGAGCTCGCGGTCTACGGCGGTGGCGACTACGAGCTCCTCTTCACCATCCCCGGCGAGCGGCTCCCTCTCGAGGGAATGACGTACCATGTCATCGGCCACGTGATCGGCGAACCCGGGGCCTTCCTGAACGGCGTCCCCATGGAACGGCGGGGGTACCTGCACCACTGGAAGGAGCAGTGATACCGGGCAGGTGCTCATGGTGCGGCCCGCCGGGGAGGATGGCGGGTGATACAGGGTTCCGGGTTATCCCGGCGGGCCGGTGTAAGCAGAAATGGTATACCTTTTCCGGATATTCCCGAAAATATCAACCTGCCCATGTTTACTTCGGAGCCCAAATCAGCCGTATTTTTATAAAAGGTTAATTTTATAACGGGTTAAGGTGACTTAACCTTACTGGCGCCTTCCCCCAGCGGAGAGGTGGCTCCGTTCGTGCGTGCCGACGGGAAGGCTGCCACGGGATGTGCTCATGTCAAGGGGAAGCGTACTCTCTCTTATTGCCGGCCTCCTCGTCGTCGGGTGCCTCGCGCAGGTCGCGATGGCCCTCCCCGATGACGCGGGGACCGATCCGGCGGGCCAGGTGGTGGCCGATGCAACGCCGGTTATCACCCCGGAACCCCAGCCGGCGACGAATGCCTCCATTGAGCTGGAAGTGACCCCGGCGCCCGAGGTTACACCCGGGCCGACTGCCTCGCCGGTGGTGGACGCGAACGCCGGACCGGTGGTGACTGACCCTCCGGCCGAAACGCCCGCTCCCGTTCCCACGACTGAGGATGTCGTGGCCCTGCCGGTGGTGGACCCGACGCCCGAAGTCACCGTCGCACCCGAGGTCGCGGTTACTCCCGAAACCCCGGTAAACGAACCGGTCACGGCAGAGCCGGCCGCGGAACCGGCAGAACCCGCTGGTCCCGGTACGAAACTGCAGGGGGTCAGGATCGCCCCGCCAAACCCGGCGTTCACCTGGTACCTCTCCCGGAAAAACCTGTCAGTGGTATCCTCCGCGGGAGGCCGGCTCGGCTACATCCCGCCCCCGGTGGACCTCTCGAACCTGAGGGGGGCCCGGGTCTCCTGGGCGAACGTCGAGTCCCAGGCGGCAGACAACGGGATGGACCTCACCGTCGAAACGGCCGATATCCAGGCGGGCGGGTACCCGGCGACCTATGACCTGCGGGCCCTGGGACGGGTCTCCGGCGTGAGGGACCAGGGGGACTGCGGGAGCTGCTGGGCATTTGCCTCGTACGGGTCCCTTGAGTCCGACCTGCTCCCCGGCCAGGCCTGGGACTTCTCAGAGAACAACATGCTGGACAATAACCTCTGGGACCAGGGGCACTGCGACGGCGGGAACGACCTCATGGCCATCGCGTACCTCTCCCGGTGGGCAGGCCCGGTGAACGAGAAGGCCGACCCGTACAGCCTCGATCCGGTCACCACCATCCCCGACGCAAAAACGAGGAAGCACGTCCAGGACGTGTACTACGTCCCCGGGCCCTGGGGGTCGACGGGGGACTACAGCAACGTGAAATCTGCCATCATGAACTACGGCGGGGTGTACACGCTCCTCTGGTGGGACCCGGCATTCTACAACCCCCAGACGGCGTCTTATTACTATACGGGCGAGACCCAGGACTACTATACCTATTCGAACCACGCCGTCACCCTGGTCGGGTGGGATGACAATTACGACCCGGCCCGGTTCACCTATACCCCTTCGTCGACGGGGGCCTTCATCGCGAAGAACAGCTGGGGGACGGGCTTCGGCGACGGTGGATTCTTTTACATCTCCTACGAGGACTGGATCGCCGGCAAGTTCAACGCGGTGTATACCGCCGAGCCGGTGAAGAACTACCGGCACGAGTACCAGTGGGACGACCTGGGATGGTCGGGGAACATGGGTTTCACCGGGACGGACGAGAACGGGTACGATACCGTCCTTGACACCGCGTGGGGAGGGAATGTCTTCACCGCGGTCGACAAGGAGGAGATCGCCGCGGTTTCCTTCTATACCACGGGTGAAAACACCGAGTACACGGCATACGTGTACACTGACCCGGACAATGGCCCGGTCGCAGGGGCCGGCCCGAAGGCCATGAAGGCCGGCTCCCTCGAGTTCGCCGGGTACCACACCGTCAAGTTCGATTCCACGGTGCCGGTGAACGCGGGCCAGAAGTTCTCGGTGGTCATCCGGTTGAAGAACCCCTCCTACGAGTTACCCCTGGCGGTCGAGGCCCGGTACCCCGGCTTCACCAGCAGGGCCGTCGCTTACTCCGGCGAGAGCTACGTCAGCCCCGACGGGATGGCGTGGCAGGATGCTGCGCCGGACAACGGTGGCGAGACCGACATGAACGTCTGCCTGAAGGCCTTCACCGTCCCCCCGACCCCGCCCCCGGACGCACGGTTCACCGCTGCGCCGAAGAAGGGGAAGCTTCCCCTCAAGGTCCTGTTCAAGGATCGGTCACTTCGCAAGCCCGTGAGCTGGCTCTGGGACTTCGGTGACGGCCAGACCTCGGCCGAGCGGAACCCGGTGCACACGTACCAGGCCGCGGGGACCTATACGGTCACTCTCACGGTGAAGAATACCGGCGGAGAGGACTCGATGGAAAAGGAGCGGCTCATCACGGTCACCCAGGACACGAAGAAAATCCGGCCCAAGGTCGACCATATCAAGAAGGGCGAAAACCCTGAGCCCAACGACGACGAATAATCCTTTTTTTCCACGTATCCGCGCCCGGAAAGATTCTCCCGGTAGTGTTCCACCTTCTTCCTGGTCCTGCGTTCACGACGACGAAAGACGGTCCTATGCCTCGACGATCACGCGAAAGCCGCCATAGGCTACCCGATTCATGTCAAAGGGCATGTCCTTCCACTTCGGGTCGTTCATGACCGGGTCTTTCATGACCTTCGCGTTCACCCTGTCCCGGTGAGCCCGGGACTTGAACACGATGAAGGAGAACACCACCGTCTCTCCCTCCTTTGCTTTGATCATCCGGGGAAACCTGATCCCGGCCATCCCCGGCTCCAGGTCGTCACCGACGCTCTCGATATACTCGAGGGCGCCGTGCTTCTTCCAGACCTTCCCCGCCATCCCCGCCATCCTGCGGTATGCCTGCAGGTTCTCTTCCTTGATCGCGATGACAAAACCGTCCACATACTTCATGCTGAATGGTCCATCCTGGCTGTCCTTCCAGCCCGGCGGTGGCGTCGGGTATCGTCCTATAAAAAAGTTCAGGTATAGAGCAAAATTTGGAAACGGGAGGGGCGATCCCGGCCGGGGGGCTCCGCCCCTCGACCCCGGGGTGACCTTCGGTCGCCAAAGGACACGAGCAGGGTTACCCCGAAAACGACCGATCACGGTCCTCTGGCGAGTTCTGCGGGGATTCCAAAGAACTCCCCGTACCGGTGGGCCTCTCTCCCAAGGGCCTCCCGCTCCTCTCCGGTCAGCTTCCGGAACGGGTTCAGCATGATCTCGACCCCATCCCTCACTGGTTTCCTTTTCCATGTTCCCGCCAACCTCCCGTCCAGGATGATGACCGCCGTCATGGCATTCCCCGTGGAGATCATCCTTTCGATGCCCCTCTCGTCGCTGATGGAGCTCCTGTCCCGGTATGCGATAGTGTATTCGTCATAGACCGAGAGGAGGAAGGCGGATCGTGAGACGGCTGACACCGCGTCCCGGCGAGGTGGGTACCAGTAGGTTCTGCCGTCGATTGTCGCCTTGTTCAACTTTGAGCTTACGGAATCGAGGCCCGACTTCGCATCCACCCGATCGAGGCCCGACCACCAGGAAAAGTCCGCCAGCTGTGCAGGCCCATGGCTCGTGAAATAGGCAAGGGCCAGTCTCGCAAGGGCCTCTTCCTTCGGTATCCTCCGGGGATGTTCGACCCGTTCATCGAGGAGGGCATAGGTGAACTGCTTCCCGCGCCTCGGGCCGCTGCACACGAGGCCGTCAAGTTCCGCCCGGCTGATGATGTGGGCGAGTCGCTGGACGTCGGTCCTGATGCCCACCCCCTCGAGGACGGTTTTCAGGTCCTGCCTGGTGAGATGGGTATGGCCCTCCAGGGCTCTCACGATGGCGGCATTGCTCCGGGCATAGAGATCGTCGTCGAGCCCGAGCTTCCGGTCATAATGGGCGAGGATGGCCTTGACCCGCGGGGCCGTCAGTTCGACCATCCAGTGGATGTCCCTTGGGAGCACGAAATGCCAGGTCGGCCGCATCACGTGGGTCCGGAGGATCTCGCCCCTGTTGAAGGCCTCCTCAATGTCCTTATCGGTGGAACCCCTGATACGCAGCCCGAGCCCCCACTTCGCCGCAGCGAAGTCCTGCGCCTGGAAAGCACCCAGGTGCGAGACGGCCGATGCCGCAGTCGGGAAAGGGGAATCGCTCAGGCCAGTATTCTGGAGGCGGAGAAGAGGGATGTCCAGGGTGTTCATGTGTATTCAGAATCGGAGTGGACCCGGCGGGATTTGAACCCGCGGCCTTTACGTTGCGAACGTAACGATCTACCCCTGATCTACGAGCCCGCGAGGTACACTTTCTGACTCATTCAGATATAGTCCTTGCGAAGGAATCAGATGCAAACGACGAAGAAAAAAAGGGTGGTCAGAGGATGATCTCGATGTCGAGCTTCTCGGCGAGCTCCTTGTACCGGTTCCGGATGGTGACCTCGGTGACGCCCGCCACCTCGGCCACCTCGCGCTGGGTCCGCCGCTCCCCGCCGAGGATGGAGGAGATGTAGATGGCCGCCGCCGCAACACCGGTCGGGCCACGCCCGCTCGTGAGCTCCCTCTCGCCCGCCTGGCGGAGGATCTCCACCGCCCTGCTCTGGACCTCGCCCTTCAGGTTAAGGCCGGAGCAGAACCGGGGCACGTAGTCGATGGGCGAGGTCGGCAGGAGCTT
>DATJPK010000127.1:0-15375 GCA_035506435.1 Methanomicrobiales archaeon
TCCCGGCGGTGACCACCACCGATTTCGCGTCGTCGAGGCCGCCGTTCGTGATATCCCCGTCAAGCTCGTAGCTCCCTCCCGACGGGGTGAGCTTCACGTTGTTCACGACGAGGTCGGCGCTCCGGCGGCTGTTGTCGATCATGATGGGGACGGTGGTATCGGTGGTATGGGTATTGATCCCGTTCCGGTAGGTGGTATGGAAGGTGATTTCCGTCTGCTGCGAAGGAATGACGGAGAAGGACGCGTCGGCCGACCGGCCCGGCCCGAGGTCCCCGATAAAATAATTGCTCTGGATGGTCCTCACCCCCGTCCCCGAGGGGACAACCGTGATCCCGGTGAGGTTGTCGTCACGGGGGTTCCCCACCCGGAGGGTAATGACATCGGTCCTCCCGGTGGCGAAGTAATCGGGGACGCTGTCCACCGATACCTGGAGGGGGGTGTTGTCTATCCTCAGGGAAACGTAGGAGGCAAGGCTCCCGGATCCCTGGAAATCGAGGTACACCTTGGGCTGGTACAGGCCCCCGGTCCCGGTGGCCTGCACGTTGAACACGAAGTCGCGGGAGTTCCCCGGCCCGAGGGTGACCACCTGGTCATAGGCATCGGGGTTCAGGAGGGTGATACCGTCCGTGAAGAGGGTGGCACGGGCGATGGGGACCGCCTCTGTGCCGGTATTCTCCACCGTGATGGTGATGGTCCCGATGTCACCGGTCATGAATACCCCGGGATCAGTCGCGGTCCTTGAAACGATAACCTGGGAGAAGGCCGTGGTCTGTGCCGAGGCGATGCCCCCGAGGCAGGCGACCATGAGAAGGAGAATGAGGCACGCAGGGAATTTCATTGCAATCACCGTCTGGATATGCTGTCCGCGTCGCTCATGTGCGGTCCGGATAGGTATAAACATTCCTCCTGAAATTGTAATATATGTTTTACATTTAGTTATTTAATGGTAACGCATCCCGGATGACGGGGTGTCATCAGTCGATGAGCACTCACTGAAGAGAAATCCGGAGGTCTCCCCTGGCCGGCGATGACGCCACCGGGAAGGAAACAGGGTCACGGCGTAGTACCGGCTTTCTCCTTGTTTTCACCGGGATTCAGCTTATAGGGGAAGGTAATGTGGAACGTGGTACCGTTTCCCCGGTCCAGCACGATCTCCCCGTTTATCTGCCTGGTCAGCCCGTAGATCAGCGTCATGCCGAGCGATTCCTTCCGTTCAGGCGTAACACCTTCAGGTATCCCTATCCCGTTGTCGTGGTAGGTCAGGTGGTAGTTCTTTTCATCGTCCAGGAATTCGATGGAAATTTCCCCTTTCCTGCCGTCCGGAAAAGCGTATTTCAGCGAATTGATGATCATCTCGTTGAGGATGAGGCTGCAGGGAACGGCATTGTTGATATCGAGGTACAGGTTATCGGTGTGGATACGGGAGGTTATCTGGGCCGGGTTCACGTTATAGGTCTTGAACAGGTCGGCGACGACCTTCCTGAGATATGCCCCGTACTCGATCCGGTCGAAGTTTTTCGACTGGTAGAGCTGCTCGTGGACGAGAGCGATGGTCTTCACCCGGTTCCTGCTGTCGATGAGCGACGCCCTGATCTCCGGGTCCTTTTTCTTCTCCGCCTGGATCGAGAGCAGGCTCGATATCACCTGGAGGTTGTTCTTCACCCGGTGGTGTACCTCGCGGAGGAGGATTTCCTTCTCCTTGAGGGCCGTGGTGAGCTGTTTCTCGGCGGCGAGGCGGGTATCGATCTCCTTCTTCAGGACGTTTTCCGCCTCCTTCCGGTGGGATATGTCCCCGGCAAAGATCCGGACACCGACGATGTTTTTCCCCTGGTGAGAGGGGGCGGAGTACAGGATGACCGGGAACCGGGTGCCGTCCTTCTTGATCAGGGTATATTCATTTCCCTTCAGGGATTCTCCCTTCGTCAGCCTCCCGAAATTCTCCCGTGCCCTCTCGCGGTCCTCGGGAACGACCATCTGGAAGATGGCCCCCGCACGGGCGAGGTCGCTCTGCTGGTAGCCCGTAATTTCATATGCCATGCGGTTCACGAAGGTGAGAGTCCCCTCTACATCGGCCTCGAACATCATTTCAGGGAAGTCTTCCGCCAGCTGGCGGAACCGCCGCTCGCTTTCGGCAATGATCTGCTCGTGTTCGTTAATCTGGCCGAACAGCTGGTTCATGGAGTCGACGAGCTCCGAAATCTCGTCATTTCCTTCATTTTTCACGAGGGCCATGGGCGCGTCCTGCCGCTTGATCAGGGCTATGTCCTCGTTGATGTTGACAAGGCGCCTCAGCACCTGGCCATCCAGCAGCCAGAAAATAAGCCCCCCGGTGATGGAGACTATCGTGAGCATCAGGATGATGAACAGGAAAACGGTGTACCTTCCCTGGAGGAAAATATCCCGGGGGATGTCGTATGCGAGGACGATATCGTTCACCCCGTAAATATCCTGTATGATGGCAGAGACCTCGTTCTTCTCGTCGCTCGGGGTCCGGATGACGATCGTGGCCCCGTCGCCGCTGGTGAGAACTGACGGATCATCCCCTGCAAACGACGATTCCCTGATCGGGGTGATGGAAATGCCGGGGGGTGCATCCTTCCCGATCAGGGCAATTTCGGTGTTATCGAGGTATCTCCCCAGGATAATGGTACCTCCCAGGGGCCCGGAGTAATCGCTGTGGAGGATGGGGCTCGCCGAGACCATGACGATGCCGCCGGGAAGGCTGAGTAACCCCGTCAGCGCCGAACCGGTGCTCGTATTGATGGTACCGGTGAGCCTGCTGAAAGCCGAATGACGGTCCGATACTTCTGCGAGGAGATCGGGACGCGGGGGAGACAGGGCCATCTGGTCGAAATCATACCCCTGGCTGTATTTCACCGCCCCGGTTGAATCGGTGATGATGATGAAATTCAGGTGCAGGTCCCTGAAGGTGGTGTTCACCATGTTCGCCTGGACGTATTCCTCGTCCCCCGTATTGACGAACTGGTAGGTTTCATCCCATATCCCCCAGTCCCATGCAACGGACTTCAGGTGCAGCATCTCGTTCTCGAGGTTCCTGATGATGAGGTTCGTGGTTTCGTTGATGTGGTTCGTTTCGAGGTCATGGTAACTCTGGAGAAAAAGGGACGAGGACAGGAATACGAAGATCAGGATAACAAGGATAATAATTCCTGAAACCATCAGGAGTGTTTTTTCCCTGAGCTTCATGTCAGACAACTATCTCGGGTATGCCCGGGTTCCTTTCCTGGTGACAGGCGGCTGGGAACATCCGGATACCGGTCAAACGGGCCCGCCCCGGAGGGGGGGATCCCCCTGACCGAAGAAGTATCATGGACTCTTCCATAGCTGCATGCAGTGACCTGATAAGTATATCAGGGTTCAACTATAAAAATCATTCTTTCCTGAAATAAGCGAAATATCATCGTATTTTTGAAATTAATTATTAATTAAGTCTGATATCAACGAAAAACATATTTATGAATTTCGATCACACACTCATGGCCCTTCTTTCCCCTGCAGCGGACAGGAAGGCCGGGAACCCGATACCACGCGGCCTGGTTCCCGGGTACGTACCCCGCCCCCGAACCGGGCCGGGGGGCGTGGGGCCGCCCGGCACCGCCTCACTCGCTCCTGAGCGCCTCGATGGGGTCCAGGTTCGATGCCCTCCAGGCCGGGTAGAGCCCCGAGACGAGACAGACGATCATCCCGACCACCATCCCCTCGGGGATGAAGGCCATGCTCGCGGGGAGGAAGTAGTACGCCGTCGTGCCGATCATGGCGCTCACCACCGAGTAGCCCATGACGAGGCTCACCGCCCCGCCCACGACGGCCCCGAGGAGGCCCAGGATGAGGGCCTCGTAGAGGAACATCCGGCGCACCTCCCCCGCCTCGGTCCCGATGGAGAGGAGGATGCCGATCTCCTGCACCCGCTCGTTCACCGACATCATCATGACGTTGAAGATGCTCACCGCGGCGACGACGAGGGAAATTCCGCCGATGGCGAGGATGAAGGTCGTCATGGTGGAGAGGGACGAGGAGATCCCCGAGAGCCGCGAGCTCGCGTCCGAGATCCGGACCGTGGGGGTCTTCTCGTTCGTGTTGACCTTCGCGTCGATGGCGCTCTCTACGCCGGAGATGGTGTCGATGTCCTTCACGATGACGTTCACCTGCGGGTACTCGTCCTTCCCCCCGTACTGGTTGACGTACCAGTCATCCGATACGACGATGGCGTTGTCGGTGTTGATGTTGTCAGACGACATCCCCCGCGCATCGATGATCCCGACGATGCGTGCCACGGACTGCCCGGTCGATTCCGACCCGATCCGGATGCGGCTCCCGAGCTTCAGGTTGAAGTTGCTCGCGATGGTGGAACCCACGAGGGCGTCATTCATCCCGACGATGTTCGTGCCGTTCCCGATGGTGAGGAACTTCGTGATGTCGTCCGGGTCGAGCCCGTAGAGGGAGGCCCTCCCGGGGACCGACCCGAGGGTGAACTGGGTGTTGGTCCGGTGGACCGGGATCACCGTGCCCGAATCACCGGTTGCGATCCTGATCTTGGCAAGCACCGTTTTCGTGATGTCGGTGGACGACGATGACGAGGAGGGTTCCGACCCGGGAGGGCCCATCCGGACCGTGTCCGGGGTGATCACGATGGTGTTCGCACCCGTGGAGAGCTGGTCCTTCACCTCGAGCTGCATGTTCGTCCCGAGCATCCCCATGGAGGAAATGGCGACGACCCCGATGACGATACCGATGGAGGCGAGCACCGAGCGGAGGAGGTTCAGGTGTACGCTCCGCGCCGAGAGGTCGAGGAAGATGTCCCTCATGAGGCGATCCTCCCGTCCTCGAGCTCGATCGTCCGGTTCGCGTACTCCGAGATCTTCGGGTCATGGGTGACGATGATGATGGTCTTCCCCTTTTCGTTCAGCTCGCAGAGGATGTCCATGATCTGGAGGCCGGTCTTCCTGTCCAGGTTTCCCGTCGGCTCGTCGCAGAGCAGGATCCCGGGGTCATTGACGAGCGCCCGGGCGATGGCGACCCGCTGCTGCTGCCCTCCCGAGAGCTGGGAGGGCCGGTGGGACCCCAGCGCCCCGTCGAACCCCACCGACCGGAGGACCGCGGCCGCCCTCCCGGCGGTGTCCCGCTTCTTGTATTTCAGGATGAGCGGGTATTCGACGTTCTCGTAGGCGGAGAGGAGGGGGATCAGGTAGAACTTCTGGAAGATGAACCCGATGGTGTCCCTCCGCATGCGGGTCCGCTCGGGGCCCGTCATCCGCGCGACGTCCTTCCCGGCGATCTGCACCGTTCCCGAGGTGGGGACGTCAAGGATCCCGACCAGGTTGAGCATCGTCGATTTCCCCGATCCCGAGGGGCCCATGATGGCCACGAAGTCTTTCTCGCCGATATCGAGCGAGACCCGGTCGAGGGCGGTGAAGTCACCGCTCTCAAGGTGGTAGACCTTCGTGACGTCCGCGAGCCGGATGAGAGGGTTCCCCGTCATGCCCGGTACCCTTCAGGTTCTCTTCAGCTTCGCGGCGACCCACTTCCGCTTCCTGTACACGACGATGCCCGCCACCAGGATGACGGCGCCCGCGATGACCGGGTAGAAGGAGGCAAGGCCTCCTCCCCTTCCGCCTCCGATCCCGAAAATGCTTCCGGCCCCCTCCCTGGCCCCCCCGGGCGCGAAGGCGCCGTTCATGCCCCTCGACGAATACCCGTTCGCCGAACCGGTCCGGTTGATCGGTGCCGTTCCGGCGGAAATCCCGGAACCTGCTTCCGGTGACGATCCGGACTCGAGATCGAGGTACTTCGTAAGGTCGAAGTTGTTGCCGTCCGCGTCCTTCCAGCGCATGACCAGGGGGACCGATGAGAGGTCGCGGCAGGTGAAGGTGAGCTCGAAGCTTCCCGAATCATCGGAGGCAAGGCTCCCGATCGCGTACTCCGGGTACGTCTCCGTCCCCATGGCAGGTGACCCCACGGCGATCACGAGCCCCTTCGCATCGGTAATCCCCGCGTTCGTGATGTCGCCGGTCAGGTCGTAATAGGTTCCCTTGGAAGTCAGGGCAACGTTGTTCAGGATGGGGACCGCGGCCGTCTTGTCATTCCCGATGGTGACGGGAAGGAACAGCTCCGAGGTGTGGGCATTGTCCCCGTTCTCGTAGCTGATATGGAAGGTGAGGTTCGATTCCTGGTGGGCGGTGACCCCGAAGGACAGCTCGACGCTGCTCGCGCTTTCAAGCGAGCTCACGTACCTCTGCGACGGGCTCACGTCCAGTCCCTCTCCCGAGGCGGCGACCAGGATATTCTTCACCTCCCCGCCCCGGGGGTTGAACACCGTCAGGTTCACCTGTTCCTCCGCAGAGAGGGGGAACGCCGAGGGCTTGTCGGAGATCATCGCACCTATCTCCGTGGAACTGACCTTCACGGTCACGGGATAGTTGATGCTGCTCGTTGATGTCCCCACGGTGAAGAGGGGGAAATACGTCCCGTCGGGGGGGTCAACCCTCACGAGGAAGGTGAAGGTGGCCGAGGTGCCCGATGCGATGGAGGTCACGGTGCTCGCACCCATGTCCCTCGTCACGATATGGACCTGGTTGGAGAGAATGGTCGGGTTCGTCAGGCCCACCGCATCGCTGCCCGCGTTTGTCAGGGTGACCGAGATGGTCCCCTCCTCGTACGGGGAGAACTCGGCGGGGTCCACCACGACCGATGATACATAGACGTTCGTGGCCGACGCGGTCGCGTTGACCCCCGCCCCCTGCACGGCTGATACGAGCACCACGAGTGCGAGGGCTCCGAGGGCCACGGCCGCGCACGACCCGGGCCGCCCGGTCCCCTCCTTCATGGCAGGGTGGGTTCCTGCCGGAATCCTGGATGTCATGGATATGAATATATGCTCATGTAATGATAAAGATTCTTTATGTATGGTGAATCATACTTTTATAGGGGAGGATAACGGGTGAGGAGATCAGGTATTAAATCCAGTGTTAAATATACTAAGCAGGAAACAGGATCACCGGCATGAAGAAAAACACCTTTTACCTCCTCACCGGGTGCATCGCTGTCGCCCTCCTCGCCATCCTCTGGTATTCGGTGGAGGTCTACCGGCCTCCCTTCGTCGAGATTGCCTTCGTGGTCGCCATCCTCCTCGTCTACCTTGCACGCCGGAGGGTCGAGGACCTCATCGAGGACGAACGAAGCATCAAGATCACCGAGCAGGCCATGGTGCGGACCTTCCAGGTCTTCTGGGTGGTCTTTGCCGCGTTCTCCATCGGGGCGGTCATGCAGATCCTCCACGTGCCTTCCTTCCCGCGGTTTGGACCCCCCGAGCGGCCCCCCGAGATCCTCCCGCTCAGGTCTCTCGGCTACCTCCAGCTCGGGCTCCTCTGCCTGATGATCTTCCTGTATGTCGGCTTCCGCATCTACTATGCCCGGAAGTACGGGGAGTGGGAGACCGATGAGGAATAAGATCAAGGTCTACCGGGCCATGCATGACCTCACGCAGGAGGACCTTGCGAAAAAGATCGGGGTCACCCGGCAGACCATCCTCGCCATAGAGAAGGGAAGGTATGTCCCGTCCCTCGACCTTGCCTTCCGGATCGCCCGGCACTTCGGGGTGAACGTCGAGGAGATCTTTACCTACGGCGAGGAACCCTCGCAGTCCCCTCCTGCCTGACCCGGGCGGGACGGATCTCCCCGTCATGTGCTCCTCCGGTGGGCACGAATGCATTTTTCGTGAACATGCGCCGCGGCAACACCGGATTTCCGGTTCCGGGCCTGAAAAAAGCAGGGTATTCCAGGATCAGCCCTGGATGATATAGTAGATGGGATTTGCCGGCGAGGTGATCTCGATATCGCCCGGGGTCACACCCGAGGTCACGAACCCGTGGGCGATGACATAGAGGTAGGCCGCGTCTCCGGTATCCCCGAGAGGCACGGAGAACGTATAGCTCCGCGTGCAGGTTGATGCGTCGAAGGGCTGGGTGACCTGCGGGGGCACGTACGTCGAGTCGAAGGTGACCGCGATGTCAGCGCTCTTCAGGCAGTACGTGTCGGCCAGCGTGTAGGTCACGTAGACCGTGTCGACAAGATCGCTCGCGTCGTCCGTTGACCAGTCGTTCGTCAACGCCACGCAGCCCACGGTCGACCCGTCAGGGGTGACGAGCGGAGACACGTTGTCAGGGCAGGTGAATGGCACCGGCGTTGGCGTGGCTGTCGGAGTCACGGTCGGGGCCGGGTCAGCGACGGTCGGCGAAGGCGTCGGGTCAACCGGCGCCACGGTCGGCGCGGGCGTGGGGTCAACCGGCGCCACGGTCGGCTCGGGGGTGGGGCCGGCCTGGTCGGCCGCCGCCGGGGTCGGGGTCGGGGTCACGGTGGTGACGGGCGAGGGCGTCGGCGTCGGTGCAGGCGTTCCCGTGCATGACTGGGGCGGGAACATCTCGGGACCGACGGAGAGGAAGGTCGAGGGGTTCATCTGGTTGTTGTACTTCGTCTGGACCCAGGAAGCGATGGCCTTCCTGCTCCACGTGCCCCTGAACCGGTACGACCAGTCCCCTGAGGTGTCCTGCTGGACGGCTGCAGAGGGGTCACCATAGTACATGTAGAGGACCGTGTCGGTGGTGGACGAGAGGACGGGTACCCTCACCCAGGCGACGAGCGCCCCGCTCGTGCTCGAATAGCTCTCGATCTTGTGGGGGACCTTGGTCTTTTCATCGGACAGGGTGAAGAGGATGTCGTTCCCCGACGGCTGGGCATGGGCGGCGAGGGAGGCGTCGGAGGCGAGGTTCACGAGGACCGGGAAATCGGCCTGGTCGGCCACGACCTTCGTGTGGTCGATGGTGATGGCCTTCCGGTAGTTCCAGCCGCAGTCGGACCACTGCTGGGTCGCGACAGGGGCCGTGTCAGTGGCGGTGACCGGGGTGGGGGCGGGCGTGACCACCGGTGTCGGCGTGGGCGTCGCCACGGCTGCCGGCGCCTGGGGCCGGCCTTCCTGGGCACCCATCCTCGCAAATGTCGAGGGGTTGTTATGGTTGTTGAACTCGGTCTGGACCCAGGAAATGATATCCCGTTTCCGCCAGTTCCCCTGGTACTTCTCTGACCAGTCGGTAGTCCGGTCCTGCTGGTTCTGGGCGGACGGGTTCTGGTAGTACATGAAGAGCTGGGTGTCCGAGCCCGACGAGAGGTAGGGGACCTTCACCCAGGCGGTCAGCGCCCCGGTGGCAGGCGAGTAGCTCTCGATCTTCAGCGGGATCTTCGTGGTCCCGTCGGCAAGGGTAAAAATAAGGTCGTTTCCCGAGCTCTGGAGCCGGGCGGCAAGGTCCGGGTCCGCGGAAAGGCTGATGAGGACGGGGAAGTCCTTCTGGTCCGAGACGACCTTCGTCCGGTCGATGGTGACGGGCTTCCTCTCGCCCCAGCCGCTGTTGTACCAGGCGGCATCGCATGCCATCGCCGGGAGAATGAGACCGGCAACGGCGAGGATCGCGAGGAGTGAAACCCCGTATGCTACATTTCTTCTACTGGCTCTCACTGGTATTCGCCTCGAAGCAAATTCTGTATTTACTATAAATAGTTTCATATCTGGCTTTATTAAAGATTTTGATAATCCAAATTCATTTATCCATTTATATTCCTTTAAATAAACAAATCAAAAAGTAAAATCAGATTCTATCATTTTAGATAGATTTATATAATATTATTGGATTTTGGACCCCCGGGAACGGGGTGGAGGTGCGGCCGGGGATCTTCCGTGCCTGGAGCCAGAAACAGGACCCCGATGGGATCTCCTCACCGGACAGAAAATCGGGGGGGATTCCCGATGCATGGGATTGGTCTGTGTACCGTACCGGTTCTATCCCCTGTAATCGGGGAGTGGGGGAACTGGAGCCCTGAAAAGATTAGTGCCTATGGGTTCCATCACCGAAGAATGCAGCCGTGCAAATCCCGGGGGTTGGGGACTTTCCACTGAGAGCCTTCTATATTGGGACAGCCCACCATGCATCGCGACCACGGAATCTTCCCCGAAAGGTCAGGGCCGGATCCAATTCCGCCGAGGGACCACTGCTGATCCGGACCCTAAAGAGTATTCTCCACGGTTAACTATTTCAACTTATTGGAGCCGACATTTTTGCATATAATAAAACAGAAACAGTTGACTCCAGAAAATGGAAACCTTCATATAGAGTCGAAAAATACCCCCTTCACTCATGTGAAATGGTGGGGGACTCTGGAAAATCATTTTTCCATGCTGCAAAAGCTTTATCCCTGTGAATTGGACTTCAGAGAGATCCACTTGACAGGCCGTTCCGTGGCGATCCCCGCTCCGTTCCCCAAATGTCGCCCGGAGGGCTATCGCCCCACGGATTCCCGGACAGATTCTGCGCGTTCGTCCGATCAAAACCCGAGATGCGGGTGCCCGGATGTCCCGGTGATGGGAGCCGCAGGGGGCGAGGATCTCTCCTCGGGGGTCAGCCCTGTCTCCTGCCCCGGCGCTGCCAGCCGCACCTCCTTCAAGGGGGGAGGTTTAATTCCCGGGCCTGCAGTATCCTTCCGGGATGAGTCGCAGGGATCTCCCCGCCGCCAGGCCCTTTCTACCTTCCGCGACAGCGCTCTCCTCCTTCGGGGAGTTTCTCGCCCGCCCGTCTGTCCCCGACCGGCTCCAGGGGCTCGTCGAGGCCTACATCACGAAAAAGACCGGGAAAGCCTGGGACGACCCGGTCGTTCTCGACCGTATCAGGGGGGCCATCCGCGCCCAGAAAGGGGAGTACTGGGGCCAGGCCGATAGGAGGGCGATATCCTACCGAGCCGGGTACCGGGTGCTCGCGTACCTTGCGTACCAGGCACCTGTCATGTTCGTGGAGGTCATGCACCTTCTCGGCGACATGGCTGCCGACGGCCTTCTCACGGGCCGGATGCGGGTCCTCGACATCGGTTCGGGCCCCGGCACCGTGCCCCTTGCCATCGCGGAAACCTGGAGGCGTCTTTCTCCGGGCAGGGTGCAGGTCTTTGCACTCGAGAGGGAAACAGAAAACCTCGAGGCATACCGGTCGATCGTGCCGGCCTTCGCCTCGGGGGCACCGGGGGTACGCATCGAGGAGCCCCTCCAGGCCGATCTGGCGACCCTTGACCCTGAATCCCTGCCCCGGGACCTTGACCTGGTCATCTTCGGGAATGTCCTTTCCGAGCAGCGGGAGCTCATCCCCGTGGCACGGGGCCGGCTCGTTGAGCCGGTCGCGGCAAACCTTTCGCCGGGCGGCACCATTATCATCACCGAGCCTGCCGACCTGGAAAACTCCGTGGCGCTCAGGATCACCACGGCAGGCCTCGCCGAAAAGGGTCTCTCCCTTTTCGCACCATGCACCCGGCTCTGGTCCACCTCCTGCAGGCCAGACCGGTGCTGGAGTTTCAGGGAGGAGGCCCCGATCGTCCCGACACGGCTCATGGCCCGGCTTGCTTCGTCGGAGGACGGGTACCGGTACCGGAATACTGACGTGAAGTTCTCCTATGCCCTGCTCAGGAAGGCCGGGCGCACCCGGGAGGAGTACCGGGTCCCCCATGGTACGAAGGCGCTCAGGCTCTCGAAGCTCGCGAACCACCTGAAGCGCCGGGTAAACGTCGTCGTGGCAAAGATGTCCGGGGACCTGGGGGGGCGGGGGAACCACGTGATCAAGGTCTGCGACGGCACCCCCCAGAAGCCGGTCTTCGCCGTGGTGCCGGACCACCAGGCCGCCCGGGCCCGGGCGCTCCTTGAAGGGCGGTACGGCGGGATATTCTCCCTCGAACATGTCCTCGTCAGGTACAACCCCGCCCGTGACGGGTACAACCTGTTCTTTGACCGGTCCTCCGGAGTCGGGCAACCGGGGCCTGGGAAGCGGAGCCAGGGACCCGGGCGGGAGGCCGGGAGTGGCAGGCCGGGGCAGGGAGAATCAGGAAGGATTGTGCCCCACCGGGCTCGGAAATCAGGGAGATGAGCGTTCTTCGCCGGAACATCCGCATCTGCCAATGGTCACCGCCATCGAAAGGGCCAGGGCGGCAGTGACCCCGAACGCCGTGAGGAAACCCGAGCTCCCGGCGACCAGCCCGGCAACGAAGGGGAGGAAGGTCATGCCGGCGTACGAGGCGGCATTGTAGGCCCCCATCGCCTCTCCCTGGGAGATGCCGGTTCCCGCAAGGTAGGCGATCTGGGCGATCATGATGAACCCGAGGAGGGCCCCGACGACGGGAAAGCCCAGGGGCGAGACGGCGACGAGGAGGACAGACACGGCGAGGAGCACCGAGGTGACCCGGAGGGTCCTCACCGGGGGCAGGTGGAGGCGCGAGGCCGGGATGACCGCGATGATGGTCGCGAGGTTCATCGAGGCGATGACGATCCCGAGGTCTGCAGGGCTCTCGCCGGTGTACGAGGGATAGAGGGCGGTCACCGCCCCCGTCGCCCCCACCAGGATCACCGAGGAGAGGTACAGCCAGACAATCCCGGGTGGGCGGCCCGTGCCTGCGTCCCCGCCGGGTTGCCGTGGTACCGGTGCTGTTTCCCTCGCCGGGAGAACGAGGGCCACGGGGAGAAGGGAGAGGAGGGTGAAGGCGAGGATCCCTCCCCGCCCGTTCGCGAGGAAACCGGCGAGCAGCCCGGACCCGAGGAGGCCGGCGAGCAGGCCCAGGTTGAGCAGGGCCATGAACTCGCCCGATACTTTCTCGTGGTCGGGTCGGGTGTTCATCCAGGACATCGCCGAGGCGACGAACAGGCCGGCACCCAGTCCCTCCACGAACCGGGCCGCGAGCACGAGCGCCGGGTCGGCGGCCCAGAGGACCATGAGCCCGCTTGCCACCGTGACGGCGAGGCCTGCCCGGATGACGGGCATCCTCCCGATCCGGTCCGAGAGGAGCCCGGCAGGGAAGACCATGAGGAAGGCCCCGAGGAAATAGGCCGAGTAGATGGAGCCCTGGAGGGCAGGGCCGGCCGCGAATGCCGGGAGGACGGGGACGATGGCGTTCGAGAGGGCCATCACCCCGAAGATCCCGAGGTAGATGGGGAGACGATCGTTGTGGTGGACGGGTTCGGGGGGAATGCTCATTCTCCGTAAGCCTTTTTCGCTGGGTTTCTCAGTACCTAGTATGCAGTCGCCAGATGGTTATATCGATTACCGGCGTCGGGAATATTGCCATGACGTGAAATGTCCCATACAACTGCTCCTCGATAAGAAGGCGGAAAAATCTCCGGACTATGAAGAAATCCGGGCGATTTGTGCATCTGATTGTCTCCACAGCACCCATGAATTCCACCGGTGGCTGACGGGGAAGGGATACCTCATCGTCAGGCCGAAGGACTGGTAATCCCAACGCTTTTTACGGTTGTGTTGTGATGTATTCTCGTGGAGTGTCCCCATGGTGAACGCGTATCTTGATATCGGGATCCAGAGCCGGATGAACCGGATCATCAGCCCGAAGGATAACCGGGTGGTCATGCTCGCGGTAGACCATCCCTATTTCCAGGGGCCGACGACGGGCCTGCGGAACATGAGCAACACGATAAAAACCCTGCTCCCTTACTGCGACTGCCTGATGACGACACGTGGGGCGGTCCGGAGCAATATCGCCCCCGAAGATATCGGGTCGAAACCTATCATGCTGCGTGTAACCGGGGGAAACAGCGTTCTCAACGAAGAGCTCAGCGATGAACAGCTCACGGTCACCATCGAGGAAGCCGTCCGGATGGATGCGGCCGGCGTAGCTGTGAGTGTATACATCGGCTCAGCCAACCAGCAGCAGACGATCCTCAATCTCACCGACATGATCAACCAGGCAGGGGAATACGGACTCCCTGTTCTTGCCGTGACAGCCGTGGGGAAGAACATGGCCCGTGACCTGCGCTACCTCGCCCTTGCCTCCCGTATCTGCCAGGATGCCGGGGCCCGGATCATCAAGACCTACTATTGCGAGGAATTTTCGAAGCTGGTTGACTGGGTTGCCCCGACTCCCGTCGTCGTTGCCGGCGGGAAGTACTCGAGCCCGCCCGATGCTCTCCAGATGGCCTGGGACTCCGTCCAGGCGGGTGCGGCGGGAGTCGACTTTGGGCGGAACATCTTCCAGGATGCCAACCCGGTCGGCATGATCAGGGCAATCGGTTCCATTGTCCATGGAAATCACACGGTAAAGGAGGCCATGGATATCTACCGGGCATGCCTGCCGGACGCGGTAAAGCTCGACTGAACAGGTCCATGAACCTGAGGGGAAAACCATGAAGGCAGCGGTCTACTATTCGAACAGCGACATCCGCATCGAGGACGTGGAGGATCTCTCCGTCGGGCCGGGAGAGATCAAGGTCAGGATCATGGCATGCGGGGTGTGCGGCTCGGATGTCATGGAATGGTACCGGCTCAAGCGTGCGGGAAGACCGGGTGGCATCGGGGCGTTCGGGCACGAATGCACGGGAATCATCGCAGAAGCTGGTGCCGGGGTCGATCCGAAATGGAAAGTCGGGGACCGGGTCGTCGTGACCCACCATGTCCCGTGCAATACCTGCAATGCCTGCATCCGCGGGCATACGACCGCGTGCGACACAATTCAAAAAACTAAGTTTAAAAATTCCTTTGGGGCGTTTACAGAATACGTTGTCCTTCCGGCGATCAACGTCGATCGGGGGATCCTGCGGCTTCCCGGTTCGGTTACCTTTGACGAGGGAACCTTCGTCGAACCCCTCGGGAGCGTTATACGCGGGCAGCAGCGGGCCCCGGCCTCGGACGGCCGATCCGTCCTCATCATCGGTGCCGGTATCACCGGCCTCCTGCACCTCCAGGCGGCCCGCCTGAATGGCGCGGGTTTCATCGCGGTCTCCAACCCGAGCCCCGAACGGCTGGAGATCGCCCGGAAATTCGGTGCCGATGCAACCATCCCCGCCGCGGAGGATGTTCCGGGGAAGTTCAGGGAATTAAACGGCGGGCAGGGTGCTGACACCGTGATCATGACCGCACCCGTTCCCGCGGCGGTGAAACAGTCGCTGGAAGCTGTCGGGCCGGGTGGCACGATCCTGTTTTTTGCCCCCACCCGTCCCGAGATCCAGTCGGAAATCAACCTCTGGAGCCTGTGGCAGAAAGAGGTGACGATCACCCATTCCTATGCTGCCGATATCCATGATCTTTCAACGGCCCTGAAATGGATCCAGTACGGAAGGATCAACGTGGTCGATATGATAACCCACGTGTTCCCCCTGCAGAAAACGGCCGAAGGTTTCCAATTAACTGCAAAACACCGGGGTGGCAGCCTGAAGGTGGTCATCCACCCGCAGGAATAACACGGTCAGACGAAGAGAGAAGAGAGAAAGGAGGGTGCGCTCCCCTCAGATCATGCGGTAGGTCTCGAGGTTCAGCGGCGAGTGGGTCTCGA
>DATJPK010000128.1:0-10278 GCA_035506435.1 Methanomicrobiales archaeon
GCCTCCTACCCGATCCCCCACTGGGTGAGCGCCCGCTGGAGCTCGTAGTGCTGCTTGGCATACTCGTCGAGCGCGATCCCCTCCATGAAGGCGTCCACCGCCTGCCGCATCGCCATCGCCCCGGCAGCCGTCCCGTCGGGGTGGCCGTGGATCCCGCCCCCGGCCTGCAGCACGATGTCGGTACCGAGGGTCTCGAGCTCCCGGAAGACCTTGCCCGGGTGGAGCCCGCCGCTCGAAACCGGGAACGTGCGTTTCTTCCCGAAGCACGAGCCGGTGAGGACCCGGTTGTCCCCGAGGACCTCCTCGGCCTCGTGGCTCATCTTCCCCGAGACGGTGCCGGTGTGGAGCTGGTCGCCGCCGAGCCAGCGGACCAGCCGGGCGAGGGGCCGCATCGCGATACCATGCTCCTTGTTCCGGGTCATCGCTGCGTGCATTGCCCGGTGGACATGGATCGGGACCGTGACCCCGGGCGCCTCCCCGAGGGCCTGGAGGGCGCCGAAGCCGGAGATGATGACGTCCACCATGACCATGTTCGCCCCGAGGGAGATGGCCTCCTCGGCCTTCTCGACGATTTTGTCCGCCCTCGTGGTGACGTTCACGGCGTAGAGGACCTGCCGGCCGGTGTCCTCCTTCACCTTTGCAAGGGCGGCCATCACCTTCGGCACCCGCTCCCTGATGGGGCAGAAGGCCTGGTCGGTGAGGGTCTCGTCGTCCTTGATCAGGTCCACGCCGCCCGTCGCTGCCTGGTACGCCACCTCGGCGGTGTCGTCGGGGGAAAGGCCGACCTTCGGCTTGATGATGGTCCCGACATGGGGGCGGTTCGTGGTCCCGATGATGGCCCGGATCCCCCGGATCCCGAACCGGGGACCCGGGAAGGGGACCAGCTCCTCGGGGACCTCCATGTCGAGCAGCCTGACAGCGGCGAGCTTTTTCAGGCCGAAGAGGTTCCCCGCGATGACCGAGAGGTACTGCGCGACGTTCCCGGGCTCGAAGATCTCCGCGGGGTACCGGATCTTCACGAGCTGGTGGCCCCCTTCGGCGATGATCTCCATTACCTCGCCGTCCAGCCTGCGGACGTACCCGGTGGTCGTCCCGATGGCAGTCCAGGTGCCCGTCGTTTCCTCCTCGGCGATCCAGCGCGCCGCCTCCTCGGGAGTGGTCCCCTTCTCCGGGATGAAGCTGTAGGTTGCGATAACGTCCGGCATGGTCTCACCCCTGATCTCGATGGGCCATCTGAAATGTCTTGTGGAACTCCTCGATGGACCAGCCCAGGAATTCGCGGATGATGATATAGGCAAGCGAGGGAGGGATCGCCCCCTCCTCGGTGACGATCAGGTCGATGTATGCCGCGGGGGTCACGTCGAAGACCGGGTTATGGACCTTCACCCCTGGCAGGCGCGCCGCTTCCGGGGCGGGGAGGACCTCCTCCGTGCCCCGCTCCTCGATCTCCACGAGCTCGCCGAGGGTGGTGCGGGGGGCGAACTTGTAGGTCTCGGCCGCGACCACGAAGGGCACCCGGGCCTCGTGGGCCGCGAGGGCCACCTGCGAGGTGCCGATCTTGTTCACCACCGCGCCGCTCACGGCCACGGCGTCCGCCCCGACGAAGACCCGGTCGACCCGCTGCATGAAGTGCCGGACCGCCGAGTCCACGATGTAGTGGGTGGGGATGCCCGCGTCGGCGAGGGTCCGGACCGTCAGGAGGCCCTGGTTCCCGGGCCGAACCTCGGTCGCGTACACCTCGAAGGACTTCCCCTGCCTTGCGGCGGTGAGGATGCAGGAGAGCGCCGCCTCGGAGTTGCAGTGGGTGAGGACCGTGTCCCCGTCGGAGATGTGGTGGGCGCCGATCTCCCCGATCCGCTCGATGGCGCTCTTCGACGACCGGATGAACGTGTCGGCGGCGCGGACCACGGCGTCCCGGGCCCCTCCCAGGTCCTCCGCGCCGTCGAGGGGCATCATCACGAGGTGGACGGCGTTCGGGAGGGAGACGGCCGTCGGCCGGGTGGCGAGGAGGATGTCGGCGGCCTCGCCCATCCCCTTCCTGAACTCACCAAGGTCGGACGCATCCAGCTCCCGGGCATGGGCCCTGAGTGCCTCCACCGCGGCGCGGGCAATCCTCCCCGCGCCCCGGATCTCCATCCTCTTTATCTTCCGGGCAGTCTCACTGACGGACATAAGAACCTGTATCGTTGTCTTCTCAGGAGCATAGAATGGTTGCGCAGCCCTGCCCCCCCTCCCCTTCCATCGCGGTCGTCTTTGACAGCGCGGGGACCCTGCTCCGGACCTACCGGGTGGTGAAGAACATCCCCACCGGCGAGCTCCTCCCTGACGTCGAGACCACGGCCATCACCGCGGCATCGGACGACCGGGCCCTGCTCGTGTTAAACGTCCGGTCCCGGGACGTCATGAAGGGCCCCCCGGGCCTTCTCCTCTCCGAGTACCTCGGCAGCCACCAGGTGAGCTTCGGGGTCTCCTGCTCGAACCGGATCTTCCCCCACGGGGAGCTCGCCGACCTCCTCTATGGCGACCGGGTGGCACGGGTCTCGGACCTCCAGGAGTGCATCCGGGAGGTCTGGGAGCGGTGCCGCCTCGAGGCGCTCGTGGTCATCGACAGCGGGGTGATCGTGAACCTCGCCCCGGCCCCCGGGACGATCGAGTTCACCGTCACCTCCGGGGGGAGGCCCTTTTCCGGCGCGGTCGAGACCATCGAGGAGCTCCACCGGATGGGGGTCGCGACCTACATCGCCTCGGGGGACCGGGCCTCGAAGCTGGAGCGCATCGCCGACCACCTGGGGATACCCCGGGACCATGTCCACGGGGTGGCGACCCCGACCATCAAGGCGAGGATCGTCGAGGACCTGCAGGAGCAGCACTGCACCGTCGTCATGGTGGGGGACGGGATCAACGACCTGCCGGCCCTCGGGCAGGCCGACGTGTCGGTCCTTACGCTCCAGCAGCCGGGCGAAAAGTCCGAGTCCCTGTACCGGGCCTCGGACCACGTGGTCCCCCGGGTCATGGACGTGGTCACGATCGTGAGGGATCTCTCCGTCGGAATAGGGCGGTCCCGGCCACCCGGGGGAATATAAAAGCTAATATGAATCCACTGTACAGAATATGGGTGAGAGGTTGGAGCAAGGCATGACCCCCCTGATCACGGTCGACCGGCTCTCGATGTATTTCGATGGCAAGAAGGCCCTCAACAACGTGAGTTTCGAGATCGCCGAGGGAGAGATCATCGGGATCATCGGCCGGAGCGGGGCAGGTAAGACCGTGCTCATGCACCTGGTCCGGGGGGTGGACCAGCCTCCGACGAGCGGAAAGATCATCTACCATGTGGCGGTCTGCGACCGGTGCGAGAACATCGAGCCGCCCAGCATGGCCGGGAAGCCCTGCCCGGCCTGCAAGGGGAAGCTCGTCGCGACCGACGTCGACTTCTGGGACGAGAAGAACGAGGCCCTTAAGCGGCGGATCATGCACCGCACGGCGATGATGTTCCAGCGGACCTTCGCCCTCTACGGGAACGACCGGGTCATCGAGAACGTCCTCCGGGCCCTCGACGACATCGACTACCCCGAGGACAAGTCCATCAACCGGGCTGCCGACCTCCTCGACCAGGTCCGGCTCTCCCACCGGATGATGCACATCGCCCGGGACCTGTCGGGCGGTGAGAAGCAGCGCGTCGTCCTCGCCCGGCAGCTCGCAAAGGAGCCTTTCCTCCTCTTTGCCGACGAGCCGACGGGCACCCTCGACCCCGAGACCGCCCGGCTCGTCCACGAGATGCTGAAGGACGCCGCCCGGGAGAACCGCATGGGAATGGCCGTCACCTCCCACTTCTCGCAGGTCGTGCAGGACGTCGCCGACCGGGCGCTCCTCCTGAACAACGGCGAGATCGCCCTGATCGGCACCCCCTCCGAGGTCATCGCGAAGTTCATGAGCGGCCTCTCCGACACCGAGAAGTTCGACTCGGTCCAGGTGGGAAGGAAGCTCATCGAGGGAAGGGACGTCATAAAGCGGTACATCTCCATGGACCGGGGGATGGTGAAGGCGGTGAACGGGGTCACCTTCGAGGTGGCCGAGAAAGAGATCTTCGGGATCATCGGAAAGAGCGGGGCAGGGAAGACCACCCTCTCCCGGATGATCGCGGGGGTCATGGAGCCCACTACGGGGGAGATGAACATCCGGGTCGGGGACGACTGGGTGGACATGACGAAGCCCGGGATCGAGGAGCGGGGCAGGGCGAAGGCCTACATCGGGCTCCTCCACCAGGAATACGACCTCTACCCCCACCGGACGGTCCTCGACAACCTCACCGACGCGATCGGCCTCGAGTTCCCCAAGGAGCTCGCTGTCCGGAAGGCCATGATCACCCTCCAGATGGCCGGGTTCACCGACGAAAAGGCGAGGGACATCCTGGACCGGTACCCCGCCCAGCTCTCGGAGGGGGAACGCCACCGGGTCGCGCTCGCCCAGGTCCTGATCCGTGAGCCCCGGATCGTCATCCTGGACGAGCCGACGGGGACGATGGACCCCATCACGAAGGTCGACGTGAAGCACTCCATCATGCACTCCCGGGACGAGATGGACATGACCTTCATCGTCGTGTCCCATGACATGGACTTCGTGAAGGACATCTGCGACCGGCTCGCCCTCATGCGGGGAGGGCGGATCGTCCAGATGGGGCCCACAAAGCAGGTCCTCGCGAGCCTCACCGAGGAGGAACGGGCGATCATGTCCCGGCCGGCGCCGCCGCCTCCTCCATCCACACCGACGGAGTGAGCCCCGTGGAGATCCTCCTCGACGGGAGGAAGGTGGAGGCCCCCGGAGGGACGACCCTTGGATCCCTGGTCGGGCACCGGGAGCCGGGGCTCGCGATCGCGGTGATCCGGCCGCGTGCCGCGGAGGCGGCCGAGACCCAGACCGTCCAGATCGGGACCACGAAGGGCGAGGTGGTGGTGGAGCTCGCAAGGCCCGAGCCGGTGATCTTTTCCGCCTCCGCGGGCGGGAAACCGCTGGAGCTGCACTGGCAGGACCGGTACGCGGCCGCCTTCGGCCCGTTCCAGGCAGACATCGCCCCGGCCCGGGTCCCCCACCAGTATGACCGGGGGGACGTACTCCTCGGCTGCGGGGGGTACGACCCGTCGAGGTCGTACCTCATCTTCTCCCGGATGAACCACCTCGCCGACCACGGGGCCGCCCCCGACGGGGGGGTAATCGGAAAGGTCATTTCCGGGAAAGGGGTCATCGACCGCTGGGCCGAGGGTGACCGGATCGAGAAGGCCGAGCGGGTCATCGCCTGGGCGGACCGGTCCACCTCCTTCACCACCACCGACCTGTCGCTCGTGCTCGAGGACGGGATGCAGGTCGTCACCCATGTCGCGGCCCTCGCGCAGGGCTATACCCCGGGCGCCATCGACACGAGAACGGCGGAGCTCCTGGAGCACCTGCACCTCGCCCTCGCGAAGGGGTACTTCCGGGTGGACCGGGCATCGAGCACCCATGTCAGGGACGAGAGCCTCCCGGAGCCCCACATCACGCCGGGAGAGAAGGGGTTCAGGAGCGAGGGAACTGTCACCCTGCGGACCATGGGCCCCGGCGCCGGCGCGGTCTACATCTACCGGAGCGATGTCGCGGCAAACCAGACCCACGCGGTGATCGGCCACGTGGTCCATGGCATCGAGCTCGTCCGGGTGGCAGGGGCCGGGGACCGGCTCGCCATCGGGATCACCCCGCCGAGGATCGACTTCATCGGCCTCGCGGTGCAGGACGCCCTGCGCCTTGCGGCCGACCGTGGCCTCGCCGCGACGGTTGACGGGGAGGGGGAGGGACGGATCATCGTGGACCAGGAGCCCGGGACGACCCTCGAGATGCTTGCCGCGGGGAAGGTAAAGCTCACCACCGCGCCCGGGGCAAAGGTGCTCGGTATCCGGCTCTCCTGCGCGGAGGCGCCCCTGACCTGTCACATCTTCCGGGAGATCACCGGGCTCTCCCGCCATGCCCTCGGGAGGATGCGCCTCTTCTTCCGGTTCGAGGACGTTTCGCTCTTCCGGGCAGAGCTCAGGGAGGGGATGCGGGTCCTCCCCGAGCACCTGCCCGGGGCTGAGGTCCCCGCCTACGCCCTCGGGATGACGAACGACGCCCGGAAGGGGGCGGGGACCATCGGGGTGAGAGCGGCGGCCCACACCGAGTTCGGCCCGACCTCCGAGCCGCTGGAGGGCACGAACCTTTTTGGGATCCTCGTCGATACCGGGAAGCTCGCGGGTCTCAGGGAGAAGGACATGGTCTATGTGAGGGAGGTTCCATGAAGCGCTACACCCCGTCCTACGTCGGGACGGTCACCGTCTACATCTTTGTCGAGTCCACGGACTTCACCCCCGAGGACATCGCGGTCCGTGCCTGGGAAATCGCCCCGAAGGCAATGGTGAAGGAGACCTGCTTCGGCCTCGAGGTGACGGGGCAGCCGGCCGAGGTGGACGGGATCGTGGAGAAGATCCGGGCGATGGACCCTGCCCACATCTTCGTGAAGGACCGGGGCTTCCCGCCGGGGGACCCCAGGCGGTGCCGGGCAAACCTCGGCGGGGCGCGGCCGGGCTTCCATGGCCACGAGTACGAGCTCACCCTGATCGAACACGTCTCCCGCGGGCTCGAGGAGGACCTCCACCCGTCCGGTGCCCCGGTCCCCGCCGCCCGGGCCCGGCCGAAGGCCCCCCTGCCCGTGGAGGAGCTCGAGAAGATCCTCGCGGAGGAGGAATCCGCCCATGGCTAAGGTGTTCATCTACCCGACAACCTCCCTCATCCTCACCGACCTCGTGAAGCGGTACGGCCACGAGCCCCTTGGGGCCTCCATCGGGATCCGCGAGAGGGTCCAGACCGCCGGCTTCGACTCCCCGCCTCTCCAGATCTCCCCCGAGGAACCGAAGAAGGGCCTCCGGTGGGCCGCGGTCGAGGTCCCGAGCGGCGTCAGGGGCCGGATGGCCGTCCTCGGGCCCCGGATCGAGGAGGCGGACGCGGCCATTATCGTGAACGACGCGGACCTTGCCTTCGGCTGCATGGGGTGCGCCCGGACGAACGAGCTCGTCATCTACCTCCTTCGGACAAAGGGGATGCCGGTCCTCGACCTGGTCTACCCCACTTCCGACGAGGAAGGGATCGCCTTCGTCGCGGCGATCCGGAAGTTCCTCGCCGGGCTCCCGGGAGGGAAACCATGACCGCTCCGGTCCGGATCGCCCAGCTCTCCTGCGGCCCCGAGTACAGCGGAGTCCAGAAGGAGATCAACGACGCGGCGGCCGCCGTTGGGGCCGAGATCTTCTACCCCGAGATGGCCTTAAAGGACCTCCAGCGCGACTATCCCGGCTTCGGCCTCGACATCCGGAGTCCGGACCTCAAGCTCGCCATCGCCCGGGCAAAGGCCCTCGTGGACGGCCGGATCGAGGCCGACGCGGTCTTCATCGCGACCTGCTTCAGGTGCGCCGAGGGGGCCATCGTCCGGAACGAGCTCCGCCGGTACATCGTCGAGAAGTCCAGGCTCCCCGTGGTCTCCTACTCCTTTACCGAGCGGACCACGTCGGGGACCCTCCTCACGAGGATGGAGGCGCTCACCACCATCGCCCGGCGCCGGGCCCTCCTCGCCCGGGAGGTCCAGGAGGGGCTTACCCTCGGGGTGGACTCCGGCTCCTCCACGACGAAGGCAGTCGTGATGCGGGACAACCGGATCATCGGGAAGGGCTGGGTCCCGACGATCGAGGTGGAGAAGTCCGCCTGGACGGCCATGGAGCAGGCCTTCTCCGAGGCCGGCGTCTCGAGGAAGGAGATGGAGGCCGTGGGCACGACCGGCTACGGCCGGCACCTCGTCGGGTCGAAGATCGGGGCCGACCTCGTCCAGGAGGAGCTCACCGTGAACTCGAAGGGGGCGGTGTACCTCGCGAACCACCAGAAGGGCCCCGCGACCGTCATCGATATCGGCGGGATGGACAACAAGGCCATCAGCGTCCACGACGGCATCCCCGGCACCTTCACGATGGGCGGCATCTGCGCCGGGGCAAGCGGCCGGTTCCTCGAGATGACCGCGAAGCGCCTCGGGGTGGAGATCACCGAGCTCGGCCCTCTCGCCATGAAGGGGATGGCACAGAAGGTGCCCATGAACTCCTACTGCATCGTCTTCGGGACCCAGTCCCTGGTGAACGCCCTTGCCCAGGGATCCTCGCCCGAGGACGTGGCCGCCGCCTCCTGCCACTCGGTGGCCGAGCAGGTCTTCGAGCAGCAGCTCCAGGAGGTGGACATCAAGGAGCCGGTCATCATGGTCGGGGGCACCTCGCTTATCGAGGGGCTCGTCCACGCGATGGGCCTCCTCCTCCAGACGAAGGTGGTGGTCCCGCCGAACTCCCAGTTCATCGGCGCCGTCGGGTCTGCCCTCCTTGCCTCGGGCTTCATCCGGGAGAAGGGGAAGGGATGACGGGCATCGAGACCTTCACCTCCGACTGCCCCGAGAAGACCGGCGGGGAGTATTACGAGCGGATAGCGGCCGACGTCCTCCAGGACATGAACCTCCTCCGGGTCGTCTCCAAGCTTCATGTCTCGGTGGACCCGACAGTCCCCATCTTCATCGTCGTCGGAGTCATACGGAAGCTCCCGGGTATCGTGAAGGTCCATGACATCGCCTCGGTGCAGCTCCAGGGGAACCGGCTCACCCTCTCCATCGGTGACGAGACCTACCTCGCCCCGCTCCTGAAGTACCTCTGGAACCGGTACGGGAAGGCGAACGTCGAGCAGCCGGACCGATGGACCGTGATCCTCACCGTCCCCGAGGGCGGCGCCGAGGGTTTCGAGGACCTTCCCGTGTACGACCCGAGGGAGGACATCTTCCGGGACCTCATGTACGCCATGGTCTGTATCCAGCCCGAGGGGTTCAAGGTCAGGAAGGAGGCGTACGTGGACGGGAAGTTCTACTTCGTTGCCTCCGAGGACACCCTCCCCGAGGACGTCGTTTCGCGACAGGTGAGGGAGAAGTTCGCCCTCATCGGGGAGGCCCTGTGATCCTCGAGCCCATCACGTACAAGGGCGGGCTCTACCGGCACGAGGAGATCATCGAGATCATCGAGGACCTCGGGGGCTACATCATCCAGATGCAGCAGATCGCGGGGGACATCATCATCCTCGCCCTCGTCCCGAAGGAGGACCTCGGCCTCATCGAGGCGGTCGCAAAGCCCATCAACGGCTCGGTGAAGGTCTCGCCACTCGTCGGGACCGAGATCGCGGTCGTCTCGATGTCCCTCGAGATCCACCACCTCCCCCATGCGACCTGCGACGTCGCCGAGTACCTCCGGCAGTTCGGGGCAAAGACGAACGTCATCGGGCTCGCCCGGGGCTTCGGGAAGCGGATCGCCCAGCTGAACGTCGAGGAGCGGGACGTGATCAACGAGCACGACGCGGCGGTTCTCCTCTACGGGAACTTCGAGGAATGCATCCGGAAAAAGAACCCGAAGATCAGCCGGGGGATCACGGTCCCGATCATCGCGACAGGGGCTCCCGACAAGGAGGCGCTCATGAAATGTATCGATCCCCCCGTCGAGGGGTACGTCGGGGGCCTGGGCCGGCTCGCCCACCGGGCCAAGCGCCCCGAGGAGCTCGCGAAGCTCGACGAGATGGTGGGGGAGGTGAGCCGGGTCCTCGACGTGAAGAGGGTAGAGATCTACAAGGACCCGCTCTCCGTCGCCCCGCCCCGGCTCATGGACCTGATCATCGAGAAGGTACCGGCCATCCATGAGGTGACCTCCCCGACGCCCATTACCGTCCAGATGGCCGGCCTCCGGGTGAAGCTCCCGTACGAGGTGTACGCCGATTCGCTTCGGAACCTTGAGCTCGAGCAGGGGGTAAAGCTCGGCGATATCGCCGACGTCCTCCCGTCGAGGATGCGCACCTACATCTGGATTCGTGTCCGTCCGTTTTCAGAGACGAAGGTCATGGTGTAAATTCAGGGGAATTCATAACCAGCGATGCAGAAGTCTGGAAGGCAGAGTCTCGCTCCGACCGGTCCTGTCCTTGGATATCCTGCCCGGAACGGCAACCATCATGTTCTCCCGGCTCCAACCTCCTCCAGAAACAGTGATCCCATGACCTTCGAAGAGATACTCAAATCCATCGTGAAACGCGGGACCCCCGCCATATCGAAGGAATGGCTCGCCCAGGTCCAGGACGAGGACGGGCGGATCCCGTTCATCTTCGAGCGGATGGCCGAGCGCCCCGAGGTGCTCATCTCCCACCTCCTCTACAAGGGAGCGGTCACCG
>DATJPK010000129.1:0-22189 GCA_035506435.1 Methanomicrobiales archaeon
AGTCATCGGCCAATGCATCAAGGTCCACCAGTACTGCCAGGCGTGCGCCACCTCCGTCGCCCAGTACGCCTCCGTCGCGGCCTTCACGGGAGACCAGTCCTCGGTAGGCGTCATGCGCCGGGAGTACCAGGCCCGCAGGGACATCCTCTACGAGGGCCTGAACCGGCTCGGGTTCCAGTTCCCACTCCCCGAGGGGGCCTTCTACACCTTCGTCCCCATGGGCCGGGAGCTCACCGATCGGATCATCAAAAAGGGCGTCATCATCGTGCCCGGCGACAGCTTCGGCCGGAACGCGAGGAACTATGCCCGCCTGACCTATGCAACCTCGAGGGAGAACATCGCCGAGGCCCTGAAGAGGATCACCGCCGCGGTGAGCGAATGACCCTCCGGGAGACCCTCGGGCGGCTCTCGAACGCCCACGGCGTCTCGGGGAGCGAGGGGAGCGTTTTTTCCATCATCCGTGCCGAGCTCGCGGGGTCGGTGGACCAGGTCCGCGAGGACAGGATGGGGAACCTCATCGCTGTGAAGAAGGGCGGCCGGCTGAAGGTCATGATCGCTTCCCACATGGACGAGATCGGCCTCATGGTTAACTATATCGACGACAAGGGCTTCGTCCGGTTCGTGACCTTCGGCGGGTGGTATGCCCCCACCCTCTACAACCAGCGGGTGATCCTGCACGGTACGAAGGGACCGGTCACAGGAGTTGTCGGCGGGAAGCCCCCCCATGTCATGGACGAGGAGGAACGGAAGAAGGGGGTGAAGGCCGAGAACATGTTCATCGACGTGGGCGCCTCCTCCCTCAGGGAGGTGAACCGGCTCGGCGTCGAGATCGGCACCCCCGTGACCATCGACCGGGAGCTCGCGGACCTCGCCGGGAAGCGGGTCACGGGAAAGGCCTTCGACAACCGGGTCGGGTGTGCTGTCCTCATCGAGGTCATGAAGAAGGTGAAGTCCCCCCACACCGTGTACGGGGTCTTTACCGTGCAGGAGGAGGTCGGGACGAAGGGGGCAAAGACCAGCTCCTTTGCCCTCGACCCTGACTGCGCAATTGCCCTCGACTCCACCTTCCCGGGCGACCATCCCGATATCGACAAAAAGGATTCCTGCCTCGAGATGGGGAAGGGCCCGGCCATCACGGTCTCCGACGCGAACGGGCGGGGCCTTATCGCCGACCGGCGGATGGTCGCCTGGCTCAGGAAGGTCGCCGACGCAAAGAAGATCCCGTACCAGCTGGAGGTCGGCCACGGAGGCACCACCGACGCCTCCTCGATCCACCTTTCCCGGGCCGGGATCCCCTCGACGGTGGTGAGCGTCCCGGTCCGGTACATCCATTCGCCCGTCGAGGTTGCCGACCTCGGGGACATGGAGGCCTCGGCGAGGCTCCTCCTCGAGGCGCTCAAAGGAAAGCCGGCCGGGTTATAGGGTTCCTTTTTTCGATTTTAAGACGGGCCCCCCCAATTCGATGGCCCCCGGCGGGGGGTAATCACCTGCTCCTGGAAAAGAGATTGAATTCAGGGACTGATTACCGTCGCCTTCAGTATCTTCACCGGGGTGAGAGGGCGGTCGTTCGAGTCGGTCTTCACCTTGCCAATCTTATCCACCACGTCCATTCCCCCGGTGACCGTCCCGAACACCGGGTGCTTCGAGTTCAGGAACTCGTTGTCGACGAGGTTGATGAAGAACTGGCTCCCCCCCGTGTTCGGGCCGGCATTCGCCATCGCGACCGTTCCACGGAGGACCCGGTTGTTCTTCGTGAACTCGTCGGGGATGACGTAGCCGGGCCCTCCCCGGCCGGTCCCCGTCGGGTCGCCACCCTGGATCATGAACCCGTCGATGACCCTGTGGAAAATGGAGTTGTCATAGTACCCCTGGCCGGCGAGCTTCGCAAAGTTCCCGGCGGTGATCGGCATGTCTGCCCCGAGCTGGATGGTGATGTTCCCCATCGTGGTCTCGAGCCTTACCTGTTGAGCCTGGGTCGCGGTGGTAGGTGTCGCCATGGACGGTGCCCCGTTATCTGCCGTGGTGCAGCCTGACGCAAGGACCAGCACCCCGGCAATGATGAGGAGTGCGGGCAGGATCCTGGACTGCATGGCCGGGATCTTTGATCTCCCGCCCGATTATAGGTTTGGGTCGGGGGAATTCCCCTAGTCCCCGTAGATCCGGATCACGTCGTAGGCGGATTCGAATATGTACTCCCTGCCAATGAGCTCCACGATACCGTCCCGCTCGAGCTTCGCGAGCACGGGTTCCTCCACGTCGCTCATCACGAGGACGATTCCCTTTTTCGCGAGCTCCTCGTGGACCTGTTTCAGGGTCTCGGAGCCGGAGTAGTCCACGTCGCCGATATTCGACGCCGAGATGCAGAACCACCGGACCGGGGGGTCGGCGTACTTCGCGAGGGAAAGGATCTCTTCGGTGAAGCGCTTCTCGTTCGCGAAATACAGATCTGCGCCGAACCGGTACATGATCAGACCCTCCATCGCCTGCTCGCCGTCGGCGACGGGCACGGGCCGGAGAACCCCCTCGGGCGTCGGGACGAGAAGAGCGTTCAGCGGCCGGTAGCTGTGCCGGAGGTGGGCGATGATCGAGGCGGCGACCGCGATGGCGATGCCCTGCCCGACGCCGATGAAGATCACCGTGCCGGCGGTGACGAGCGCAACGGCGAACTCCACCGGCCGCCGGTCCCTGAGGGATGAGAGGCCGTCGAGGTCGACGAGGCGCAGGCCGATGAGGAAGACCACCGACGAGAGCACCGCGGCGGGAAGGTAGGCAAGGGGGCCGGCGATGAAGAGGAGGACGGCGATCACCACCGCGACCGCGACAAGCTGGGCAAGCTGGGTCCTGCCCCCGGCCCCGTACACCATCTCGGTCTTCGTGGGGCTCCCGTTCACGACGAAGGTTCCCGAGACCCCGGCCGCGATGTTCGCGAGGCCGAGGCCGAGGAGGTCAACGTTCTCGTCGGTCCGGCCCGGATCCCGCCAGGCATAGGCCCGCGAGGTCGCGGCGCTCTGGGCAAGGATGATGACAAAACAGGCGGCCGCGAGGTTGATGAGCGGGATCACGTCGGAGAAGGGGACGGCGGGGAACGCGATGGCCGGAAATCCTCCCGGGACGGCCCCCAGGAGCGCGATCCCGTAGGAAGACAGGCCGAACGCCCAGCCGGCGACCATCGCACCGGCGACCGCGATGAGCGCCCCCGGGACCCTACTGCTCACCTTTCTCGAAACGGCGACCACACCTATCGCGGCGAGCGAGACCGCGACGGTCGGCATGTTTGCCGAGGGCAGGTCCACCGCGAAACGGGCGAGCTGGAGGCCCGGTCCCCCGATAACACCCGCTATTCCCGCCATGCCGGCAAGCTGCCCGATGGCGATCTGGATGCCGACCCCGGAGAGAAACCCGATGATGACCGCCCGGGAGAGGAAATCGGAGATGAACCCGAGTTTCAGCAGGCCGGCGATAAGGAGAAATCCCGCCGCGAGGAGGGCGATCATCCCCGCGTAGGCGATGTACTCAGGCGACCCCGGGGCAGCCATGGCGAGGAGCCCGCTCGCGATAACTACGGCCGTCGCAGAATCGGCACCCACGACCAGGTGTCGGGACGAACCGAAGATGGCGAAGACCGCCATGGGGAGGAGGAGGGTGTAGAGGCCGGTGACGACGGGCATGCCTGCGATGGTTGCATAACCGAGGACCGACGGGATGGCAAGGGCCGCGAAGGTGACGCCCGCGAGGATCTCGGCCGGCAGCCGGGCGGTATCGATCGGCAGGATCCCCTGGAGAAGGCGGTGCCTGCGGATGAATTCCGGTGGCTCAATCGTGACCATGCCGCTCAGATCTCCTTCGGGGAACCGGGGGATCCCCCGCCCGTTTCAGCGCTTACCTGTCCGATGCCTCCCGGGGGATCTACCCGGTAGACTATAATGATTAATGATACAGGTCAGCACGGGCCAGGCAATCGGCAGGAGAGTGCGGTTACCCTGTCATGCGCTTTCCTGCAAGGAAGAGCCCGGTTCCCACCGCTGCGATCCCGATGATTGCCGGAAGAGGGACCATCTGTGGCGGGGTCGTCTCGGTAGGGGTTTCCATGGGCTGGGGAGAGATGGTCGGGGCGGTGGTTGGTACCACGGTGGCGGGGATTACCGGTGCCGGGACGGTCGTCGCTGGCAGGGGTATGAACCGGGTCTCCATGGTCATCGGAATGGGCAACGGGATCATCGGGGTGGAGGCCGGGGCCGGGATACCGTCCAGAGGGGCCCCTTCCCCCCCCGGACGATCCCGGCTCCCTGTGGGACCCGGGATCCCCCCGAGAACAACCTGCACGTCCTCGCCGAGGTTCGCCGGGTTCTCGGCGACGATGTGGAACTGCTGGCCCGTGGCGGTGTTATGGTTCGTCTGGAACAGCACCACCCCGTACCCGCTCGCGTCGGTGGTCACCTCGGCATAATAGGCAGTCGCGACGGTGATGGACGAATCGGGGGGGACGTCACCCCTGATGGTGCCTCCGCCGCTGATGGGGTGATTCCCGATGGTGTAGGGCCCGCCGGCCGGGTCCTGTACGACGTCCACCTGGCCCGCGACGATAATCGGGGGCTGGTCGCCCGCCTCCCCCGACATCGAGCCCGTCCCCTTCGGCCAGATGTCGTACGCAGTCCTCGACGTCCCGATAACCGTGACCGTGAATGTGCCGCCACGGGTGACCTGTGCGCCGACGACGGTGACGAGGAGGAGGAGGAGGAGGAGGAGGAGCGATCCTGTAGGGATGTGTTTCGGATTCATACCGTGTGCCCCGCACTCTTTCGATGGTTACAGGAGGGTATCCTCGGGTTAAAAAGCATGCGGCCGGCATCCTCGTCGCCAGCAGCGCCCGGCCTCCGCATATGCCGGCGGGAAGGATCCGGGTGCCTGTTCCCCTCGCCGGCAGCCTTATACCGCGCCCCGTCGAACATTTCTGCAGGAATGCTTCTCCGCATCCGGGACCGGATCGACCGGTTCTTCGGGATCAGCGCCCGTTCTTCGTCGGTCCGGACCGAGATCACCGCAGGCGCCACGACCTACCTCTCCCTGGTGTACATCATCGTCGTGAACCCCGCGATCCTCGCCGCGGCCGGGGTTCCCGCCGGGGCCGCCATCCTCGCCACCATCGCGTCGGCCTGCCTCGGCACCCTGCTCATGGGCTTCTACGCGAACCGGCCCTTCGCCGTCGCCCCGTTCATGGGCCAGAACGCCCTCTCGGTCTACCTCCTCTCGGGGGAGCTCCACTACCCCTGGCCGGTGGTCATGGGCGCGACCCTCGTCGCGGGTCTCCTCTTCACCGCCTTCATGCTCTCGGGTCTCTGGAGGCCCTATGTCCTCGCCATCCCGGAGAGCATCATGCGGGCCTGTGCCCGGGGCCTCGGCCTCTTCATCGCCTTCATCGGATACACCCAGTCGGGGGTGGTGGTCCGCATGGCGGTCGCCGGGTCCCCGCAGGGGATGACCGTGATCAACCCTGTGAACCTCCTGATCCTCGTCGCGAGCTTCGCGGTCATCGGGGCCATGATGATCCGGAAGATCCCGGGCGGGATCATCGCCGGGATCCTCACGGCGGCGGCCCTTGCCTTCCTCCTCGGGACCGCGCCGCTCCCCCCGGCCATCGTGGCCCCGCCGCCGTCGCCTTTCGACTACGTCTACTCCATCGATGCCGGCGGGGCTCTCGCCATCTCAGCGCTCCCCATCGTCGTGATGCTCTTCCTCCTCACCCTCTTCGACTCGTCGGCGACCATCCTCGGCCTCTCCATCTCGGCGGGCCTCGCCGACCCGGTCCAGGACCCCGGGGGCGTGAGGAGACCGTTCCTCTGCAATGCCCTCTCCATGGTCTTCTCCCCTGTCGCCGGCACCTCCACGGCGGGGATGTACCTCGAGTCGGCCGCGGGGCTCTCCGAGGGCGGCCGGACCGGCCTCACCGCCGTGGTGGTCGCGGCACTCCTCGCCGCTTCGCTCTTCTTCCTCCCGCTCCTCGGCGCCATCCCGCCGGCCGCCACCTCTCCCGCCCTCATCGTCATCGGCCTGCTCATGCTTCTCCCGCTCAGGCAGAGGCAGGGGGCGACCATCCAGGAATTCCTCGCGGCCTTTGTCATCATGGTGACGATGTCCCTCACCCACGACGTCGGGCTCGGGCTCTGCGCCGGGTTCATCGTCTACCCCCTCTTCATGGCCGCCGCCGGGAAGGTGAGGGAGGTCCACGCGGGGACCTGGTGCCTCACGGCGATATCGCTTGTGTTCCTCGTGGTGAGGCCATACTGAGAAAACCGGAAACGCCCCGGCCGGGACGGCCTTTCCGTGGTCAAAAGCCCGATTCATCCAACCATTGGTCATGGAATCGGACCTCCTTTATGTTCCAGGGAGCATTGGTCGTTTGGGGATATATATGTTCTGGGAACTTCTGGAAATGCTGGCTTTTCATGATTTCTGAAGGCTCATCCTCTTCCATCAACAGGTTATGGAGAGACATATCCAGGGGCATCGCACGTGTGATGCCCTATGTCATCCCCCGGATCGCCTCCACCGGGTTCAGGCGGGTGGCTTTTATTGCCGGGTACAGCCCGGCCCCGATCGAGAATACCATCGCGATAGCCATCCCCGCGGCTACCATTCCGGGTGAGAGTTTGGCAATCTCGTTGCCGAAGATGCTCGATATCTCCACGCCCATCCGTGCGATGATGAACGGCTTGCCCACCGTGTTCAGGACCACCGTGAAGAGGAACCCGAGGATGATGCCAACAATCCCGCCGATGATCCCGATCAGGAGGCACTCGTAGAGGACGAGCCGGATCACATCGGCCTCGGATGCCCCGATCGCCATGGTGATCCCGATCTCCCGCGTCCGTTCGTACACCGATGTGATCATCGTCGTGGTGATCATGAGGGCACCGACAAAGAGGGCGAAGAGCCCGAAGATCATGAAGACGATCAGGATGGCGTCCATGAACTGGTTGACCGCCCGGATCTGCTCGAAGGCCCCCTGCGCCGCCAGTCCCTGCGCCGAGATCTCGTCGACCACGGGAAAGACATTGTCCGGGTCATCGACGCGGACAAAGACCGTGTCGTACCCCTTCTGCTCGTTCCGGATTCGCGACGCGGTCGTCATGTCGATAAGGACATACCGGTCGAACTTGTCGTCACGGTCGCCGAGTGCCCCGGTCAGGGTGAGCGGCACCTGCCGGTCAGTGGGCATGCCATTTGCATCGTACTCCCGCACGAGCGCTGTAAAGACATCTCCTACCCGGATTCCCTCGTTATGCTGGAGCCGGTCCTTCAGTTCGGCACCGAAGACGACCTCCGAGGCGTTCGGCTCAAAGGCCCTGCCCGACGTGTACTTCAGGTTCAGCACCTTGTCGATCTCCCCTCCCCTCACCGCAACGATCTGGAGGAAGGTCTGCTTTTTCGTGGAATACGAATCCATGAACGCCGGTGCAACGGCAGTCACGTGCGGCGTTTCACGCAGCGCGTCCACCTTCGTGTCCGTGATCAGCTGCGTTATCCCGTCGCTGGTCCTCGGGTGGATCTCGATCAGCGTGAGGTCGGCTTGCGCCTTGATGGTCTCGATCGCCTGGTACCGGATCCCGTCGCTGAGGGCGAAGATCCCGATCACCGCGGCCACCCCGACGGCGATACCGAGCACGGTCAGGGCGACCCGGAGACGCTTTGCATTGAGTTGCCGTGCGGACATTTTTAAAAAGTCCATTTCCTTTGCGATCATGGGACGACCTTCCCGTCGCTCAGTTCAATGGTGCGGTCGCAGTACGATGCCAGGTCGCGCTCGTGGGTGACGATGACGAAGGTCACGTTCCTCTCCTTGTTGACCGAGCGCATCAGCTCGTAGATCTCCGTACTGGTCTTCGAGTCGAGGTTGCCCGTAGGCTCGTCGGCGAGGATGATGCTGGAGTTGCCCACCATGGCACGGGCGATGGCAACCCGCTGCTGCTCACCGCCGCTCATCTGGTGGGGGAGGTGGTCCGCCCGTTCGCCGAGCCCCACCAGCGCGAGGAGCCGGGCTGCGCGAAGGTTCCGCTCCTCCCGGGTGACGTAGTTGAACAGGAGGGGGTACGCAACGTTTTCCCGTGCGTTCAGGGACGGGATCAGGTTGAACTGCTGGAAGACAAATCCGACATGGGAACGCCGAAGATCGATCAGGTTCTTCCGGTCCCGGTAATTCACGATATCCCCGTTGATCGATACCGATCCCGCGGTCGGGGAGTCCAGCCCCCCGATGATGTTCATCAGGGTGCTCTTCCCGCTCCCGCTCCTCCCGACCAGGGCGATAAACTCCCCCTGCCGGATGCTGATCGAGATGTCCGACAGGGCGGTCACCCCGTTCGCAAACTGCTTTGATAGCAACTGGGTCTGGATCGCATGGCTCATGGCTTCTCTCCGGTCGTATACCTGACGATCAGGATAGCGTTCGTCAGCTGCATGTAGTCTCCCTGATCCCGCACGGCCACGTGGTTGTTCTCGGTCTTGAGGTAGGGTTTGATCTCCTTAGTCTCGAAACCGATCTGGGTATTGTTGTCGAGTGAAAAGATATCGCTCCACTCCTTGCCCTTGTAGTTGGGGAACAGGAGCGAGAAGATGGTCCTGATGAGCGGGGGCGTCTTCTCCTCCTCGAGCCGGTTTACCATCAGCCTGTTGATGTCCATGTCGATGTCCCGGGAATAGCCCCCCGAGGGGGCGACGAGGAAGAGCTCGGCCGATTCGATCGTCCCCTTCGGGAGCGTACCCGGAAAGTCCAGCTCGGTTGTCGCCATCTCCGGCGAGATGCCGTAGCTGCTGAAGAGGAGGTCGGCCCCCTCGCGGACCCAGATCATCGAGCGGGAGGCCCCCGGAGCGATTACCGTCAGGGTCCGGTAGCGGGGGGATGACGTGTTCACGTCGATGGCAAGGGTCCCGTTCGTAATGGTCCCCATCACCTCGTTGTCCATGATGACGGTCGATCCCTCTACATTGCAGTGCACGATGAACCGTCCGGTATCCCTGTCCCCGGCCGCAGGGGCAGCCGTCCCGGCCATGGCTGGCAGGGTGAGGCATGCGCAGAGGATCAGGATATGGACTGCAGCCTTGCGGTATGGTCTGTTCATACCTGCCTCCTGGCAGCTGCAACGGCGATGACTGCACCTGCCGTCGCCAGCACGGCGATGCCCGGTTCAGCTGCAGCCTTCTGTGTCTCGACAGGCGGGAGGGTTTCCACCATGGCATACAGGTCAACGGTCTCGCCGGGACCGGGGTACCGTTCAATAGTTCCCGTGTACGACCTGAACCCCCCGTGCTCGTACACGCCGAACGCGGCGATGCCGAAGATGATAACCGTGCTGTTCGGGAGACCGGACTGCACGCAGGTGATATTGAAGGTATTTTTCCCTGCGACGAGCAGGGGGAAATCGTACGCATCCATGCCGGAGTAGAAATCATACTGGCTCACGAAACCCTTGGTGTCCGAGTACCGGGATGCAAGCGTGAGCGGGATACCCGGTCTTCGCGAGTCATAGACCGTGAAGTTCGGATGCGCGGCCTTCTGCCCGACCCTGCTCCATCCCCAGTAGAGGTAAAGCTTCTGATACCGAATCCGTGCATCGGCCGGCAGATCGAAGGAGTATGTCACGTGGTACATCCCGCCCTCCGGGACGGAACCCTCGTATATGCTCGACCCCGTATCGTAGAGGTACCCCCCCGTGATATCGCCGTAATACGTGGCATTGAGGGGGTTATCGCCACCGTAAGTCGCGGCCGCGCTGCCGGCAAGGATGAAGATAAAAAGACAGAGGAGGAGGAGCCTATGGGAATACATAGGCTGACTCCGCCACGTTGTTCGCCCTGTTCCCGTCCCTGATCCTGGCCGTCTCGTCAACAACGACCCTGAGGGTGTGGGAACCCGGCGTTGTGTGGACCGGAATATCGGCAGATACTGCCATGCCGGCGGCAAGACCGTCGTCATACGCCTTGGTTACGATCTTCTCACCGTCGAGGTAGATCGTGACCGCGAATGCCGCCGCATCGCTCCCCCCGCTGTTCTTCACCGTAACCGGAATGAGGTAGAGTTTCGAGGTCTCCGCGGCGTTCACGGCCGGTACCAGGGAGGGAACGCAGGAAGCCATGACCAGGAGCACAAGGATACACGAAGCGGCTTTCCGCCCCGCACCATCCTTCCGCCGGCCGAAAGCACGGTACGCGCCGAAGGATAGCGCAACCGCGGCGGCCGTGACCCCGAGGGGAAGGGGGGACTTCTGCTGGCCGGACGATTCCCCGGGTGTCTTGGGCGAACCGACCGAGACTTCGAGGTCAGGGAGGCTCCCGACCGTGATGCTTCTCGTCACGGCATCGTTTGAGGGGACCAGGTCCCCGCCGGCCTTCACCTCGGCGGCGATCGTATGGGTGCCGGCGGTTGCCTGCCAGGAAAACGTGACCGGTTGCACACCGCTTGCCTCCACCGTGACCTGCTTGGTCTCAAGGGTCTTCCCGTCCACGGAGACCGAGATCGGGACCGGGGTTCCCGGGCGGGTGCCGAGGTTCTGGAGGGTCGCCGTGATGGTGGCGGTCTCTCCGGCGAAGGCATCGGTGACCTCGAGTTTCCCGATCGCAAGGTCGGTTCCGGAGCCGGACGAGGGAACGGATCCCCCTGTCGCTGCCCGGTTCCGCTCGAGGGTGAGCATGGCGAAGACGGGATGGAGGTAATCCTCGCCCTCGTACGGCTCGCTGTTGCTGGAGATGGTCCCGTCGCCGTTCAGGTCCTTTCCCCGCAGGAACTTCAGCTCGTTGTCACCATGTCTCACGAGGCTCGTCACGTCGAAGATCTCGATATCCCAGTAACGGCTCATGACGGTGGTCCCTCCCGGTCCGGGGTACCCGTTGTCATAGGACTTCTCGTCGGCAATATCATAGGCCCCCGCCGGGTAGTCTTTGGTGTCCGTGACCGGTGAACCGAGGTTCTTCCCATTGAACTGGACATAGTCCGGGAGCCCCCGGGTGCCGGTCAGCTCGATGGTGGTCAGGTTTGCGTGGGGGGATCCCGACACGTCGCTCACGGAAAACGTTGCCGGGGTCGCGTCGTTGAGGGTCGGGTTCGCCCCGGCCGTCCACCCTTCGCCGTGGAGGTTGATGTTGCCCTCCATGATCCAGTACCGGGTATCCGGGCCCTGCGGGGTCTTTGCGACGACCACGGTCGTGATTCCATAGATCCGGCCGTCGAGCTTGCTCTCGGGCAGGCCCTGGCTCGTGGTCGCGACGACATCGTTCTTCCCGTTCTTTACCATGCCGGTCGTGTCCCACGCCGTCCAGTATACCCCGTATCCCGTGCACCAGACATTGGTGGTCTTATCGTCCTGCCCGTACAGTTTCACCTGGTCGAAGCTCTCTCCGTTCACTGAGACCTGCACCCACCCGGTATACCTGGGGGTCCCGCCCCAGACCCCGACGTACGTCCGCGCCCACTGGATCCGGGCATCGGCCGGGATCTCGAATGAGAGGGTCCGGGGGGAGTTCTGGAGCCCCATGATGGTGTACTGGAGTACCTGGCCGTCGACCTGCCCCTGGGCCACGGTTTTCAGGGGGAATCCATCGAAGCTGTAAAGGGCGCTCCCTGGCAGCACGAGCAGTGCCATCGCCAGGATGAGGACGATGCCTGGCCGGAGCATTCGCAGGGTATTCCGCCCGGAGCCGGCGGCAGGGCTGGATATCGGGGATCGCTTCATAGTAGTCTCCTAGGTAGTTTCAGGGGCAAACGAGAGGGTTCCCTGCTGGAGGACCGAACCGTCTGCGGTGTTCTTCAGGCTGTACCCGAGGATGGCCTTCTCTGGTACTTCGACCTGGGATCCGGAGCCCCGGGGCTTCCAGGTAAGGACCTTTCCCCTCGGTTCATCGGCCGCCTGGGAACTGTCATAACAGCCGTCGGCATACACCATCAGCCACTCGCCAGGGTCCAGCACCCCGTCACCATTTCCCATTTCTTCGAAATACGAGGAGGAGGACGGGTTGATCACGCTCGGTGAAGGGGGTACAGTCTGTGAGTCGAGCGTTACCCTGTTCGACCCGCTGGTCAGGTCAATTTCAAGGTCGGAAACCCTGTACCGGTCCCTGCCCTGGTAGACGAACAGGAGACCGTTGCGGGCGCTGAAGCCCGGCGGGTAATCCGGAACATGGTTGGCCATATCCAGGTCCTCGATGGATTCAACCGTCGGGATGAGGTTGAAAGTACCACCCCCGCTCGCACCGGGAGAGGACGAAGGCCCGGGCACGGCGGAAGAGTGGAACGGCAGGAGCCCCAGCGTCCAGGCGGCACCTGCGACCATGGCACCGGCAAGCACCAGTCCGATTACGAGGGAATGCCACCGTGTCCTGTTCGGCGAGGCGGGTTCCCAACTCATGGGTCCCGGACACTCATCCTGCATGGTGATGGGAACAGAAGTGGAGGCAGGGACGGGGACAGCAAATCCTATCCGGCTGGTGAAATTAAAGAAGGGATCGTCCCGCACAACCGCCTTCCCTATCGGTATGAGGGGGAGAGAGAGCCAGCCTTTCCGGAACGCGACGGCGAGACCGGTCCCGGCGAGAGAAATACCGGTGTATGCCAGGGGCGGAACGGTTTCGAGGGGACTCCCCCTGGACGATTCCTGAGTGCCCCCTCCCGACGATGGGGATGCCTTACCCGCGCTGCCCGGTTGCGACTCCCCCGGGCTCACCGCCAGGGCACCCTGGGCGCTCGCATCCTGTATGGTGGTCGCTGCCGAGGGCGAGGCAACCGGGGTTGTGATCCCGGTTGGAACCTCGGTCTGGGCAATGGTCGGCGCAGCGGTTGCAGCGGCGGTCGGGGCAGCGGTTACTGCAGTGGTAGTGGTGGTGGTACTGCCAAAGTTGATGATGAGGAACTGCTGGATGGCAGCCATGCACGGGGTATTAACATCGCCCAGGTCCGTGCTCTGGATGGCAAAGGTATTTTCGGTCGGTGCGATGTACGACGTGACATCGCGGGTATCGACGGCCACCTGGTGGCCCCCGTCGGCTCCGGTTCCGGTGCCGCCCCACGACCACACGTTGCCAGCGACGACGTTCCCGTTATAGAGGATATTCCCCTCGTTGCTGTCTCCCGATGGCACGAAGGTGACCAGGGTCGCGCTCCGCATGCGGGCGGTATCGATGGTCATGCCCGTGAACGGGATGTATGCCGTCGATTCCGCGGGGGTCGTGCCATACGCGGCGCTCGCGCCGAGGAGATCGAACCCGTCGTTCATGAAGATCTGCTTCTCGGTCTCTTCCTCGTCCTCGTAAACGACCACGAGGAAGAACTCGTACATCGAGAGCTTGGTGTAGACCGCCGCCTCCGCGGGATCGGAGTACCTGGGATTTTCCCGGGTGAAGACGGCGCTGTTGTCCCCGTTTTTCAGATACTCCGACGTGACGTCGTACGTGAGCAGGCCGTACTTGTAGTTGGCGTACGATCCAAAGTTGCTCTGGTCCCAGTACCACGATGAACGGGAGAACCGGACCCCGTTGAAGTTGACAAAGGTATGGTCCGGTGCGATATTCTCGTTGTCCCAGGTATAGGGCACGTAGAGGTACGCCGCCCTGACGGTTGCATTGGCCGGTATCTGCAGGTCGTCCCCCGTCCAGCGCACGGTATAGCTGAGCCAGCCGCCGTCCCCGAAACTACCTGACCGGTACTCGCTGTCGCCCCGGGAGTAGATGAGGCTCCCGTTGAGATCGAACGTATGCTTTGTCGTAATATCCCCATCACGGGGCCAGTACCGCTTTCCCTTGTACCCGTTGTACCTGACCGTGATTGCCGGGCCGGTCCGGGCATTGTTGTTCTCGTTGCTCTCCTGGACCGTGTTACCCGGATCCACGGTGGCAGTGTAGGTCACGGTCCCCCCCTCAGCGGGCCTCTCGGTCGTGTCGGTTACCACGACCGTCGTTTCCGCGTAGGCACCGATAGCCGGCACCGGCGCCGTTCCCGAGAACCCGTCGCTGGAGACGAGCTGTACGGTCGTTGCTGCCGACGAGGTGTTCGCCCCGTTTTGAATCTTGATCGTCACCGGGTTCTTTTCGAGGGCGAACACGTTCATGGCGGAGACGCTCCCCAGGTTGGGGACGATGGTTTCGATGGTCAGGTCCGGCGATCCCGACGAAGTGGTCACCGCGATGTAGTTTGACCTCGTCAGGGAATCCGAACCGGCAGTATTGGTCGCGGTGAGCCTGACGGTGTAGGAACCCACGCTGGTGAAGGTATGGGACGGGTTCTGCTCGGTGCTGTCGGTGCTGTCATCATCATCGAAGTCCCAGGCCCATGACGTGGGGGAACCGCTCGAGGAGTCGGTGAACTGCACGGTCAGGGGCGCCACCCCTGATGTCGGCGACGCGGCGAAAGAGACTCCCGGAATGCCGGATGTGCTGTTGACCGTGATGACCTGGCCTGCAGGATCCGACCACTTCACCTTGTCGGCCGAAACAACCAGGTTCACCGTGTAGATCCCGGCATTATTGTAGGTGTGGGCAGGATTCCGGGACGTGGAGGTGCTGCCATCACCGTAAGTCCATTTCCAGTACCATGGATTTCCAGTCGAGAGATCGGTGAACAGGACGGTGAGGGGGGCGGTACCGGAAGTTATGTTCGCCGTGAAGGCCGCCACCGGGCCCGGGGTCGCTGTGATGAACCCTGTTTTCATGTCGCTGTCGGATCCGCCGGGACCGGTGACGGTGAGGTTGACTGAATAGATTCCCGGGGAGGAATAGGTGAAGGCGGGATCCTTCGCGGCGCTGTCGACGGTGCCATCATCGTCGAAGTCCCAGGCGTACGAGGTGACACCCCCGGTGGAAAGATCGGTGAATTGTACCGAGAACGGGATCGATCCTGACGTGGAGTTTGCCGTGAAAGCAGCGACCGGGGCTGCGGGTGGTGCTCCGGATGGCAGAGCGACCACGACGTACCCGTTTTTAATCTCGGAGTCGCTCACGCCCGACCCCGTGACCGAGAGGTTCACAGTATAGGTGCCGGCGATGGTGTAGGTGTAGGTCGGGTTATGTTCCGTGCAGTCGATGGTGCCATCATCGTCGAAGTCCCATGCCCAGCCGGTCGGGTTCCCGGTCGAGAGGTCGGTAAACCGGACCGTGAGAGGGGCGGTCCCGGAAGTTGTATTCGCCGTGAAGGCCGCCACCGGGCCCGGGGTCGCTGTGATGAACCCTGTTTTCATGTCGCTGTCGGATCCGCCGGGACCGGTGACGGTGAGGTTGACTGAATAGATTCCCGGGGAGTAATAGGTGAAGGCGGGATCTTTCGCGGCACTGTCGACGGTGCCATCGTCGTCGAAGTCCCAGGCGTACGAGGTGACGGTCCCGGTGGACTGGTCCGTATACTGCACCGTGAAAGGAATTTGTCCCGAAGTGGCGTTCGCCGTGAAACCGGCGACCGGGGTTTCGGACCGCTCGCTGACCTGGATATACCTCTTCCTGATTTCGGAGTCGTTCCCGCCCGGCCCCGTCACCGTGAGGTTCACGGTATAGGTGCCGGCTGCCGAATAGGTGTATATCGGATTCTGCCTGGTGCTGTCGATGGTGCCATCACCGTCGAAGTCCCATGCCCAGCCGGTCGGGTTCCCGGTCGAGAGGTCGGCAAACCGGACCGCGAGGGGGGCGGTCCCCGATGTGACATTGGCGGAAAAAGCGGCCGACGGTGCGACAGGAGGCGCGCTCACGACGATGTAATTCGTCCTGACTTCAGTGTCAGAGCCTCCGGAATTGGCAGCCGTGAGCTTCACGGCGTATGTGCCGGCGGTGGCGTAGGTGTACGTTGGGTTCTGTGCTGTACTGTCGACGGATCCATCGTCGTTGAAGTCCCATGACCACGAGGTCGGCGAGTTGGTGGACTGGTCGGTGAAATGGACGGTCAGTGGCGCGACACCGCTGACCACGTCGGCAGTAAAGCCCGCGACCGGTACGGCGGCAGGAATCGGCCTCTTCACCACGAGGAAGGCGAGCGGGAGCTTGTAAAACGCGGAGGTCCCGGTAGCCGGCAGATACCGGGCGTACCCGAGGGTGACATCGCGATTCCCCGAGGAACGGACCTGCGATGTCACATCCCATGAATCGACACCCGAATAGGGCCCCTGCACGTCAGGTACCCGATCGAGTGGGAAATTGAAGTTCCCTGCCTTCGCATCGGGGTCGAACTCGCTGCTGTCGGTGGGAAACCCGTAGAACCCGTTATTGCTCGCCATGTAGTCGATGGTCAGGACGGCCGACGTGATATCGGGGATGTCACCGGTGCCGAAGGTGGTGCTCCCCACCGCGACGTATCCGAAGGTATTCTCGGTATAGTACGAGCACACATCGTGTCCCTGGTTCACCCAGTAACGGGTCTCCGTGGTGGAGGCGGGGTCGTCGTACGCAACCACGAGGCTGATGACCTTGATCCTGCCATCGAACGTCCCGGACGTATCCACGTTGACCCGGATGGTCTGCCCCTTGATCAGGTCCCTGACATCGTAGTACATGAGGTAGTCGCTTGTCACCCTGGTCTCGTGGTCGTTGATCATCTTGTAGGGTTCACCGTCGCCATGGCCATCGAAGGCCCGGTTGTCATTCCCCCCGTTCGTGAAGAAGTTGAAGCCGGCATGCGCGGGTTCGGGCCAGACCTGCTCGTAGGTACCATCGCCATCCCCGTCCCAGCGGTTCGTGATCCAGAAGTCGTAGTCGTTCTGCATGTGCCCGCAGTACGCGGATATGTAGAGCCGTGCCCATTTTATCCGGCCTGGTTCTGCCACTGCCGCCGCAGGCAGGGTAAAGGTCTTCACGACGTCCTGCCTGCCCCAGTCCGGGGCCGGGGTGATATCGAACCACAGGTCGCCCGTGACCGTCCCCGATTGCACCGTGGCGAGCGGGACGCCGCCGACATATTCATCGGCAGTGACGAGAACCGGAAGCGTAGTAAGGAGCGCGAGGGCAAGGATGGCGGCGGGAAACCAGCATGAGCTTCTGGTCCCAATCATCGCAGGCCACCGGGTGACTATCGCCACCATCCGGGGAGAACGACCACGAATCCCACCGCCGTGTCGCTCCCGGCACTGTTCGACACGCGGAACCGGATCTGGTATATACCCGGCCGGGAATAGGTATGTGAGGGGCTCTTCTCCGTTGAATACCTGCCATCCCCGAACTGCCAGAGGTACGTACCGGGGTTGTACAGAGACCGGTCGGTGAAATGAACGGTGACGGGGGCCATTCCTGCGTACCGGTCCTGCGTGAACCGGGCAATGGGAGGCCGGGGAGGCTCCTCGACAGTGATGTAACCTGGTTTTACCTCCGCGTCCGATCCCCCGGGCCCGGAGACGGTGAGACGGATATCATAGGTCCCCGCGCTCCTGAAAGTAAAGGACGGGTCTTTTATGGTAGCGAACTGCTTCCAGGGGGCCCCGCCCATCCGGTATTCCCACGACCATGCGGTGACGGTGCCGGTGGATGCATCGGTGAACTTCACGGTGAGGGGGGAGGTTCCGGACGTGGGGGAGGCGGAGAAGTCTGCCATCGGCACGGTTCCCGAATTGATCCGCCCGTGGATACTCAGGGTATTATCGCCCGAGGCCGGGCCGAGGAGGAATGGCAGGGCAAGAAGCAGTGCCAGGATTACGACAGCGCCGGTCTCCGGGTTTCCCACGTCCTCTCCTCCTCACTTCCCTGTGGGTGTAATACGTTATATCTTTATTAAGCATTTTTAGTATTACTTACGCTGATTTTCTTCGCACGGAACATGATAAATTTAACGGAATATGCTACCATTCCGGTATAAAACCTGAAGGAATTATATTAATAATACTATGAACCCACAAAAGTAACACTTATTCATACTAAAATGATAAAGTTTATTACTAGATGAACCAAGGGATGATAGGGATGGCACTGCTCTCGCAGGCGTCATTCCACGAGAAGTGGAGTAAAAGAGAGATCACGCACACGACAATGCCAGATAATTTTCCATGCACGTCCGTCGACCAGATAATTCCGAAGGAGCCAGAAGGCAGCTGCCGGTCCGGGCCGGGACTTTTGCCCGCGATCTCCTGCAGGCTGCTTTCCTTTTCTCCCTGAAGTGATCCACGGGCCCCCGGACTATTGTGCATGTGCGGCCGGTCTTCCGCCAGGTCGCCATGCCGGATGACCGGGCCTGGATTCCCGAAAAACGGTTCCGGCACCCTTTCCTCGTTACCCGAACCGCACCTCAAAAAGATCCTCGTCCTCCCGTGCGAGGAGCCACCCTGCAAAGTCCTCATACATCTGCCTGTCGCGGAGCGCTTCGGGGGGGATCCGCAGCGGAGAGGGGGTCACGATGATCCGTTTTGCACCGGCTACGAAGACGCAGCGTATCTCGCAGACCTCGTCTTCACCGTTCTGTTGCAGGTGGGGGATACACCCTGATCCAATGGCTATCCCTTCGGCAAGGGCCCTTTCATCCCTATCGGCCCTCCCCCGTACCCGTGCGCTGAGGGTCTCGAGATCGGATTCGAAAATGCGGCGTGCATACCTCCCGATCCGAAATCCGAGGTTCCTGTATGGATCGGGAGGTCCGGGTGGCAGGGAAGGAATGCCGGGGGGGTCGCCGGGGGAAGGCTTGAGCAGAACCGGGGGGGGCCCACCCATGGGGGTCCTCCCCGTCACGATGATGCCCCCTGCCCTGGCACCCGGATCAGATCATCCTCCCGGAGAGATCTCCCCGGGGAAGGATATCCCTGCATCTCACACTCCTCTCTTTCTTTTTGATGTCTTCAGTAATACGTTTTTCTAAAATAGTATGATTAAATATGAGAAATCTATCTCTTTCCCCTGCAGGCCAGTACAGATATCCCTGCTGCGGCAATGGCCGCGAGCACCCCGAAACCGGGAACCTTTGAGGGAGTTCCGGTCGTTTCTGCCTGTGTGGCGGCAGTGAGCGGCGCCGGGGCACCCTTTACCTCAAGACTCGCGGTTTTTTCATCGAGGAAGGTACCGTCCTGCTGTTCCATCCGGGATGTGATAGTGTAGGTCCCGGGATGAACGGGAGCGGGGAGTTCCACGGCAAACGTCACCGACTGGCCGGGGACGAGGGCGCGGGTCATGGGCGCGGTGCTCGTGTTAGACACGAGCTTCCCGGCCGTGTCGGTAAGTGATACCCTGTTTACGACCCCGTAGTAGTGGAGGTTTCCCGAGTTCTTCAGCACGGTGGTGACATTCATCGGCCTGCCTTCAGATATCGCACCCGGGACAAGGGATGTGATCTCCCCTGCCTCAGTGCCAGCTCCGCCTTTTGCCGTGAGGAAGACAGGGATAGCCACCGCGGTTGCAAAAGAGGCCTGCTGGCCTGCCGCGGCGACCGGGTGCACGAGGATGATGGCATAGCGGCCGCCGTCCCGGAAGTCGGCCGGAACCCGGATCATGGCCGTTGCGACGGCCCGTTCGCCAGGCTTCAGGTGCAGCTTTGGCCGGTCAATAGTGATGAACGGGCGCGCGGTCGTGGGAGCGGTGTCCGCGGCGGCGTCGAGGCCGGTGTAGGTGCCGTCCGCGGGGGCCTGGCCGAACCCGAGGACATCGATGGCGAAGTCCCCTTCGGCCTCCCCGGTGCCGATGGAAACCCCGATGGTGCTGTTGTATGCCTTTCCCGCTTCCACGTCGAGGGCAATCCGTGCCCCCTCCACCTTCAGGGCGGCGACAGGACCGGCGACCAGCGCCGCAAGGACCAGGGCTGTCACAAATATGCGTACTTTACCATTCCGGTAATACATAATCTCACTTATCCTCCAATTCGTATGCACTTAGAGATATTTAAAGACCGGCACCTACAGTCAGGGCGTTTCGCCGGCCGAAACAGGTATGCGGGGACGGCGTTTCACCCGCCCTCCGAGGGCAGCCATGGCAATCCCCGCGAGACAGGCACTGAACCCCGGGGCACTCACCGGGGGAGTACTATCAACTCCAGCGATGTCCCCAGCCTGGAGCTGTTCCTCCTGCGAAGCGAGGATTGTCCCATCCTGCTTCTGAACCATGGTTTCCAGCATGACCGCACCCGCGGGAACTCCGGATACAAGGTCAGCGATACACATGGCCTCCTGGCCCGGAATAAGGGTTTCTCCGGAACAGAGTATCTCCGCCCGTGCCATCACCTCGCCACCAGCACCGTGAAGGGTCACGGTATTCAATAAGCCGGTGAGGTGAGTGCTGCCCGTGTTCTGGAACAGCGTCACGACCTGGATCCCCCCAACTGTGTTATTGGAGGAAAATGCGATCCCGGTGATCTCCCCCGACTCCGTGGTGGCGCCGGGATCTGCCGTAATCGCCGATGCAGGGAAGACCAAGGTGGCAATGACAGTGACGATCAGGAGGAGGGCGGGTGCCCTTGCGATGATGGATCTCAATGCTGCCATGGGTAATACGACCCCGGAGAGAGGGGCGGTCAGGGATTGCTGACAGGCGCTTTCAGGAATTGGTGTTCACCTCCAGTCGTGGGCCGGGAAAGGACCGGGACAGGGGGAAATCCCCCCTGCCCGGAGGATTCCCGGGAAATGGTATCCAATCGGGCCTGACCCTACGTTACCTTGATGTAGCTGTACCGGATCATGGTGCCCGTGGCGCAGGCATTCGTGATTCTCAGCTTCACGGAGTACGTCCCCTTGGCCGTGTACTTGAACGAGGGGTTCCTGACAGTACTGTCATATGTCCCGTCGTTCTGGAAGTCCCACTCCCACATATCCACCGGTCCTGAGCTCCCGTCCGTGAACTGGACGGTGAGCGGCTTACTCCCCGATGTCGGGGAACCGGTGAAGTAGGGAGTAATGAAGCCACACCGGCCCACGGTGATGTACCCTGTCTTTGTCAGGGTGCTGCTCCCTCCGGCATTCGTGACCGTCAGCCGGATGCTGTACTGCCCGGCGGCTGCGAAGGTGTAGGCCGGGTTCTGCGCGGTCGAGAACTGCGTCCAGCTGCTCGTCCCCACCTTCTGGTACTCCCACTTCCACGAGGTCGGGGTGTTCGTGGACTGGTCCGTGAACTGGACGGCGAGCGGCGGCATCCCGTTCGTCGGGGTTGCCGTGAACGCGGCGACCGGCTTGGGAGGCGCGCTGACCGTGATGTAATTGCTCTTCGTCAGGGTGTTGCTCCCCCCGGCGTTCGTCGCCGTGAGCCGGATGCTGTACGTCCCGGTTGCCGTGAAGCTGTATGACGGGCTCTGTGCCGTCGAGAACTGGGTCCAGCTCCCGGAGCCCAGTTTGTACTCCCACTTCCACGACGTCGGGGTGTTCGTGGACTGGTCGGTGAACTGCACGGTCAGGGGTGTCAACCCGGAGGTCGGTGCTCCAATGAAGGCCGCGACCGGTGCCGGCGGCGTACTGACCGTGATGTAGTTCGTCTTCGTCAGGGTGTTGCTCCCCGCCGCATTGGTTACCGTCAGCCGGATGCTGTAGGTCCCTGTCGCGGTAAAGGAGTAGGCCGGAGACTGGACCGTTGCGAACTGCGTCCAGGTGCTCGTCCCGGACTTCTGGTACTCCCACTTCCAGGACGTCGGGGTGTTCGTGGACTGGTCGGTGAACTGGACGGTCAGCGGGACGTACCCGGAGGTCGGCGTCCCGGTGAAAGCCGCGACCGGCGCTGCGACCGTCACCGCGATGTAGTTCGTCTTCAGCTCGTCATCCGTTCCGCCCGGCCCGGTGACCGTGAGCTTCACGGAGTACGTACCTGCGGCAGCATACGTGTAGCTCGCTGTCGGGCTTGCCGTGGTGAGATCCGTGACTCCGTTATTGTCAAAGTCCCATGCATAGCTGGTGATGGACCCTGTCGATGCACCGGCATTGAAACTAACCGTCAGCGGAACGCTGCCCGAGAGCGGCGAGCCGCTGAAGGCCGCGACCGGTGCCGGCATGGAGAGGATCTCCCCCGTTGCCGTCACCGAGTTCCCGGCGAGGGCCGGGGCCGCGAGGAGGGCCAGCACGAGAATAGCCCCGAGGAGGGCTATACGCTTCATCATGAGATTGCCCCCGTGAAGGATATGGTGATGCCATAGTCCCCGGCGCCGTCACCCATCGCGACCGGCTGCTTCAGGCTGGCCGTCGCCGAGGAGCTGCCCATGGTCGTTCCGGACATGAAGCTGGTATAGTCCGAAGTGAGAGCCTGGAAGGCAGCGCCATTCTTTCCCAGCTGGAACGGGCCGGCA
>DATJPK010000130.1:0-2105 GCA_035506435.1 Methanomicrobiales archaeon
GGGTCGGCCTGGAAGTTCTTCAGCGGGTCCTCGGCATTGATCCGGCACTCGATGGCATGGCCCCGGATGGAGACCTCGTCCTGGGAGAAGGGGATGTCTTGGCCCGCGGCGATGGCGATCTGCTGCTTCACGATGTCGACACCGGTGATGAACTCGGTGATGGTGTGTTCCACCTGCAGCCGGGTGTTCATCTCCATGAAATAGTAGTTCCCGGCCTGGTAGAGGAACTCCACCGTCCCGGCGTTCGTGTACCCCGCGGTCTTTGCCACCCGGACCGCCGACTTCGACATCTTCTCGCGGAGCTCGGGGGTCATGATGGGACAGGGGGCTTCCTCGACGAGCTTCTGGTGCCGGCGCTGGATGGAACACTCACGGTCGTAGAGGTGGACGGTGTGGCCCGAGGTGTCGGCGAGCACCTGGAACTCGATGTGCCGGGGCCGGACCAGGTACTTCTCGATAAAGACCGTCGCGTCCCCGAAGGCCGACTGGGCGATGCGCATAGACCCGGAGAGGGCCGCGCCGAGCTCGGACGGCGAGTTCACGATGTTCATCCCGATGCCCCCGCCGCCGCCCGAGGCCTTCACGATGACCGGGTACCCGACCTCGTCGGCCACCTTCGCGGCCTTCTCGACGGTTGTCCCCTCCTCGGTCCCGGGGAGGACCGGCACCCCTGCCTTCCTCATCATCCGTTTCGAGCCGATCTTTGACCCCATCGCCTCGATGGTCCGCCAGTGGGGGCCGATGAAGATCAGCCCCTCGGACTCGACGAGCTTCGCAAAGGCCGCGTTCTCGGCGAGGAACCCGTAGCCGGGATGGATCGCCCCGGCCCCGGCCTTCCGGGCCACCTCGACGATCCGCTCCATGTTCAGGTAGGACTTCGAGGGATGGGCCTCGCCAACGCAGAAGGCCTCATCGGCGTACTTGACGTGGAGGGCGTTCTCGTCTGGCTTCGAGTAGATGGCCACCGTGTCGATGCCGAGCTCCCGGCAGGCACGCATCACCCGGATCGCGATCTCGCCCCGGTTCGCGATGAGGATCCGTTCGAAGTAGCTCATCGGACCACCAGGAGCACGTCGCCGCTCGCGACCACGTCCCCGGTATCCACGAAAATGTCGGTTACCTTCCCGTCCCTCGGGCTCGCGATGGGGTTCTCCATCTTCATGGCCTCGAGGACCATGAGGGGATCGCCCTTCTTCACCGCCTCGCCGACCCGGACGAGGATCTTGAGGACCATGCCCTGCATGTTGGACCGGATCCCGCCCTCGATCTCGCCCTTCGGGGACTTCGCGGCGGGGGCTGCTCCGGCCTTTGCGATGACCGCGGTGCCACCGACCGAGACGATCCGCACGTTGTACACCTCGCCGTCCACCTCCACCTCCATTGCCGAGGGCATCTCGGGCGCGGAGGCGGCCTGCGCGGGCACCCGCTGGGGAAGGACCTCCTGCTTCTTCTCCCCCTTCAGGAACGCGGGGGCAATGGCCGGGTAGATGATGTACGTGAGGACGTCCTCCTCCTTCTTCACGAGGCCGGCGGCCACCGCCTCCTTCTTCATCTGCTCGTAGACGGGCTCCAGGAGGTCGGCGGGCCGGACGGTCACCACCTTCTCGTCCCCGATGATCTTCCGCCGGACCTCCTCGTTTACCGGCCCGGGTGGCTTCCCGTAGAGGCCCCGGAGGTAGTCACGCACCTCCTTTGTCACGTTCGTGTACCGTTCTCCGCCGATGAGGACGTTGAAGACCGCCTGGGTCCCCACGATCTGGGAGGTGGGGGTGACGAGGGGAGGGTACCCGAGGTCCTCCCTGACCCGGGGGATCTCCTGGTGCACGTCCTCCCGCCGGTTCAGGGCGTCCTGCTCCTTCAGCTGGGAGACCAGGTTCGAGATCATTCCGCCCGGGAGCTGGTAGAGGAGCACGTCGGAGTCCACCCGCTCGGAGATGGGGTCCAGGATCCCGAGGTATTTCTCCCGGATGGTGAGGCAGATGTTCCGGGCCTCCCGGAGCACGTGGAGGTCGATCCCGGTATCCCGGTCGGTCCCCTCGACCGAGGCGACGATGCTCTCCGTCGGGGGCTGGCTCGTCCCGAGGGCGAAGGGGGACATGGCGGTG
>DATJPK010000131.1:0-18996 GCA_035506435.1 Methanomicrobiales archaeon
GGTCATCCTCTTTGACAACGATACCTGGTACCGCAGGATCAAGGACGAGCTGGCCATCACCGACGAGAAGGTGGCAAAGAAGGAGATCCCGAAACGGCTCGCGAAGAAGATCCTTACCCAGCCCCTGAACCGGAAGGAGTACATCCACGGGCTCCTCAACACCCACATCGCCCGGCAGATGGGGCTCCTCCTCCATGCCGGGGAGTTTTCCGAGGCAGGAGTCGAGGTGGGGGAGGTGGTCCTCGACGCGGGCGAGGTGTTGAACACCCTCGTCGGGATGGGCCTCGTCGCCATCGGGTACGCGGCCGAGACTCTCCCGAGCGGGTACCTGAAGTTCCTGGACCGGTGGCGGCCCGCGAGCTATTTCATCCAGAACTCGCAGCACAAGGCCTCCCGCATCGTTTCTCTTGCCAAGAAGGCCATCTACGAGGAGGTCTCGGTCCCCTGCGACCTCACGAGCGCGGAAAAGGCGCTCGTCCTGATAGCCGGCCCGTCGCAGGAGCTCTCCATGCGGGGCTTCCAGACCGTGAGGAAGTGGATCGACCGCTCCATCTGCGGCCTCGAGATGCGTTCCGGGGACTACCCGATCGCAAACACCCGCTACGTCGGTATCATCATCATGCTCTCCGGGATGAGGAACATCCCGCGGCTCGACGAGCTCGCCCAGCTCAGGGAGGAGTACCGGGTCGAGCTCGCGCAGGAGGGCAAACGGACGAGCGAGGAGGAACTCCCGGGTTCGACCGGGACGCCCGTCCCCTCGCCCGTCGAGGAGATCGGGGCTCCCGAGGCCCCGCGGCCGGTCTCTGCCGCGGCGAAGGTGAGGGACGGGATGATCACCGTGCCGGGAGCGAAGAGGTCGGCAAAGGCCGCGAGGTCCGCGCCCCTGTTCGAGGGGCTGAACATGTCCATCGGGAAGGTACGGGGAGGCGGTGAGACCCAGGGCCGCGAGGGCGGGGTCCCCACCGAGATCACGCGGAAAACGGTCGTGAAGGGCGGCCAGGCCCCGAAGGATACGGTCTTTGGCCTGAAGGACGTGAGGATCGAGCGGCGGGGGCAGGCAAGGGCGGCCGAGGGAACCGGCGCCGTCGGGGTACCCCGGGCCGCCCGGCCGAAGGAGGATGCCCTCGGGGCGAAGGAGGTCCGGTTCGCCCCCGTGGATCGGGCAAAGGACGCCATGTTCACGACAAAGGAGCTCTCGGTGAAGGGGAAGAGTTCCCGGCCGGCCGACAGCTCCCTCCTCACTCCCGGGAAGGGAAAGGTGCCGGCCGCGGGCCAGCCCCGGGAGCTCGAGCCCGGGAAGAGGGGGATCGCGAGGATCGAGGGCCCGCTCGTCGGGAAGCCGGACGAAGCGAAGCCCGGGAAGAAACCCCGGGGCCGGGGAAAGAAGGACGACGAAGAGATCGGCTGGATCCACTAGGCCCGTAATCCCGTTTTATCCGGAAAAAAGAATTACCGGATCACGATCATCGGTTTTTGCTCTGGTTCGGGAACGATCAGGTCGGTGACCGCCCACGAGCTGTCCGCATCGTCGACAAAGCCGATCACCCGCACCTGGTAGATCCCCGGCTGGAGGGTGGACAGGTCGAGGGTGTAGTGGCCAGAGGTATCCCTCGCCGCAGACAGGGTCGTGCCCCGGTACGAGAATGCCCCCGAGTTCCCGGGCGCGACCTGGATTTCCTGCGTGATATCAGGGTCGAACCCGTTATAGCTGATGTCCCAGGCAAGTTCCGCAGGCTTCCCGCTCGTCCCCGGGTCCGTTCTCCGGAGGTTCCTGATCTGGAGGGCCAGGCCCTGCAACCCCTTCTCCAGCCCCTCGGGTACCGCGGTGACATAGGTGTCGGGGATGGTGAGCGAGCTCTTTCCGCCGTCGAAGATGACCTTCGAGGTCGGCCCGAGGATCCTGATGTTGCCGCTCTTCAGGATCTTGAGCACGAGGGACACCTGCCACTCCTGGTTCACCTTCACCGTCCCGAGGTCGAAGCTGAGCTTCTGGTCCCTGTCCCAGGCCGCCTGAGAGTTCTCGGTCCAGGGGAGCCCGGGCGCCGGGGGGACGATGAAGGTGGACTTCCCTGCCCGGTACACGTAGCTCGAGACGTCGGTTCCGGCGGTCGGGGCCCCGTTCACCTCGATCGTTTTGAAGTCGAGATCCATCGTCGTGTCGACCCCGGCCGTGTCCTTCAGGTCGCCGGCGATCTGGGTGTAGACGGCAGCCAGGTCGTCGCCGGTCAGGGCATAGTAGTACTTGCCGCCCGTCGCCTGGGCAAGGGACTCGAGGGTATCACGGCCTCCCGAGGAGATCTGGCCGGCGTACCCGATGGTGTAAATACGGATATTATTCGATTTCGCGAAGTCTGCAATGTTCTGGCTGGCGAGGTCCGGGAATGGGACGTAGGACCGGGAGAGGTCGGTCGTGTAGGTCGTCGGGTCGGATGACCCGGGCGAGCCGCGGGCGAGGGGGTCCCCGTAGTAGTTATAGTCACCGTCAGACATGACGACGAGCGCCCTCACCGCGCCTGCCCGGCCTGATGCCTTCATCTCCTTCACCGCCCGGTAGATGGCGTACCGCATGGGGGTGTACCCGCCGGGCACGAGCCCGGAGACCGCGGCGGTTATCTGGCTCTGCCCCGAGCCGAGCGGGAGGTCCAGGTTCGCATAGTCGGTGTAGGTCCTCCCGCTCCCCGGGTAATTCGCCTTCGCATAGGAGGCATCATCGCTTTTATCCCCGTCCTTCCCGCAGTCGGAGCTGCTGGTCGCGACCGACACTCCCTTTGCCCCGAAGGAGATCTGGCCCAGCCGGTCGCTCGCGTAGTCGAACTGGGAGGCGAAGAGCTTCCCGGCGTTCATCTCCGAGACCATCCGGTCCGGGTAGTCCGAGACCATCGACCCCGACCGGTCGGTGACCATGAACACGTCGACCGGCCTCGGGATGAGGGCATACCCGTCGCCCCTGAGGAGGACCGAGAGCTCAATCTCCCTGTTCGTCTCGACGGTCATCGGGTCGACAGACGTCGAGACGCTCAGGTAGGGATAGTTCCGGTAGCCGAGGTCGATGTCCCGGGTCACCCCCGCCCACCGGGCCCGCACCTTCGCCGTCCCCTGGGCGAGGGCGCTGTACCCGGGGTTCGTGGTATCGGTGGTGAACGCGCCGGGGTAGAAGTTCACCATCGCGTACCCGTTCTCATCGGAGACTACCGTGAGCTCGGTTCCCACCGCGCTCGTTTTGGTGCTGCCGCTCTCGATGGCAGGAGGACTCGTCTGGACGAAGGTCCCGGTGCTCGTCCCGGTAAGGGAGAACGAGACCGGCTGGCCCGGGACCGGGTTCCCGAGCTTGTCGATGACCTTGGCCATCACGGACGAGACCGCCTCGCCGTTCACCTCGAGGGAGGCCATGCTCTGGGGGGTCGCGGTGAGGAGCATGTTGCTCGGGTCATCGCTCGCGAACCGCACGGTGGCAGCCGCGGTGACCGCCGGGTTCTCGACGGCCGTCGCGGTAATGACGTAGTCCCCCGCCGAGTTCTTCGGGCCGTACGTGATGGTCGCCTTCCCCTCGTTGTTCGAGGCGACGACCTGCTTCTCGCCGGCATTCGTCGTGATCGAGAGGTTATGGTACGTCGAGGGGTTCCCGTACCGGTCGGTGAGGTCGTACCTGAGGATGAACCGGGACTCGCCGTCGGTGCTGACCGTCGGCGGGGTCCCGTCGGGCGAGACCGTCACGGAGAGCGCCGCGGGCCGGTCGTCGGAGATCCCCTCGATGGAGATCAGGCTTTCCTGGAGAGGTTCCGGGGGATCGATGGCAACGAAGTTGGACCCGGGCTTCGTGTCGAGGATGAAGTCGGCGGAGGCGGTGCCGGTGTCATCGAGGGCGACCGAGATCTCCTTTGCCGTTTCCTTCCTGTCGTCGAGGAACCCCCCGCTCCCGCTCGCCATCGCGGTAAAGCCGACCATGTTCGCCTTCTTCCTGCTGTCAACGGGGTTCCCCCACCGGTCATAGACCCTGACCGATATCCTCGTGAGGGCCCCGATGGTTGCCGCTCCCTGGTAATACGCCCGGTCCCGTGCAGGCAGGTCGGCGGTTATTGCCTGGCTGCAGGTCTGGACCACCGGCGCCGTGCCGCTGCCCTTCATGCTCACCCGTGCCGTGACCATGGCGTTCCCGCTCCGGAAGGTCGGGAGGAACTGGGCCACGAATGCCCCGGTACCGTCCGTCTTCCCCGATTTACCCGCGATTCCCCAGGGCTGGGAGACATCGAGCGAGACATCGGCACCACCGATGGCATTACCTGCTGTGTCGGTGACCGTGACCGTGATCACCGTGGAATCCTGCCCGTCAGCAACGATGCACGGGCTGGAGCTCGCCATCACGACGCTGAACGGGCCCGCGGCCGCAGCCGCGGCCGCCGTTCCGGCCGTCCCGGCGAGAAGAGAGAGGAAAATAAGTATATATGGGATACGCCTCATGCGCCACACCACCACCAAGGCAATCCATCTTTTACCATCCTATTTATCCCTGCCGATATGATAGAGGGACCGTGAAATTTCAGGATCAGGAGAATTCGTTTTTTATTGTCCCGGGAATGTGGATGAATGAAAAATCCTTCCGTTCCTGCCCCGGGCAAAGATTTTTAAGTTACCCTGTTTTCATCGTGCAGGAAGCAGGGGCGGGGAGGCGCCTGCCCCGAGCCGGTCCCGGGAAAAAAAGGAGATGGTTCGCGCTTTCAGCGGATGACGATCTCGGGTTTCGGCACGTTCACCGGGATGCTGAACTGGGTGATATTGTAGGAGCTTGAGGCATCCGAGACAAAGCCCGTGACCCTGGCCTTGTAGGTCCCCGGGGTAAGGTCCGAGATGCTCATCGTGAAGGTGTCCGTCGTATCGGTATTCAGGGCATAGGTCGTTCCCTTGTAGGCATAGGCCTCCGAGTTCAGGGGGGCGACCTCGATCTCCTCCTTGATCTCCGGATCCTTGCCATCGTAGGAGATGGACCATGCCAGCACGGCATCGTCGCGGTTCGCGTCAGGGTTCGTCCTCATGAGGTTCGTGATGGCGAGCTTCGGGCTCCCCATGCCCTTGTCGGCCCCGGCGGGAAGTGCGGTGATGTAGGTGTCCGGCACCGGGACGTACCCCGTGTTGTCGTTGAAGTTGACCCGGGAGTTCGTCGAGTTCAGGATCTTCACGTTCCCGTCCTTCAGCACCGTCACGGTGAAGTTCACCAGGTACTCCTGGTTCACCTTGATGGTCCCGAGCTGGACGTTCAGTTTTCCCGACTTCCAGTCGTTCGTGTTGTCCACCTGGTAGCCGGCCCCCGAGGGGGTGGTGACCCAGGTCGACTTCCCGTCGATCAGCTTGTACTTAAGGACATTCGTCCCCGGCGAAACCTGCGCGCTGTTCACCTCGACCGATCCGAAGTCGAGGGCGAGGTTGGTGTTTACCCCGGCGGTATCCTTGAGCGACCCCGCAATGTCGGTGTAGAAGCTTGTGAGGTCGCTCCCCGTGAGCGCGTAGTAGTACTTGCCGCCCGTCGCGGTGGCAAGCTGGTTCAGGGTATCCCTCCCGCCCGCAGATATCGACTTTGCATACCCGATGGTGTATATCCTCACGTTGTTCGCCTTCGCATAGTCGGCCATGCTCTGGGAGGAGAGGCCGGAGAAGGCGACGTAATTCCTGTCGAGGTCCCCGTAGGACGAGGGGTCGCCCGACCCTGCCTTGCCCCGGGCGAGGGGGTCGCCGTAGTAGTTGTAGTCACCGTCGGACAGGATGACGATCGACTTTACCGCGTCGGGCCGGCCGTTCTTCTTGAGCTCGCTGACGGCCTTGTACAGGGCATAGCGCATGGGGGTGTACCCCGACGGGACCAGCCCCGATATCTGATTGTTGATATCGCCGATCGTGGAGGACAGCCCCAGGTCACGGGTGGCATAGTCATCGTAGGTCTTCCCGTCCTCGGGATAGTTCACCTTGGCGTACGAGGCGTCGTCGCTCGAGTCGCTGTCCTTCCCGCAGTTCTCGTAGGTCTTCGCGCTCGCCTGCCCCTTGCCGCCGAAGGAAAACTGCCCCAGCCGGTCGGTCTTGTAGTCGAACTGCGTGGCAAAGACCTTCGCCGCGCTCATCAGCTGCACCTCCCGGTCGGGGTAGTCGTCGACCATCGATCCGGACCGGTCATTGATCATGAACACGTCGACCGGCTTCGGGAGGAGGGCGTACCCGTCTCCCCGGACCTTGATGGTGACGTCCGCGTCCTTGCCCGTCTCGAGGGTGCTCGGGTCCACGTAGGTGTAGACGCTCAGGTACGGGAAGTTCTTGTAGCTCAGGTCCATGTCATGGGTAACGGTTGACCACTTCGCCCGGACCCGGGCGACCCCCTCAGCGAGGGGGTCGAAGCCTGCCGCCTTCGGGTCGGCGACGAAGCTTCCCGGGGTGAACTCAGCGGTGGCGAGGCCGTCTTCGTCGGTGACCGCCGTGACCTCCACCCCGATCTTGTCGGTGTTGCCCTTGTCCCCCTTGAGGGACGGCCCCTTCACCGCGACGTAGGCCTTCGTGTCGACGGCCTGGATGCTGAAGGACACGGTCTGGCCCGTCACCGGGTTCCCGTTCGCGTCGATGACCTTTGCCGTGAGCCATGAGACCGCGTCCTTGTTCACGTCCACGGAGGCCATGGTCTGGGGGTTCGCGGTGAGGACCATGTTCACGGGCTTCCCGCTCACGAACTGTACGGTCTGGACCGCCGAGACCGAGGGGTTCTCGAGGGCGACCGCGGTGATGATGTACCTTCCCGCCCCGGTCTTTGGCCCGTAGGTGATCGAGACAATCCCATCGCTGTTCGAGCTGATCACCTTGCTCTCGCCGGCGCTCGTGTAGATGGAGAGGTTGTGGAAGGTCGAGGGGTTCCCGTACTTATCGTCGAGCTCGTAGTCGATGGTGAATACCGACTTCCCGTCGCATGCAACGGTCGGCGGATTGCCCTTCGGGGAGACCTTCTGGGTGATCGATGCGGGCTTCAGGTTCGCGACGCCCTGGATGGTGATCAGGGTCGCCGGGATCGGGAACGGCGGGGTGATCAGGATGTAGTTATCACCGGGGTGCGTGTTCAGCTGGAAATCGACGCTGGCATAGCCGGAGTCATTCAGGTCAACCGCGATCCCCTTCACCTTCACGGTGTTCGACAGCCAGCCGCTGCCCTGGACGAGGAAGGCGTTCTCCCCGCTCAGCGTTGTCTGGAAGGTGACCTTTATCTTGTTTTTCTTGGAGGTGACCGGGTTCCCGTTCTTGTCCCGGATCGAGACGGTGACATCGGTGATGTCCCCCACCGAGGCGGTGCCAGGGTAGGAATTCACCCCGTCGGACGGCTGGTCTGCGACGATGTTCTGCGCGTACGTGCCCGTCACGGGGGCCGATGCCGGAACGGTGTCCGTTGCCGGTATCACCACGGTCGCGGAGATGGTTGCCGTCCCGCTCCGGGTCGTGGGAAGGAGGGTGGTGACAAGTAAGCCGCCTGCGCTCGTAACCCCCGAAACATCCTGGAGAGTCCAGGGATCGGTGACCGAGAGCTGGACGGACGCCCCCCCGATGGCCTTGTTCGTCCCGTCGGTGACCATGACGGTGATGTTCGCCGAGTCGCTCCCGTCGGCGGTGATCCAGGGGTTCGAGCTCGTCACGAGGACGTTCACCGGGTTCAGGGCGGCGGCTGTACCGACCACGAGGAAGAGAAGTATCGAAAGGACCAGTGCACGCCTCATCTCGTTTCCTCCACCTTATTGGTATTTCGGTGTAACTATATATAAATATAACTCATTTGTATCTAACCATTTTAGCATTTGGATTATCATTATATGGATGATAAATGGCTATTGGCACGTTCTGGGTGATTTAGTCCTATATATCATTAAAAGGAATATTTAAATAAGATTTCAGAAAATAGTGGTCGGCGGATGACCGGCATCAATAAGCCCATACTGTCGTCCTTCGCGCGGATCAAGCCCGGGTCCCCGCCATTTTCCCCCCATCCCCGGGGGACCCCTGCAACCTGCCAGCACCCTCCACTCCTATATGAGCCTTGGCATCCCTCTGCAACAGGCCCCTGACTTCGATTCCACCTCCCCTCTCCCGTTCAGGGGATCGCCGCCTCCGCGGCTTCGCATGATGAGAACCGCCCCCGATTATCCCGCGGATCCGGGCAAAACGTTCCTGGCCCTGCCCGGGGCATCGAATGGTATACCGCGTGGCGATGCGGGAAATGAGGTAAAAATGGTTACGAGGAGGATTACTGGATCAGGATCTGCTTGTTCGGAATTGGCGTGGGGATGTTGATGGTGGTGAAGTCCGGGGAATCGGTGGCGTCGCTCACATGGCCGACGACCTTTACCTTGTAGATCCCGGGTCTCAGGTCAGAGATGATGAGGGGGTACACGACCGTATCCTGCGCACGCGGGGTCTCGACAGTGTCCTTGTACTGGTACGCCTCGGAGTTGGCCGGTGCAACCCAGATCGTCTGGGATACCAGGTTGTCGTTCCCGTCGTAGGTGACGTGCCACTGCATCATCGCGATCTTCGTGTCCGTATCCTCGTTCAGCCTCGGGTGGTCCTTGTCGAACTTCACCTTGAAGTTGAGCGCCTCGGGGCCCTTCTCGGTCCCGGGCGGGATGGCCGTGATGAAGGTGTCGGGGATGTCCACCGAGCCCTCGGTGCCCACGAAGGTGACGTGGGAGGTCTTGGAACTGAGGAGCTTGATGTTCCCCTCCGTGAGGGCCATCAGGGTGAAGTTGACCCGCCACTCCTGGTTCACCTTGATGGTGCCCGGGCTGAAGGCGAGGTTCTGGTTGTTCTCCCAGGCGGTGGTGTCGTCCCGCACCTCCGGGGCGGCAGGTGCCGGCGGCACGACGTATGTCGACCAGGGCGCCCCCCGGTACATGTACTCGAAGACCTTGTCCCCCGGCACGTTCTCCTTGTCATTCACCTCGATCTGCCCGAAGTCGAGGGCCACCTGGGTGTCGATGGAGGCCTCCTCCCGGAGCGCCCCGGCGATGTCGATGTAGATCTGCTTGAGGTCGAGGCCCGAGCTCGCCACGTAGGCCTTCCCGCCGGTCTCGTCGGCATAGGCCTGGAGCTCCGCAGTATTGGGCTGGTCCTTCGTGTCGGTCCCGACGAGGGCGATGGTGAAGATCTTGATGTCATTGTCCTTTGCCCAGGTAATCACGCTCCCCGTCCCGAGCCCCCCGAGGTCGGCCGCGACCTCCGGGTAGGCCTCGATGGAGAAGACGCTGGAGACGAGGCCCCTCGGGTCGCCGCCGAGGTTCCACTTGCCGTCGGTGAGAAGGATGATGGCCCGCACGGCCCCGTCACGCTTGTGCGCGAGTACCTCGGGGTCGTTCGTGATCTGCTTCACCGACTCGTAGATGGCCCGGCGCATGGGGGTCCCGCCCGCGGGGACCACCGAGTTGATGGCCTTCGTTATCTGGGTCTTGTCATACGTGAGCGAGGACTCGACATAGGCACCCGTCATGACCCCGTTGACCTTGTAGTCCTTGCCCTCGGTCCCGTGCCCCGGGTAGTGGGCATTCACGTAGATCTTATCGTCGGTGGTGTCATGGAACGCGGCGGTGTCCTTGCAGTACCCGCCCTCGTCGCAGGCGAAGTCCCTGCCGGCCCGGTAGCCATAGGGGGAGATGTCCTTGTGGGTTGCAGGGTTCCCGGTGTCATAGAGGATCGCGAGCCCGTCTGCGGGGTCACCGAAGGTGACGAGGCCGATCCGGTCCTGGCCGGAGGTCTGGCCCACGAAGGTAGTGGCCGCGTTCATCGCGTCCACCATCCGGTCGTTCTGGGACTCGACGACGAGGGAGTTCCCGGGGGCGATGCTTTCGTTGTAGAGCATCGTCGCAGACCGGTCGGTACAGAGGATTACGTCAATGGGCTTGGGCTGGAGGGCCCAGCCATCCCCGACGAGCCTGACCGAGACGTCCACCGCGCCTCCCACCTGCACGGTCTTCGGGATAACGTCGGTATATACCGAGAGGAACGGGTAATTCTTGTACGAGAGGCCGATCTCGCGGGTCACCGCGCCATCGGCGCCCTTCCAGGTGGCGCTGATGGTCGCCGAGCCCTGGGCGTTCGCGTTCCAGCCGGCCTCGCCGGGCTTCGGGAAGGCGCCGGGGTAGAAGGAGAGGATGGCCTGCCCGTCGGTGTCGGTGACGATGGTCACCGGGTCCCCGACCTTGTCGGTCTTCCAGTCCGGGCCCTCGATCGCCGGGGCCATCGTGGACGGGTACGCGGTCCCGGCCTTCTCGATGATGAAGGAGACCGTCTCTCCCTTGACCGGGTTGCCCTTCTCGTCGATGACCTTCGCGATCACGCTCCCGACCATGCTGGGGTTCACGTCGGAGGATGCCATCGTCTGGGGGCTCGCCGTGAGGATCATGTCCTTCGGGCTCCCGCTCACGAACTGCAGGAGCTGGGAGACCCTGACACTCTCGTTCTTCGCGGCGGTGGCGGTGATGGTATAGAACCCGGCGGTGAGCTTCGGCCCGTAGACCATCGTGACCCGCCCCTCGCCGTTCGTCGTGAAGGTGCGGGACTCGGCCGCGCTCGTGGTGATCAGGATGTTCTGGCCCGTGGAGGGGTTCCCCCACTCGTCATAGAGGTAATAGTCAATCGTGGCCTGGGACTGGGGCAAGCCGTCCGCCATGACATAGGGGGGGTTCCCGGGGGGGCTCACCGACTGGAGGATGGAGAAGGGCATGCTGTCCCCGATCCCCGTGATGGCGATGAGGGACTGGGCGAGCGGCACCGGGGGCACGATCATGACGAAGTTATCCCCGGCCTTCGTGTCCAGCCTGAACAGGGCGGTGGCATTCCCGGTCTCGTCCATGAGCACGTCGGCGGCCTTGGCAAGGTTCCCGGACCCGTCGAGGAACCCGCCCGACCCGCCGGTCGTCGCCGTGAAGCTCACCTTGTTGGGGAGCCGGAGCGAGGTCACCGGGTTCCCGTACCGGTCGGTGATGCCCGCGATGATCTTCTGGGTCGAAGCGACGGTGGCGCCGCAGGGGTAGCTCGTCTTTATTATATAGGGAGAGCCCGCATCGATGCGCTGGACCACGGTGGCGGTCACCGGGACAGTGGTCCCCTTGACGGTAACGCTCGCCGTAATCGTGGTGGAACCGCTCTTTGTCGTGGGGAGAAACAGGGTGGTCGCGGTCCCGGTTGCATCGGTCCCGAGCACGGTATCTTTCAGGCTCCATGCGGGCTGGTCGAGGGTGAGGCGCACCTCCGCACCTGCTATGGGCTTGTTCGTACCGTCGGTAACCGTGATGGTGACCGGCGAGGAATCGGCGGCATCGGCAATGACCCATTCCTTGCCCGTGACCGCCCGTACGTTCACGGGGTCAAGGGCGGCGGCTGGCACTGCCGCGCAGAGGAACAGTAAGAGTAATATGTAATGCCACCTCATTGCTCGCCCCACCACACAAGGGAGATATGTTCATGCGTTAGTATATAATGTTATCGATTCTATACCATGATAAAATTCCATTAAAAAAATGTTAATTGGTGCCAGAGTGGCGTAAATGAGAATTGATAAGCATATGTCATTAATCCTTCGAACATAAAGATTTATAAGCAATCAAAGGAATCCGGGCATATCCCGCGTTTCCCATTAGATCTCCCGGGCCTGTCCCGGTTCTTGCAGGTTCTCCTATCCGTCGGGCGGGGCCCGTAAGGTCTCCGGGATGATAACAGATCTTCATTTCTTCGTGTCCCGGGACCGCCCGGTCAGGCCGTCCCCTGCATCTTGGAGAATGGGATGTTCCCGGCCCCGATCTCGGTCCTGATATGGAACCCTTCCTCGACCCCGTACCCGACCATGTTCATGCCGCTGAAGGACACGATGGAGATATGGTGAGGGGAATAGGCCAGGTTGAAGACCTGGTTCCCCATCCCCGCGGGGGGAGTGAACCCCCACTCACCCATCTGGGCGAGCAGCTCCCTGACCCGCCCGAGCGCCGGCAGGGGGACCTCCCTGACGTTGGCCACCGCGACCCCGGTCCCCGTTTCCACGACACCCCTGATGGATGTGAGGCCTGCCGAGACAAAGAGCTGGAGGGGGTCGACCGTGGTGCCGCGGTACCCTATGAGGTCCAGGAACCCGTCCACCTTGCCGGCCCCGATGCCGATCCTCCCCCCGTAGGCCATGACCACGGGAATCCCCGCCCGCTGGAACACCCCGTCAATGGTGATACTGCAGAGGGAGATGATCCCGACCTTCCCCTCCGGGACCCGGGGGTCCCCGTCAAGGATCCGGCAGGACGAGAAGAACCCGTACCCGGCCCTCGCTACCCTCTCGAAGGCCCTGACCGCCCGGTCCGCCTCCTCCTCCGGAACGATGGAGAGGTTGTACGCGACATCCCCCGTCCCGGTAACGGGGTCGAAGGTGCTCCGGAAGGCGAGCCGTTCGAGCCGGGAGATGATGAACCCGATCCGGTCGCCCACGAGCGCGCTCTCGATTTCCGAGATCCCTTCCCGGGTGAGCACCCGGCCCGTGTTCCCCACCTTGTGCGTGAAGCCCATCTCGTCCAGGTACCTCAGGTAGTACTGCACGGCGCGGTCCGTGAGGACGAAGCCGCGTTTCGCGAGGATTTCCGAGAGCCGCTTCGCCCCCATCGGCTCCCGGAACTCCTTCAGGATCCTCAGGATCTCGAGATATTTCCGCTCGCTCGGGAAGAGCCTCATCGTGCCTTCACCGCCCCGCTGCTGTCCTGGTACCGTCCGTCATAGAGCTCGGAGCCGCCCGCCACCTGGTGGAGGATCATCTGGACCACCCGGTCGGATGGGGAGAGGACGATATCCTCGGCGCCCAGGTTCGAGAGGCAGAGGGTGAGCTGGCCCCGGAACCCCGGGTCAACGAACCCGCCGCCGATGACGAGGCCCCGCCGGGCGTACGAGGACCGGCACCGGAGGGTCGCCGCGAGGTCGCGCGGGAGCTCGACCCACTCGAGGCTCGGGACGAGGGTGCATGCCCCCCGGGCAAGTATCTGGTGGCCGGTGACCCGGAGGTCGTAGGAGGCTGGCTGCTGGGAGCCCTCGTGGTAGGGGCGAATCACGAGGTCGCCTCCCTCCCCTGCCCGCCGGCGTATCTCGGAGGCTGAAAGGATCATCCTGCAAGTACTTGGGGACCGCCCGATTTGAACGTTTTGATGCGTCCGCTCCCCGGATTTCGGCCCTGTCCCTGTTCCGGAATTGTTATGAGGGCAAAGGTGAAACAAGGGAACGGACCCATGGGGTAGAGGATATCCTCTTGGGCTTCGGTTTCCGTTCCGGGAAGAAGAGACCCAAGGACGCGGGTTCGATTCCCGCTGGGTCCGTTTTTGGGGGGACTGTCTCTCTTTGCGGGAGAAAAAAAGTGATTCCGGTCAGCTGATTCCGGTCAGCTGATCTTGATCTTCGGCGTCCCCTCGGCCCTCTGGACGAGGAACTGGGTCGTGCCCGAGTCCTCGCCAGCGTCCACGGCATAGGCTTTCACCCGGACGTTCCAGAGGCCCGACGGGAGCGACGAGACATCGAGGGTGGCCGTATCGTGGGAGGTAGCCGCCGGGACAAACCTCGTGAGCCGGTGGCTCCACTCGGTCGTCCCCTCGAGCAGGATCTCAACATCCTCGCGGACCATGTGCTCCTCGCCGGTATAGGTGAGGTTCCAGGCGATGTCCACGAAGTCCGGGCTCGCCCCGCCGGTATCGGTCCGCTCCACGTCCTTCACCCAGATACCGATCCCCTCGGGTCCCGCCGATGTGTTGTCCGGCCGGGCCGTGATGTAGGTATCGGGGAGCGGGAGCTCCGACCCGTCGTTGAACTTGATGGTGGAGTTCGAGTCGAGGATCTTGATATTCCCGTCCCGGAGGACCTTCATCGAGAAGTTCGCCTCCCAGACCCCACCGATGAAGATGGTCCCGACGTTGAAATGGAGGCCCTGGTCGTCGTTCCAGTCCGCGGTCTGGTCATAGAACCGGTTCACGATGACGGGCATGGTCTGGTTGTAGCTGAACTCGTGCGTGGAGATCGGGACGATGCACTTGTATTGCAGGGCGTCGAGGCCGGGGATGAGCGCCCCGTTCACCTCGACCTGGTGGAACGCGAGGTCCATGGTCGTATCGACCCCTGCCTCGGTGTGCAGCTCCCCCGCGATCTCGGTATAGATGGTATTCAGGTCGACCCCCGAGGCCGCGACATAGGCCTTCCCTCCCGTCTCGTCGGCATAGGCCTGAAGCTGGTCCTGGTACGGCTCGGACCCGAGTGCGATGGTGAAGATCTTGATCTGGTGGTCCTTTGCCCAGGTGATGACGCTCCCGGTCCCGATCTCCGGGTAGGAATCTGCGCCCGACCCGCCCCGCGGGTCACCGCCGGTGTTCCATGCACCGTCGGTCAGGAGCACGATGGCCTTCACCGAGTCGTCCCGCTTATGGGCGACGATCTCGGGGTCATTGATGATCTGCTTCACCGCCTCGTAGAGACCGCGGCGCATCGGTGTCCCGCCGTTCGGGACCATCTGGTTGATGATGTTCTTCACCATGGACTTATCGTAGGTGAGGCCAAGGTCCACCGTCGCCATGGCTGATCCGTAATACTTCCCGTACGCGCCATGGCCCGGGTAGTGTGCCGTGACGTAGTTGACATCGTCGGTGTAGTATTCGTCCCCGCTTCCATGGGATATGTAATAGTCCCTGCCGGCGCGCCACCGGTACCCGTACATGTACGAGTCACGTGTTGCATTGCCTGTTTGGAAGAGGACGGCATACCCGTGGGTGCCCGAGAGATCGCCGAAAGAGACGAGCCCGATCCGGTCGGTATTGTTCATCTGGTCAACAAAGTTACTCCCCGCAGCCATGGCATGGACCATCCGGTCCTCGGGAGACTCGGAGCTGATCGTATCCGAGGAGTGGTAATGGGTCACCAGCGTCTCGTTGAAGAGCATGGAGCCCGACCGGTCAGTCAGGAGGACGACGTCAATGGGGGCCTGCTGGAGCGCCCAGCCGTCACCCTTGAGCCGGATGGTGACGTTCACCGAGTCGTTCACCTCGAGGGTCTTTGGCTCTGCAAAGGCGTCAACGGAGAGGAAGGGATAGTTCTTGTACTCGAGCTCGATGGTGTGGGTGATATCCCTCCAGGTCGCCTGGACGACCGCGCTCCCCTCCGCGGTATAGCTGTACTTCGGGTCTGACCGGTCCTTGGTGAACGCCCCGGGCCGGAAGGTGACCTCGGCATATCCGTCGATGTTCGTGGAGGCGGTGAGCAGCTCGCGCGGGATCTCGGTCACGGTGGTCTCATTCTCGATGGAGGGGGCGGCCGTCTGGTTGAAGGTGCCGTAGCTGTAGGACCAGATGGTGAAGGTGACCAGTTCGCCGTCAACAGGGTTCCCCTTCGCATCGATGACCTTTGCAAACAGGGTAGAGGTGGTCCCTGATTTCACGTCACGCGAAGGCATCGTCTGGGGGCTCGCCGTGAGGAGCATGGTGGTGGGGTCGGCGGCGATGAACTCGACGGTCTGGGAGCAGGTCACGGTCGCGTTATCGACGGCTGTCGCGGTAAGCGTGTAGAGCCCGGCCACGTCCTTCTGGTAGTAGAACGCGACCACGCCGTTACTGTTCGTCGTGAGGGTGGTTTCCTCGCCCGCGGTCGAGGTGGTGATATGGACGGCACGGTCCCCGGCCGGGTTGCCGTACTGGTCCATGAGAGTGTAGACCACCCGGAACCTGCTCCCGTCCGTCTTGGTGTAGGGATAGGGGTACCCCCCGGGCGAAATGGCCTGGGTGATGGCATACGGCGATCCGTCGTTGACCCCCGTGATGGTGATCAGCCGGTGGAAGATCGGGGCCGGGGGCTGGATATCAACGAAGTTGGACCCTGCCCTCGTCACGAAGAAGGTGGCCTCGGCGATGCCCTCCGAGTTCACGGGGACGGTGATGACCTTTACATAGGAGGTCCCGTCCCAGAAGCCGGAATCGCTGGACCCCGACGCCGTAAACTGCACCGTCTCGACCACGTTCCGGTTATCCACGGGGTTCCCGAAGGCATCCGTTACCTTCACGTCGATGGTGGTGGTGCTCCCGACCGAGACGTTCAGCTCGTACGCGGGCGCAATCGTAAAAGGCGTCGCATGGTCGATGTTCTGGGTGTACACCTGCTCTGTGGAAGAGAGGATGCCGTCCTCGACGACCGATGCGTTCACCGTGATCGACGCGGCCCCGGCCTTCGTGGTCGGTACGAGTGTCGTCGAAATTTTCCCGAAACTGTCGGTTCGCCCGGTCACCGCAGAGAGAGCCCAGGGGGCGTTCACCCGGAACGTGACGTCCGCGAGGGGCACCGGGTTCCCTGCACTGTCATAGACGGTCACCGCGATCGCCGTGCTGTCCACCCCGTTCGCGACCATCCAGTCCTTTCCCGTGATGGTCATGTGATCCGGGGCGGCAGCCGCCTGGGCCACGGCGGTGAACGTGCAAATGAGGATAACTAAGAATGCTGCTAAGACTAACCTCATATCACCCACCTCTCAAGTGCATAGTATTATGCATCATATTATTTAAGTTTTTTCAATGGACGATAACTGATTAAAATCGTCCGCCTGTTAAAATAACCGATATAAGCCAGGTTATCGTGGGGTTTATCCTTAAAATGGGTTTTTAAACAGGTCACATATTTAAGTATTATGAAATTCTCATAAAAAAACCGAAGATTTTCACCCGGATCGGCCGGGTGATGGGGTGGTTAAACCGGGCCGGGTTCTTCGCGACTATTTCGCTCGAGGTCGGGTTCTTCGCGACTCCGTCGCTCGAGGCCGGGTTCTTCGCGACTACGTCGCTCGAGGTCGGGTTCTTCGCGACTCCGTCGCTCGAGGTCGGGTTCTTCGCGACTCCGTCGCTCGAGGTCGGGTTCTGATGAACCCTCCCTCTGACGAACCCTCCCTCTGACGAACCCTCCCTCTGATGAACCCTGATCAGTTCAGACCCAGTGGACCGGCGATACGTGGTCGAGGAGCATTCCCTCGACGAGGACCGGCATCAGCTGGCGCCCGGCCTCGATGGCCTTCTGGAGCCGCCAGCTCCGGTCGGCATGTATCGTCATGATGGGCTCGCCCTGCCTGACCTTGGTCCCCTTCTTGGCATGGATGATCAGGCCCGCTCCCCGGTCATGGGGGGCCCCGGCCGACCTTGCGACGGTGATGAGCGAGCGGTTGTTCAGGCCGACGACATACCCGTCAAGGGGTGCGTTCACCACGAACCGGTGCTCACCGGGAAGGATCTCGGCGGCCTTCACATCCGGCCTTCCCCCCTGGATCTCGATGATCTGTCTGAGCTTCGCGAGGGCCTTCCCGCTCGAGAGGATTTCTTCGGACACCGCGTACCCCTGCCCCCTGGCCGCCTTCCCGGCCATCTCGAGGGCGATGCCCGACAGGGCGAGGCTCTTCTGGATCAGGGAACCGGGTGCCTTCGCCCCCTCGAGCACGGCGAGGGCCTCGCTCACCTCCAGGTTCGGCCCGATGGAATGGCCGACAAGGGACTCCCCGTAGGTGAGGGCGCACTCCACGTGGATGTTCAGCCTCTCGCCGAGTTCCATGAACTGGGAGGCGAGCCGCCGCCCGTCCTGCACGTTCGGGACCTTTGTACCGGCCCCTACCGGGATGTCGATGACCGCGAGGTCGGCCCCCACCGCCGATTTCTTGGCCATCACCGAGGCAAGCATCTGGCCCGTGGCATCGATCCGGAAGGGGTACTCGACCATGATGAACCGGTCGTCGGCCGGGGCGATGTTCGTCGAACCTCCCCAGACGATGGCCCCCCCGACCTTCTCGGTGATCCTCTTTACCTCCGCCGAGGAGAACTCGACCGGGGCGAGGACCTCCATCAGGTCCGCCGTGCCCCCTGCGCCCGTGATTGCCCGGGAGCTGGTCTTCGGGATTTTCAGCCCGGCGGCCGCGATGATCGGGACGACGATGAGCGAGATCTTGTTCCCGGGGACCCCGCCGATGGAATGCTTGTCGACGATGGGATGGGAGGTGAACTTGATCTGGTCGCCGGTGTCCACCATGGCCCGGGTGAGCGCCTCCACCTCGTTCATGTCGAGGCCGCGGATGTAGGAGGCGGTGACAAAGGCGGTCATCTCCACCGGAGAGAGGTTCTCGTCCACGGTGTCCTTCACGATGGCATTGATCTCCTCCTTCGAGAGCCGTTCACCGTCCATCTTCTTCTTGATGGAGTCGATGGAGGCGAGCCGCTCCGTCTCCTGAACCTCGGCAGGCTCCCCGTCATGGAAGCCGATCCGGCTGTTGGTCTTCCGGTAGATGCCGACCGTTCCCTGCGGGAGGACGGTGGTCGTGATGTTCACGATGGCCGAGACCGACTCGCTCTTCCCCTGGTGGAGAACCCTGACCCGGTCCCCCTCGAGGACCCCTATCGCCCAGGCATCGGCCTTGTGGAGGAGGACCCCCGGGGCGGCGATATCAATGACCCTGACCGTGAGTTTCACTGTTCCCTCGCCTCTTCACGTTACCCTTTGCATTCATTCTTTAAAACCTGTGGTCGTGAAAGGCAGGGAACGGGCACCCGCGCCCCCGCGGAATCCGCGAGCGGGTGAAGGCGCGAAACGGCAGCTACCGTCTTGGAGGTGCAGTGTAAGAACGTGCAGAAAAATGGTTGGGTTTGGGGTTTAGCGCCTGCGCAGGACGAGCAGTGCAACCGCGCCCAGGCCAACGAGGGCAACCAGCGCACCGAACCCGGGCTGCGGCTTCGCAGTGGTCACGGGCACGGTGGTGGCTACTTCAGTGGTCTGGACAGGGGTCGACACCGGGGTCGTCGCAGAGGTCACGACAGGCGTGGTGGCTACCGTGGTCGGCTGGCCTTCAAGGACGTTGAAGGTCGTGGTCGTGCTCTGGGAGGGCTCGATGGCTTCGGCCTTGACGAGGTACTCGTCGGGCTTGAAGGTCGAGGCGTCCACATCGAAGGAGAACGTGTTGTACGTGTCACC
>DATJPK010000132.1:0-7929 GCA_035506435.1 Methanomicrobiales archaeon
ACGGAGCTCGCCGATGTACTCGTGCGCGACCTCGGGCTCCCGTTCCGCACCGCCCATACCATCGTCGGAAGGGCGGTGAAGGCCGGAAAGATCGACCTCGCGACGCTCGAAAAGGCGGGAAAAGAGGAGTTTGGAATTTCCCTCGTGAAGGAAGGCCTGACCCGGGAGATGGTGGAAAAGGCCCTCGACGTCCGGTCCATGGTCGCCACCCGGAAGGTCGCCGGGGGGCCGGCACCCGCAGCGGTGAAGGCAGCCCTGAAGGCACGGAAGGAGCAGCTCAGGGCTGACCTGGCAGAGACCGCCTCCCTCGGGAAGAAGATCGGCGCGGCACGGAAGCGCCTCCTCGCCGGGGCCCGGGGGCTCGTCGCGTGACCCCGGCGCCCCGGGCAGGCGACCGGGTCTGGTGCACCTTCGGGGGCCACCGGTACGAAGCCACCTGGATCACCGACCGGGACGGGATGGCGGTGGTCAAGCTCGGGAGCGGGTACAACATCGGCGTTCCTCCCGGTGACGTGACGTTCAGGGAACACCCGAAGGCAGAGCCCCCGGCGCTCGCACCTCCTGTCCAGAAAGCCGGCCTCCCCGACCTTGCCATTATCTCGACGGGGGGGACCATCGCGAGCCGGGTCGACTACCGGACCGGGGCGGTGACCTCCCAGTTCTCCGCCGATGACATCCTCCGGGCGATACCCGGGCTTGCCACCATCGGCCGGTTCCGGACCGAGCAGATTTCCTCGATCCTCTCGGAGAACATGACGGTCCGGATCTGGCAGGACCTTGCCCGGGCCATCGTCAGAGACCTGAAATCCGGCGCCGCGGGGGTGATCGTCACGCACGGGACCGACACGATGGCCTACAGTGCAGCTGCCATTTCCTTCATGGTGGAGACGCCAGCGCCGATCATTTTCGTCGGTTCCCAGCGGTCCGCCGACCGGCCCAGCAGCGACAACGCGATGAACGCCCTCTGCGCCGCCACGGCCGCCGTTTCCCCTCTCGGTGAGGTGGCGGTGGTGATGCACGAAACCACGAGCGACGATCGCTGCGCCATCCACCGGGGGACGAGGGTGAGGAAGATGCACACCTCGCGAAGGGACGCCTTCCGGTCCATGGGCATGGCCCCCCTCGGGTACGTGGATTACCCCGGGCTCTCGATCACCCTCTCTCCCGAGGCGGTCACCAGGCAGAAACGGGAGCCCGGCCTCCGGGAGAAGATGGAAGAGCGCTGCGGGCTCGTCTCGTTTTACCCGGGGATGGACCCGGCGGTGCTCGAGGCATACCGGGGATATCCCGGCCTCGTCATCGCCGGCACCGGGCTCGGCCATGTCTCCACCCCCTGGGTGAAGGGGCTCGCATCGCTCGTCAGGGACGGGACGATCGTGGTCATGACCTCCCAGTGCCTCCACGGGAGGGTCTGCGACCGGGTCTATGACACCGGCCGTGACCTCCTTGCCGCGGGCGTGATCGAGGGCGAGGACATGCTTCCCGAGGTGGCCCTTGTGAAGCTCATGTGGGCCCTCGGGCAGGCGGACAGCTCCGAAGGCGTCCGGGCTCTCATGGTGGCGAACCTGAGGGGCGAGATACGGCGGAGGTCGCTCCATGGCCTCTGAACCCCCGCGGCTTATTGCGGGACTCGAGATTCACCAGCAGCTCGACACCCGCGAGAAGCTCTTCTGCCAATGCCCGACCTGCCTCCGGGACACGAAGGAACGGAGCGGGGAGTTTACCCGGTTCCTCAGGGCCACCGAGAGCGAGATGGGCGAGATCGACCGGGCCGCCCTCGAGGAAATGCGGACGGTCCGCCGGTTCACCTACTACGCGTACGACACCACCTGCCTCGTCGAGGACGACGAGGAGCCCCCGGCGCCCCTGAACCCCGAGGCCGTCGGGGTCTGCCTCGCCATCTCGAAGTGCTTCGGCATGGAGCCGGTCCGGCAGGTGCACACGATGCGCAAGATCGTCATCGACGGGTCGAACACCTGCGGGTTCCAGCGCACCGCCCTCGTCGCGATGGGCGGGTCGCTCCCGGGCGGGGCCCGGCTCGAGACCATCTGCCTCGAGGAGGACGCCGCCCAGCGGGTCACGGACCAGGTCTTCTCCCTCGACCGGCTCGGCATCCCCCTCGTCGAGATTACCACGGGCCCCGATCTCCACAGCCCGGAGGAGGTCCAGGCGACCGCCGAGTTCATCGGCATGGTGCTGCGTTCGACCGGGAAGGTAAAGCGGGGCAAGGGGACCATCCGCCAGGACATCAACATCTCCATCCCGGGCGGCGCCCGGGTCGAGATCAAGGGTGTGCAGGAGCTCGGGCTCATCGCCGAGGTTGTCCGACGAGAAATGCAGCGGCAGGAGGGGCTCATCACCATCAGGAGCGAGCTGTCGGCCCGGGGTGCCTCGACCGGGCACCAGCCCGCAGACGTGACCTCCCTCTTTGCGGGGACGAAATCTTCGATCCTGAAAAAGGCGAAGGTCATCCTCGCCGTACGCCTGAAAGGGTTCGGGGGCCTTGTCGGGAGAGAGATCCAGCCCGGGAGGCGGCTCGGGAGCGAGCTCTCCGACTATGCAAAGCGGTGCGGGGTCGGCGGGATCTTCCACACCGATGAGCTCCCGGCTTACGGCATCACCCCGGCAGAGGTGACCGCCCTGCGGGAGAAGACCGGGGCCGCCGGGAGCGACGCAGTCGTCCTCGTGGCCGGCACCCCCGAAGAGGCCGGCTGCGCGGCGAGGCAGGTCATCCGCCGGGCAGCGATGGCCCTCGAAGGCGTTCCCGAGGAGACGAGGAGGATGCTCGAGGAGGGCTCCACCGCGTACATGCGGCCCCTTCCTGGTGCGGCCCGGATGTACCCGGAGACCGACATCTTCCCGGTGACCGTGGAGAAGGCCGCCTGGGAGGCGATCCCGGTCCCCGAGCTCCTGACCGAAAAGGCGAAGCGGTTCGAACTCGAGCTCGGCCTCGACCCGGCGATGGCGTACCAGGCGGCCACGTCGGAAAACCTCCCGGTCTTCGAGGAGGCTGTCCGGAGCGGGGTGAAGCCCACCCTCGCCTACCGGGCCGTCGTATCGGCTCCCACCGAGCTCTCCCGCAAGGGGATCGACGTCGGGAGGGTGGCGGGGAAGGATTACCTCGCCGTCCTCGGGGCGGTCGAGGCCGGGCAGGTCGCAAAGGAGGCCATCCCGGATATCCTCGGGGCCATCGCGTCGGGGAAGACGCCCGGCGAGGCCATCGGGTCGCTCGGTTCCGGCGTTTCCACCGACGATCTGACCCGGATCATCAGGAAGATCCTCGACGAACGGAAGGACTTCGTGCGGGAGAAGAAGATGGCCGCGCTCGGCCCCCTCATGGGCCTCGTGATGCAGGAGGTCCGGGGGAAGGTGGACGGGAAGCTGGTGAGCGAGGCCCTCAGGCGTGAACTGGAGCGGTCCGCCCGGGATGGCATATCTTAATAACCCTGATTGCTCACTTTTAAGGGGACTTATCCATGGGAAAAACAGGCAGCGTCAACTGGATGCAGGTGAAGGGGGTGAAGGGGCAGGTGCGGCTCGTCCCCCAGAAGGACGGCGAGGTGAAGAAGCCCGGCCCCAACCAGCGGTTCAAGCCGGACGCGCTGGCGAGGTCCGCAAAGACGGAAGAGGCGATGGCCAGGCAGGGTGGCCAGCGGGGCGGACGCGGCAGGGGCCGGGGCGGACGCGGCGGGGAGAAGGACCCGAGGCTCCGGAGGCGCATCCGGCGGTCCAAGTCCTCCGTGATGGGCGCAAAGGGCAAGGCAAAGAAGTAAGACTGCATCCATACCAAACCCTTTTTTAGCCGAAGTTTCCTCATAGTGATACGTATGGACGACAAGACGGCGGTGAAGGAGTACCAGTTCGGCGAGCGGGCCAAGTCCGAGCTGATCCTCGTCTCCCAGCTCCTCATGATCCTCGCAGAGCTGAAGGACCGGGAGCTTGCAGGCGGGAAGCGGATCCTCCTTGCGATGATGGATGGGATCCGTATGGAGCTCCAGTTCGCCCTCCAGGCCACCGGCTCGGGGGAGTTCCAGAAGGCCATCAACCACCTGAACGAGGCCATCAGCCTCGTGGAGAGCGGGCAGGCCGGCCCCGCCACCCTCAGGGTCGCCGATGCCGTCTCGGATGCGACCACCGCGGCCCAGCAGGCATGGCAGGTCCTCTCCGCCCATGGACTCCTCTAGCTTCCTCGCGTTCGTCTCGTCGAGGGCATCGGTCCGGGAGTTCACGCCGTCACCGCTTGCCGAGGAGGAGATCAGGGCGATCCTGGAGGCGGCCCGGACTGCCCCCTCTGCAGGCAACCGCGAGGCGTGGGACGTGGTCGTTGTCACCGACCCGGAAGTCAGGGAAGCCCTCTCTGAGGCTGCCCTTTCCCAGCCGCACGTGAAGGAGGCCCCCTGCGTCCTTGCCGTCTGCGCAAACTACATCCGGTCCATGTCCCGCTACGGCGAGCGGGGGATACTGTACGCGATACAGGACGCTGCCATCGCCTGCACGTACATGATGCTTGCCGCCCATGCCGCGGGGATCCAGAGCTGCTGGACAGGGGCCTTCGACGAGGAGGAGGTCAGGGATGTCCTCGACCTCCCGCAGCACCTCCGCCCGGTCGCTCTCCTTGCCGTGGGGAGAGGGAAGATCCCGCTGGAGCGCACGGGGCGCATCGAGCTCTCCGAGCATGTCCATCATGACAGCTGGTGACCGAGAACCATGCCCGACTACCTGGTGACCCTGGAATCGGCCTGGGTGGTGAAGGACGCGAGGTCCATCGACGACGCCCTCGGGATCGCCATCGCCGAGGCAGGGAAGCGCCTCAACCCGGCGGCGAAGTTCGTCGAGATCGAGGCCGGGATGATCCCCTGCCCCTTCTGCAGGAAGGACCTCTCGGCCACTCTCGTCGTCGCAGGGACCGCCCTCGTCGGGCTCCTCCTCCGGATGAAGGTCTTCCGGGCTGAATCCCCCGAGCATGCCTCCCGGATCGCGAAGTCGGTCATAGGAAAGGCGCTCCGGGACATCCCCCTCTCCGTTATCGAGGTGAAGCCCCTGTGATTCCGACCGTTAGGGAGGAATCACGGGAAAATCGCCGAAGGTGGTGCCCTGTGATTCCGACCGTTAGGGAGGAATCACGGAGAAGCGCCGAAGGTGGTGACCCTGTGATTCCGGAGATATCCAGGGGGACGCCACTATGATCCACGTCGTCGGCCATACCGCCATCGACCACATCCTCCGCGTACCCCGGTTCCCCGACCGGAATGGTTCCACGTACGTGAGCGGCCACGAGGTGTTCTTCGGCGGCGGTGCGGCGAATATCGCGGCAGGTATCGCGAAGCTCGGTGCCCCGGCGACCCTCGTCTCAGCCGTCGGGGAGGAATTCGCGGGGAGCGACTACGAGCGGTGGCTCTCTGGCCTCGGGGTAGTGCCGCAGTTCTTCGTCGTCCACGGGAAGCACACCCCGACTGCCTTTGTCTTCACCGACGATGCCGGCGACCAGGTCACGTACTTCGAGTGGGGCGCCTCGGAAACCTTCCACACCCGGGATGCCCCGGCCCTTGACTTCGTCCACCTCGCCACCGCCGATCCCGAATTCAACGCCCGGGTGGCCGAGAAGGGCCGGTTCGTCTCCTTCGACCCCGGGCAGGACGTCATCTGGTACTCGGCGGAGCAGATCCGGCGCATCCTTGCGAGGATCCGGATCCTCTTTGCGAACCGGCACGAGATGGACCACCTGACCCGGATCCTCGGGGTGGAGAAAGAGGCCATCCTCGCGCAGGTCCCGATCGTCGTCGTGACGATGGACACGGGGGGCAGCGTGCTCTACGACGAGGGCCGCGAGCACCGGATCCCGATTGTCCCCGTCGAGGCGGTCGACCCGACCGGTGCCGGTGACGCGTACCGGGCCGGGTTCCTCGCGGCGTACCACCGGGGCCATTCCCCGCTCACCGCCTGCAGGGTCGGGGCGACCACCGCCTCCTTTGCCGTCGAGAAGGCGGGCTGCCAGACAAACCTCCCCGACTGGAGCCGGATGACGGCCCGGTACTGGACCCACTTCGGCGACCTCCCGGAACCGAAAGGGAGGAAGGCATGACTGCCCCCGGTTCGTGCTACTCGCGCCATTTCCCCAATAAGGGAAGGGGATGACCATGTCCGCGAGCCCCGATGTCCGGATGGAGAACCTCGCCCGGTTCCTCTTCACGGCGCCGCCATGGTACGTCCCGGTCATCGCCTCGGTCCTCGCCGGGGTTGCCCTCGACCTCGCCGGCGGGCGGCTCCCCGGCCCCTTCAGCCCCGGTATCATCGCCTTCACTGTCCCGGCGGTCCTTGCCTTCGTCCTCACAAAACCGCTCGTCCGGCTCGCGGGGTCCTTCACCACCTGGAACCGGTCGGCCTCCCTCGCGTTCGCATCGCTCATCTTTTCCGCCTGCACGGCCATCCCCGGCATCCTCCTCCCGGCCCCGGGCCTGCTCGCCTTCCTCTATGCCTTCTCCCTCGGGCTCGTCTTCGGCGTCCGGCTCCTCGTCCTCGTCGCGACCGCCGATTACCGCCCTGCCCGCATGATCCCGGCGGCCCTCGCCCAGAGCATCTGGGGGCTCCCGGCCGGGCTTGTCCTCTTCCCCGGGCCGTTCTTCACCGCCGCCGTCATCGCCCACGTCGCTGTCGGCGCTGCCGCCTTCCTCCTGATCTACCTCATCGAGCGCCCCCTCCGGAGGGCCTTCCGGATCCACATTTTCCAGTTCCTGAACGCCTTCCTCGCGCACCTCACCGACGGCTCGCGGGCAATGGAGGAGTTCTTCGTCGCGCTGGGCGAGGAGATCACGCTCCCCCAGGTATCTATCCTGTTCAGGAGGGCGGGGAAGAGGAACATCCTGTTCACCGTCCCGAACCTCCACCCCGGCCCGCTGGGGGACATCGGTGGCGGGAGGCTCCCGCACATCCTCCACGGGTCCTTCGACGCCGAGGTGCTCGTGGCCCATGGCTGCTCGACCCATGACTACAACCTGGCCCGGGAGGAGGAAGCAGGGAAGGTCACGGAGGCGGTCCGGGCATCACTCGCGGGTATCTCGCCCACCCCTTCGGCGAGCAAAGCCGTGCGGGCCAGGGAAGGGAGCGTCGACCTCCTCTGCCAGCGGTTCGGCGACTCCCTCCTTATTGTCGGGACGAGGGCCCCCGAGCGGACCGAGGACCTCGACCCCGCCGTCGGGTGGATCCTCCTCGCCGAGGCCCACCGGCTCTACGGCCACCTGGCCTTCGTCGACGCGCACAACAGCATGACCGAGGTGAGCGGGGCCACCTACCTCGGGAGCCCCATCGCCGGAGAATACCTCGCGGGCGGGCTCCGGGCGATGGAAGAGTGCCACCGGATCGACATGCAGCCCTTCCGGGCGGGGGCATCCCACCTCCCGCTCCCGTTCACGAGGGAACAGGGGATCGGCGACCTCGGTATCCAGGCGCTCGTGATCGAAACCGGGGGGCAGAAAACCGCCTACGTGCTCATCGACGGGAACAACATCGTGAAGGGCGGCCGGGAGATCCTCCTCGCGAGTATCCGGGACCTCGTTGACGAATGCGAGGTGATGACCACCGACAGCCACCTGGTGAACACCATCACGGGGAAGAACCCCGTCGGGCTCAGGGTCCCGCCGGCCGAGATCGCCCCCTTCGTCCGCAAGGCCGTCGAAGCGGCCATCGCAGACCTCGCCCCCGCAGAGGCAGGGGCGGCGACGGCGTGGTGCAAGGATGTCCGGGTCTTCGGCCCGCAGCGGATCGCCCAGATCGCTTCCACCGCTACCACCACCGTGAACTTCATCGGCCCGCTCGGGATATCCCTGCTCCTCTCCGCCTACCTGCTCACCCTCGTTACGTTCGTGGCGATGGCGTAAAACTGCCTTTTAGTTTGGGAGCTGAAACTCCCGACCTCATGTTTCGGGATGGGCG
>DATJPK010000133.1:0-22957 GCA_035506435.1 Methanomicrobiales archaeon
CGCGTGGTTGAGCACGTGGAGGAACTCGTTGATGGTCTCGGGGGTGACCTCCTTGCCCAGACGCTTCTGGAGGGTCTGGTGGGCGAGGTCCATGGAGACGACCACGGTCCGCCGGATGTCGTCCCACATCTGCTGCATCGCAGCGTTGTTCACGAAGTGCAGGTCATCACCCTCGACGAAGACTCCGGTCCCGGAGACCTCGTAGGTCATGAGCTGCCTCTGGCCGAGCGGGATACCACCGCAGTGGCACCGGACGGGGTCGTACCCCTGGAGTCCGTTTCGTGCGAGCGCGACGGCGTTGCCCTGCTTCACCCACTCCATCTTCCTCGGGGACTGGGAGAGACCGATGCGCTTGTACACCGTCTTTCCGCCCTGTGGGTCCTCGCCCCAGGCCGCGAACCTGGTCTTGAGGGTCTTCAGGAAGAGTTTCTGGGCTCTCTCGATCTTAGCCATGTTGTGTCACCTCACTCCTTCGGCATGAAGCCGTACTTGACCCGGAGGGAGTGGATCGTCTGGATGAACTCGACTGCCTCCTTGTCCTCCCGGAATCCCGTGCCGCCGTTGGAGTTATAGATAGTCGTGTGTGCCTTGAGCCACTTCTCGTCCATCGGCTTCCCGACGCTGACCGGCTTGTCGAGGGGTACCCCGACCTGGTCCTTCACGTACTTGACGATTCCCTTGTCAAGGACGCGCCGGGCGAGCATGTCGAACATCATCCCGTCCTCGTCGAGACGGAGCGAGTGCCCGTGCACCGTGCAGCCCCGGATGCCGGAGCGTGCCGGGTCAAAGCACTCGGTCGAGACGAGCTCTTTCGCGATCTTCTCGAGATCCCGCTCACGGCATTCCACGATCTGACGGCCCGAGAGGGTACCCGGGTCGACACCGCGGTAGCGGATGGCTGCCATGTAGGAGCGGAGGTAGGGGTGCATCGGGGCGAACCAGTACGAGTCTGCGAACTGGATGTACCGGACCCGGTCGCCCGTCTTTGCACCGTCGAGGGGTGTCACGATCTTCCGGATCGGGCACTTGGGCTCGCCGGCCTCGGAGAGGGGCGGGTGGGTCGTCGGGTACGCTGCGCCGGGGGCGCGGTGCCCCATGACCAGGACAACGTCCTCGTCGGTGACGTCCCGGATCTTCTGGAGCTTGTACGCCGGGTTCATGAAGTTGCGCCTGTTCTCGGCGATCTTCGTGGACCCTGCGCAGAACTGGGGTTTGTATGCCATATTCTTTCACCTTCTCTGTTGTTTCATGACCTTCATGACTGCCTGGATGACTTCCGCGATATTTGTCCTCGTGGGCGTCATGCCCCTCGTCACACCGGTGACGATGGCCATGACCGTTCCCTTCGTCCGGATCTGCTCTGCCGGCGGCATCACGTACGCCGTCTTCACCCCTGCCTTTGCAAAGTCCTCGAAGTCAATCGGGACCTGCGAGACGACCACGGCAGCGATGTCGCACTGTTCGAGGATCTTCCTCACCTTGTGGACGACGTGCGAGCGCACGTTCCCGTGGTGGAGGATTGCTACCTTGTGCTGCTCTATCTGCCGGATCTCTTTCTCGTTGAGGGAGAAGTAGGCGCCGAGGACGGCCCCGCCTATCGAGGGCGCGTCGTCGGGAACGCCGCTCCCGGAGTTGAGCACGAGGGTGGTGACCGAGAACTCCGCCCCCTCCCTTCGGAGGGCGGAGGTGATGTCGCAGACCGGTTTCGTCACGTGGCGGTGGCCGGGGGACATGGCTATCACGATGACGTCGGGATAGCGGCACTCGGAGATGGTTCCACGCTGGGCGATTCCTCCGCCCTTGCCCATCCCGATGCTCTCCCTGCAGTCCACCACCTGCGTGATCCGGCCTATGGACATGTCACTTCGTTCCCTGGATGATGATCGGGCACCGGCTCCCCTTTGCCTTCGGGTCGGCCATCCCGAGCATCCGTTCGTCCTCAAGCACTCCGTACTTCGCGTAGTCCGAGACCGTCATCTGCGACTTCATGAACTTCCCTTCCTGCAGCGTGTACGAGAAGTTCTGGAACACCTCGTCGCACATCTGCCTGATGGTGGGAATGGCGTCCGCATTCTCCAGCTCGAGGATGATGGTTCCGACCTGGACCTGGAGTTCGAACTCCTCGCCACTGACATGGATGACCTTCCGGCCGGGATGGGGGTTCGGTAGCCCCCTGCCGGGACCTTCGGTCACGGTCGCGGGGAGGCGGGGCCCGTTCAGGACCATCCGCCGTACCACGCCGACCTTGCAAATGGCGTTCAGCAGCCGTTCCGCGGTCTCGGGAAAGAGGAAACGCGCCGGCATTATCCGGATCTGAGGAAATATGGCTTCCGTCATTTGGCTGTCACGAATGGTTTCAGGCTCCCTTCGCGATTGCCTGGAGGGGTCTCGCGAATTCGTCGATGGTGCCGAAGGTGTCCTGGTAGACCTTCGAGGTCTGCTCGGGTCCGAACATCTGGGTGCCGGCATCGAGGGCGCAGGCGACGCAGACGCAGGGCACGGCGACACCGGCAGCGTGCCGGGTCACGACGTGGTTCCCGTTGAAGACCCCGGGGCCTCCGCCACCGTAGATGGAGTGGCTGAAGAAGGAGAACCCGACGGCGGTACCCATGACACGGCCGTAGTCGCAGCTGGGCAGGCCCGTCTCGTGCTCGAGTACATCGTTGAAGTACAGGAGCGTCGAGGAGACAGCCTGTGCGAACCGGCCCGCACCGCAGTTCACCATGGTCGCTGCCATGGTCCCGGCGGCCGCGTAGGCGTTCCACATCATGGGGTCCTTGGTCTCGTAGAACTGGAAGTACTTGCCCTTCTTGCCTGCCTTGATGACCTTGTCCTCAAGGGCACGCTCGACGATGGACTGGACAACGGTACCGATGGTTCCGGTCTTGCCGTTGGCCTTCACGACATCGTAGAGCATGTTGTTCGCGTTCAGGCCCTGGAAGGCGTAGGCGAGCAGCTGGGCCCGCTCGAACCCGCCGATGGCCATGCCCATTTCGAACTCGCCGGCCTGCTCGAAAGTGCAGGAGAGCGCGGCGGTCTGCATGGCGTTCCGGTGGGTGATCATCGCGACGTGGTTCGCGTTGATGTTGCGGAGCGCATAGCCGAGGCCTTCGTTGTTCTGCGGGATGGACAGGATCGTGACGATGTTACCGCCGGCCATGTCCATGGTCTGGGGGTACGTGCCCCACACGGCAGACTTCACGACAGACCCGTTGAACATGTCGACCTTGTACTGGTCGAGGATGGCCTGGGTGGCCGCCGCCGCGACCGAGGTCTGGGCCGCATCGTAGGTTGCCGCGGCCTCGAGGCGTGCCATGGGCACCTCGACGAGGAGCAGCTTGCCGCCGCCGACCTTGGTGACCTTCGTGTCGTCGCCATCGGTGACCTGGACGAGCTCCTTGATCTTCGCAGCGAGCGTGTCAACGTCCTTGGTGATGGACAGGTTCAGCCCGCGGCCCTGGATCATGCCCTTGCCGAAGGCTCCGGTCTTCACACCGTTCTCGATACCGGCCATGTTGACCGCCACCGTCCTCTTGGTGGTGTTGATCATCTTCTTGATGGCCGGGTTGACGAGCGGGCTGACCTTCTCGAGCGAAACGTTGCTCTTCAGGAGTTTGCCCTCATCGTCGTAGAGGTCACAGGATTCCTTGTATTTCGCCATATTTTCCTCCGTAGATACTTTTCAGTAGGCTATACATTGCGAGAACTGAAGCGTCCGCGATTTCCGCGATCACTGACGGTGAGTGACGGTCACTAACTGCACGTCCCTCTTGGGACATACAACCCTAGCATTATTCCGGCATATAAGCATTGCTATTTTATCCCGAATTTTTTATATAAAAGAATTAAAATAAAAAGGATTGAAAAGATAAGCTTCAAATACCAAGTTTATATAACCCGTTCCGAAATTTCCCAGTATGAACAAATATAAAAAAAGTAACACCAATTGTGATGATTCTGATGAGAGTTCTGATAAATCCTTTATCAGCTCGTGCGCGGTCGCACCAGGCCCACGGCCTGTCGCTCCTCGCTCGTGGCTTCGCCACTCACGGGTCGCACCAGGCTCACCACCATGGCTTCGCCCTGTCGGTTCCCGCTCGGACTATCATCCTTCGCGCCCACGGCCTGTCGCTCCTCGCCCGGGCTGCCGCCCTTCGCGTTCACCACCTCGCTTTGCTCGATGGTTCTCGCTCGTGGCTCTGCCACTCGCGTTCCTGAAAAAAATGGGAGGGGGGTCAGTATTTCATGTAGATTTTCCCGAAGACCGTCTCCCCCTTTCGCTTGGGGTGGCGCTCCGCGGTGTCACCCTCGAAGAGGGCGAACTTTGCCTTCGTACCGTCGACCTCGAGCTCGACGTCCTTCCGGTACTCGAAGGTGGGCATCGGGACCTCCAGGTCGCCGAAGATGTAGATCTCCCCGCCGACCATCTGGCCCCCGACCTTGCTCTTTGCATTGCCCTTGATGATGATCTTCCCGTTGCCCTCGGCATGGGTGCCCACGTGGACGTCCGCGTTCCCGCCGACGACGATGGTGCCGCCGTTCATGAAGTAGCCCAGGTCGCTCCCGGCGTTCCCCTTTACCCGGATGACGCCGCCCCGCATGCCCCGCCAGTCGCCGCGGTAGGCGGCTCCCAGGTAGTTACCGGCATCGCCGTCGATGGAGATCTCCCCGCCGGTCATCCCGGTTCCTGCGAAGGCGTCAACGCTTCCCTTCACCTGGATCTTCCCGCCCTTCATCCAGGCACCGACGTACATGTCGGCGTTCCCCTCGATGGAGATCTCGCCGCCGGTCATCTTCATGCCGACGTACTTGAGCCGGGTGGCATCGCCTTTGATCACGATCCGGGTCTCGGCTGCCGTCGGCCCCGCGGACCCGGAAACGTCATAGTACTCCCCGAGGGGGTGCTTCGCGCTCCCCTCGTAGAGGGTGAGCGCCGCGATCTGCTCGTTCGTCTTCCCCGCGAAGATATCGGGGGTGATATTGTCAGCCTCGAGGAAGAGCTCGGGTTTCGCTTTTGAGGTGAGTGTCACGGTGTTCATGGTTCACCCTCCTAGTGGGTTGCGTCCACCTCGATGGCGTACGGGTTCGGGATGAAGTGCTTCCCGGTCACCTCGTAGTTCTTCTCGGTGACGGTGTAGTACTTCACGAACTTCTCCTTCACGTCGCGCATCACCTGCGGGTTGTCGGCCACCTTGGCGTCCACCCAGAGGGTCCGCTTCTTCCCCTCGGAGACGAACTTCCGGTCCATGATGATCGGGACGCCGGTCTTCCAGAGGTACTTTACCTCCGAGAAGGCATCTTCGATCTCCATGGGCTTGTGCTCCTTCTCCGGGTTGAAGTCATAGACCGCGACATCTGCATCGAGCCCGGGTTTCAGGCCGCCGTAGATGCCCGAAAGGCCGAGGCACTTGGCCGGGCCGGCCCGGGTCATCTGGGCGATCTCGTAGAGGGTGAGCTCCCGGTCGATGTTCGCGATCTCGGACTGTGCCACGACCTTGTCGCTCGCCTTGAAGGCCTTGATCTGCTCGTCGCGGGCCTTCTGGGACATGAGCCACTTCATGATCCGCGGGTAGCGGGTGAAGGGCCCGGCGTTCGGGTGGTCGGTGGTGATGTAGCACCGCATCGGGTCCTTGGAGAGGAGGGCGATCTCGAGCCCCACCGCCCACTGGATACCCGAGACGAACACGTCCGGGCTGTAGATGTACGGGACGACCCCTGCCGCGGTCTCGAGCTCCACGTCCGCGTTCGCCCACTTCAGGTGGTTGAGCTCCGTGAGGTGGTGCTCGAAGGGCCCGTCGGCGGTCATGGTCGTCGTCTCGTCCAGCGTGACGAACCCGACGTCGATGGTGATGTTCTTGTGCTTGTTCACGTAATCGGCAACGGGCCTTGCCTTGGACTCGAAGTCCGCCCACTTGGTCCCGCCGTAGGAGTGGAACTGGATGTGGGTGTGGTGCATCACCTGTTCGCGGCCGAACTTGTTCTTTGCCTTGTAGCCGGACGCGAGCTTCAGGGTGTCGAGGGTCGTCGTGTAGTTACCGGGGTTCCCCAGGTTGTTCCCGTGGATGTGCATCGAGTGGGGGAGCCCGAGGTGCTCGTTTGCCTCGATGAGCCCCTTCACGATCTCCTCGGGGGTGACGTCAAAGTAGGGCACCGGGTCCTTTATCTGGAGGCAGTTTAAGCCCCAGCCCCAGGCCTCGGTCCCGCCGGGGTTCACGACCTTCACGGCGAAACCCTTCGTCACCCTGAGGAGCCAGGCGATATACGCGGCGGTGTTCTCGAGCTCCTTGTTCTTGATGTACTCGAGGACGAACCAGTTGTTCCCGAAGACCGGGAATGCCCCCTCGTCGATAATGGGGGTGTCCCGTATCTCCTCGTGCACGTGCCGTGCAAAGAGCGGGGGCATCGCCGCCTCCATGACCGTCGTGTACCCGAGCCGGGCATAGGCGTACCCGGTCTTGTAGGTGGTGGGGATGGAGAACCCGCCCTCCATGTGGTGGCTGCCCTCGGTGGGCCGGAAGGTGAAGAGCTTGTCCTCGGGACGGTAAATCCGGCCGATGTTCACCTTGGGGCCGGCGACATGGGCATGGACCTCGAGGGCCCCTGCCATCACGGTCATGCCCTTTGCATCGATGACCTTGGGATTCGCCACCTTGTCTACGATCTTCCCGTCTTTGATGGCGACGTCGGCCTGGTCCCCTTTGAGCTTCTGGGTGGGGTCGAAGACGAAGCCGTTCTTGATGAGGTACTCGGACATTTACGCCGCCCCCTTGAGCTCGCGGACCCGGTGGAGCACCTTCTCCAGGAATTGCTCGTCGGTGAGCATGCCCTCCGGAGGCTCAACGACCTTCCGGGTGTCGATGGGGACGTTGTCCATCCGGTAGGCGTTCCCGCCGCACTCGATCCCGACGAAGGCGACCGGGACGTGCAGCTTGCAGATCTCGGTCGTCGGGGTGAAGTGCGGGTCAACGGCGACCGAGGGGAGCTTCGCGATCTTCTTCACCGAGCTGATCGGGAAGTGCGCCCCGGGGTCGCTTGCGATCACGAAGACCGCGTCCACCTCGCCCCGCCGGAGCAGGTCGTTGCTCGTGGTGTCCCCGGGGTTGTACCGGGCGATGCCCCTCGAAAGGTCGACCGCGTAGGGGAACCCGAACTGCCAGCCCAGCACCTCGCCGGAGCCCGTGACGTTGTAGTGGCCCCGCATCGGCATGATGCTGTACTTCGAGAACTCGTTCAGGTCCTTCGTGAGCATGATGGCGGCGTCGATGTTGTGGTTCTTGGACAGGGTCTGGGTCACGCCCATACCGAAGAAGATGATCCCGAACCGGCCGCTCTTCATGACCTCGGCGCCCTCGTAGATCTTCTCCTTGGGGATGCCGGCCACCGTGTCGGGCAGCGGGTGCCCGTGGAGGGCCGTCCTGAAGGCCTGGAGGAGCTCGTAGTCCCTGCCCTGCTCCACCTGGTAGTAGTAGTCCGCCATGTTGGAGGTGTCGGTCGGCCGCGGGTCGACGACGATGACCTTCCGGCTCGCCTGTCCCTTCCCCGTGAAAAACCCGCGGGGGAAGATGGAGTACCGGCTCATGTGCCGGGGATGGGCATGGGCCGGGTTGCAGCCCCAGTAGATGATCCGGTCGGCCCGGTTCTTGATCTCCCCGAGGGTACAGCTCGGGATGCCCACGTCCTGGACGGCGATGAGGGTCGTCCCGTGGCAGACCGTGGCGGTGTTGTCCACGACGGCCCCCGTCAGCTCGGCGATCTGGTGGCCGACGGACTGTGCCTCGCAGTTCGTCGAGGACCAGCCGTACATGAGGGGCTTCTTCGACTTTGCGAACATCTGCGCGGTAAACTCGACGGCCTCGTCGTAGCTTACCTCCTTGTAGCTCCCGTCGGGCTGCTGCATCCGGGGCCGCTTCGGACGGTCGGCCGCCTGCGAGTGGTGGAACTTCTCGTTCCCGATGGCGCAGGCATTCATGACCTCCACGATCTTCTTGCCGTCATCGGAGAGCACCACCTCGATGTCGTCGCAGAGGGTCCCGCAGAACGGGCAGATCACGTCTGTTACTGTCTTGGTCAACGAGATCACCCCTCAGATTTCTGCCCGGTAAGCATTTTTGGTGAGCTCGGGAACGGGCTGATAACTTCTTGCATGAACTGTGTCAACGAATACCACCTCTCAGGTCTCAGCCCGGCAGGCCTTCTGCACGAGCTCGATCCCGAGGAGGACCGTCTCGTTCGGCGCGGGCTCGACCTCGACGGGTGTGCCCTTGAAGGTCGGCATGCCGGTGGAATAGGTGTTCGGATTCACGATGGAATTTGCCCAGGGACCCATGGGGATCCACCCGAGGCCCGGGTGGGGCCCCTGGGTGGCGTCGACCGCCTTCACGATGACGGTCCCGTAGGCGCTCGTGACCCGGACGTTCGTGTTCCGGTAAATCCCGAGCTTACTGAAATCCTCGGCATCGAGCTCGATGATCCCGCAGGCGTCGCGGTAGGAGGGCTTCTCCTTGCCCCCCTCGATGGCGACGCCCTGCTGGATCGTCCGCCCGCTGATGAGGTTCAACTGGATCTTTGCCAAGCGGACCACTCCGTTACTTCGAGAACGCGGCGATGGGGCTCGGGCCGAGGGTATTGATGGTCTTGACCACGTCCTCGACCACCTTCGCCCACTTCGCCCCCTCGGATGCCGATACGAAGGTCATCCGGAGGCGCTTGTCCTCGATGCCCAGGTCCTTCAATACGCTCTTCAAGAGGAACATCCGCTTCGCGGCCTTGTAGTTCCCCTCGAGGTAGTGGCAGTCGCCGAAGTGGCAGCCTGACACGAGCACGCCGTCCGCCCCGTCCATGAATGCCTTCATGATGAAGAGCGGGTCGACCCGCCCGGTGCACATGAGGCGCACGATCCGGATGTCGGGCGGGTACTGGGTGCGGGCGCTCCCGGCGAGGTCGGCCCCCGCGTAGGAGCACCAGTTGCAGACGATCCCGAGGATCTTCGGCTTCCAGCCGTCAGGTGCTGCCATTACTTCGCACCCCCCGTGAGGAAGGCGTCAATTTGCGCAACGACCTGCGGGGTCGCGAAGTGCTGCATCCAGATGGCACCGCCGGGGCAGAAGCCTCCGCAGGTGCCGCAGCCCTTGCACTTGGCCTCGGTGACCTGCATGACCTTCTTCCCGCCTTCCTTCTCGACGAGCGAGAGCGCCGAGTAGGGGCAGAGGTTCACGCACATCCCGCAGCCGGCGCACTTCTCCTCGATACACTGGGCGAAGTAGGGCTCGAGCTCCACCTTCCCGATGTGGATGGGGATGGACGCCGCCGACGCGGCCCCCTCGGCCTGCGCCACGGTGTCCGGGATGTCCTTCGGGCCCTGGCAGACCCCGGCCACGAAGACACCTGCCGTCGTGGTCCCGCAGGGGTTCAGCTTCGGGTGGGCCTCGAGGAGCCACCCGTCCTGGGAGCAGGACACCCCGAACAGCTTCCGGGTCCGGTCGGTGTCCGAGGCGGGCTGGACGGCGGCCGCGAGGACCACCATGTCCACCTCGAGGTCGATGGGCCGGTTGAGCATCGTGTCCTCGGCATAGACGTGGAGGTTCTTCGTCGCCTTGTCCTCGAGGATGTTTGCCACCCGCCCGCGGATGAACTTCGCGCCCTCGTCCTGGATCCGGTAGTAGAACTCCTCGTACATCTTCCCGAAGGACCGGATGTCCATGTACATAATATACGGGATGACCCCGGGGATCTTCTCGATGATCTGGTGGGCATGCTTCAGGGAGTACATGCAGCAGAACCGGGAACAGTAGGGCTTCCCGATGCCGGTGTTGTCCCGGGATCCGGCACAGAGCACGAAGGCAACCCGCTTCGGAGTCTGGCCGTCGGACGGGCGGATGAGGTGCCCGCCGGTCGGGCCCGAGGCGCAGATGAGCCGCTCGAACTCGAGGCTCGTGACCACGTTCTCGAACTGCTGGTAGCCCCACTCGCGCTTCTTCTCGACCGGGAAGATATCGTACCCGAGAGCGAGGACAACGGTCCCTACCTTGAGCTTGACGAGCTCGTCCTTCATCTCGAGGTCGATGGCCTTCTTCTCCCCGCACGCGGTGACGCAGAGCCCGCACTTGATGCAGGTGTCGAAGTCAACGGTGTAGAGGAGAGGCACCACCTGGGGGTGGTAGATATAGATGGCCTTTCGGGGCTTCATCCCCATCTCGAACGGGTTGGGCTTGATGACCGGGCAGACCGGCTCGCAGTCGCCGCAGCCGTTGCAGCCACCGCCGACGATTCCCTTGGCCTCGGCCTCATCCGTCGAGAGGACCCCGCGCGCCTTCTTCCGGAGGGTGACATCGAAATTCCCGATGAACCCCTCGACCGCATCAACCTCGGTGTAGGTCATGAGGTTGATGTTCGGGGCTCTCCCGACATCCACCATCTTCGGGGTGAGGATGCACTGGGAGCAGTCAAGGGTCGGGAAGGTCTTATCGAGCTGGGACATCCTCCCGCCGATGGTCGGGAGCTTCTCGACGAGGTAGGTCTTGATCCCCGCGTTTGCGAGGTCAAGCGCGGCCTGCATGCCGGCAATCCCGGCTCCTACGACGAGGGCGGTCTTCTCCACCGTCACGCTCTTCGGGGTAAGATCCTGGAGGAGCGCTGCCTTCGCAACGGCGATCCTCACCGCGTCCTTTGCCTTGTCCGTCGCAGACTCCTTGTCATGCATGTGCACCCAGGCGTTCTGCTCGCGGATATTGGCCATCTCGAACCTGAAGGGGTTCAGGCCGCCTTCCGCGGTAGCCCGGCGGAACGTCGGCTCATGGAGCCGCGGCGAGCAGGCCGCGACGACGGTTCCCGTCAGCTTCTTCTCCTTGATCGCCTTCTCGATGATCTTCTGCCCGGGGGTGGAACAGACATACTGGTAGTCCTCGGCATATGCCACGTCGGGAAGGGTCTTTGCATATTCCACGACCCCTTTTACGTCTATCGAACCCGCGATATTCGTACCGCAGTGGCAGACGAAGACGCCGATCCGTGCTTTCTGTGGCGCCGCCGGGGAGGCCGCCGGTGCCTTGGTTTCCTTGGTTTCCCTGGCTTCCTTGGTTTCCTTTGCCTTTGCCTTTCCTTTTGCTTCAGCCATCTTCGCACCTCACAGGATCTTCTTTAAGAAGGGGTCGACAGGGATGGCGTGCATATCGAGGGCGAGCTCGGCAGGGCTCATGCCAAACGCGAGGCCGAGCAGCTCGTTGAAGTGGAGGACCGGTAGGCCCCACATCTTGCCGAACTTTTCCTTGATCTCGATCTGCCCGCGGTCGAACTGGAGCTGGCAGAACGGGCAGGACTCGGTCACCGCGTCCACCTTTGCCTCGTGGAGGTTGATGAGCTTCTCGTTCGTGATGTCCAGGGCATGGACGAGGTCGTAGCCCCGGACGCCGCCTCCTGCGCCGCAGCACTGCATCTTCTTCCGGTACTGGACCGGCTCTGCGCCGAGGGCCGCCACGAGCTCCTCGATCCACATGGGGTTCTCGGTATCGCCGAGGTGCCGCTCCTTCTTCGGCTTGATGAGGTGGCAGCCGTAGTGGACGCCGATCCGGGTCCCGGTGAGGGGCCTGACCACGTTCTCCCGGATCTTGTCCGGCCCGCAGATCTTCGGGTCTGCATAGAGCTCGACGAGGTGGAACACGTCGATGGTGCCCTTGAACTCCATGGTGCCCTTCTTTGTCGGGTCCGTGGGGTCGGGGACGGTCTTTAAGACCTCGTTCACCATGTCCCTGAGCTCGTCGTGGTGCTTCAGCTTCTCGTTCACCTCGTAGATGGACTTGTAGCACCCGTTGCACTCGAGCGCGATGTCCATGCCCATCTTCTCGGCGATGACCACGTTGCGTGCCGCCATGGCGTACCAGACATTGAGATCGATAGAGCCGAATGCGCCTGGTGCCGGGCAACAGCTTGCGCCCTTCATGTCATGGAGGTTGATACCGAGCTTCCTGCTGCACTTGATGGCAGATGCCTCGCACCCCGGGTACCGGTTCGGGGCGATGCACCCGAGGAAGAGTGCATAGTCGTGTCCCTTGGCCTCAGCCATGCTTCTCAGCCTCCGCGACGATCTTATCAGCCTGTTCTTTGACCTTCCAGTGGTCCAGGATCTGCCGGATGCCGGGGAGGAACTCGGGATACGCGTGGGTCGTGGGCGGGTCCTTGGGGAGCCCGATCTTGGTCCGCACGGCCCGGTTCACATCGTTGTTAGGCACACCGTGGCCGGACTGGTAGATGAGCTGCACGGTCTTTAAGAAATTGACCGGGACGATGCCGCGCTGGTACGCGAAGTTGCGCATCGCCATGATGACGTCCGTCGGGGCGATGTCGCGGGGGCACCGGTCGGTGCAGCTGTAGCAGGTGGTGCAAAGCCAGAGGTCGGGGTCGGTGAGGGCCTCGTCTTCCAGGCCGAGGACCTGCCTCCTCATGAAGAGCCGGATGCGGTAGGAGGACCGCGGTGCGGAGACGCACGAGCCCGTGCAGGTCCCGCACTGGTAGCACATGTGGTTCACCGTGCGGGCGAGGTCATGCACTTTCTTCGTAAAGTCAGGGTGGCTGTACTCCCGGTAGTAGTACCGGTCCTGGAGCTTTGCCTCGAGTTTCGGATCTGAGTAACCTTTTGCCTTTGCCATGGTGATACCTCACGTCTTCCCGAGCATCTTGACCTGGACCTCTCCGGGCTGGACGGTTTCCTTAACCTTGGAGGTGCGCTTCGTGAAGAGCTTCTCTTCGATCTTCTTGAACAGGTCCGTCTCCTTGCCCTTGAACCGGATGCTCTTTCTCTGGAGCATGATGATGTCCTCGCCGGGGCAGGCCGCGACGCAGGCCCCGCAGAACATGCAGAGGTCCTTGTTCACCGCGATCTTTGCCTCCTGCTGGCCCTTCATCTGGGCTGCCGGGGGCGGGGTCGGGAGGTAAATCGCGTTACAGGGGCAGACCTCGACGCAGGTGGAGCATCCCGACGGGCACTTCTCGGGGAAGAACTCGATATCGCCGTCGAAGAGCTTCTCGACGGTGATGGCCTCGGTCGGGCAGTTCCGGCTGCACCAGGTGCAGGTGCAGCAGAGGTCGTTGTCGATGTCCACCTTGCCCTGGATCTTGTCGCTCTCGACGGTCCGCTCGACGGTGATGCACTCCTCGGGACAGGCCTCGACGCAGACCTTGCAGGCGTCGCACTTGGTCTCGTCCCAGGGGAGCCCGGTCTTTGCGTCGGCCACGGCCTCGACCTTCCCGGTCTCGCCGGTGAAGGGCTTCCTCTTCACGGTGATGGCCGGGCAGAGGTAGCCGCAGATACCGCAGACCGTGCACTTCTCCATGTCGACCTTGAACTGGGTCTTGGACCTGATAGCCGTCTGGCGTTCCTTGCCTTCCTTGCTCGCTCCCTCGAAGAGCGGGACGTCCCGCTTGATGGCGTCCCGGGGACAGACGTCCTCGCAGACGGTGCACTTCACGCACTTCTCGTCGTCGATCTTCGAGACCTGGTCGTACTGGGGAAAGCCCTCCTTCTCGATGATGGGGTACCGCTCCACGCCGTCAATCGTCAGGGTGAGCGCCGAGAACGGGCACATGGTCGGGCAGACGCCGCAGTACGAGCACTTGACCTCGTCGATCTCGACGGGGGCCGCGTAGTCCACCGCGCCACGCCGCACGGCCCCGACCGGGCCCCACTTGATGGCCTCCTCGGGGCAGGCCTCGATGCAGATGCCACAGCCAGTACACACATCTGCATTGAGAACCAGGTTGTTCGTGGTCTGGAGCAGCTTCTGTTCCTGGATGATCTTCTTGCCATCCTTCTGGAACTCGAGCCTCTTGGAAAACTTCGGGTACAGGGTCATTCTCACTTCACTCCATCACATACACAACGGTCGGCTTTGAACCAGCCTCCCAGCGTCCTTTCAACCGGATAACATCGTACGGGCATGCCTCAACGCAAACGCCGCATCCGGCGCAGAGCTCTGCCTTCACGTCGAGCGTGACGGCCCTTCCATCCTTCACCCGGTAGATCTTTTCCTTGGTAACGGGATCCACCGTGTGGAGCTCCAATGCGTTCACGGGGCATGCAACGACGCAGTTGTTACAACCGGTACATCGGTCCAGATTGACGTGTACTGCGAATGCCATGTTTGCACGCACCAGCTCTATCGATTGGAAAATCGATCACCATCAGGTGGTCGAAGCCGGTAATTAAATCTTCTGAAAAATCGCCGGCACCCGTGTTCCTGATGGGGTCCCTGCACAGACTCCCAGAAGACTGTAAATTATTTTTGATCCCGGGCCTTATTAAGGATATGTAGCAGTGGTATTTCCACTCCATTTTTCCGGTAAAAAGAGATCAAATGGCAACATTCTTGAGCGGAACCGGAGAATCTGGTGGTGAACAGAGGTGAAGAATTTTGGAGATAAATGGCGTCAAAATTGACGATACCTATGCAGAGGCATTCCCGATCTTCGTTTCGCGCGTTATCGTGACCGCAGCGACCCGCAGCTGGGCGTTAAAGGCTGCGACGGAGGCGACGGGCTTTGCGACCTCCTGCATCGGGTGCGCGGCAGAGGCGGGCATCGATTCGTATATGCGGCCCGAGGAGACCCCGGACGGGAGACCTGGCTACGCCATCCTCATCTGCAACCCCAAGAAGGACAAGCTGAAGGAACAGCTCATCGAGCGGATCGGGGAGTGCATCCTCACCGCCCCGACGACGGCCACCTTCAACGGGATCACCGACGCCCCCGAGAAGCTGCCCGTGAAGCTCCACTTCTTCGGCGACGGGTTCGAGCACCAGGTGAAGGTCGGGGACCGGTCCTGCTGGGCCATCCCGATCATGGAGGGCGAGTTCATCACCGAGGAGGAGTTCGGGGTGGTGAAGGGCGTCGCCGGCGGTAACTTCTTCATCATGGGCGAAAACCAGATGGCGGCCCTCGTGGGAGCCGAGGTGGCCGCAGAGGCCATCGATTCGGTAAGGGGCGCGATCCTCTCCTTCCCGGGCGGGATCGTGGCGAGCGGCTCCAAGGTCGGCTCGAAGAAGTATGCGAAGTTCATGAAGGCCTCCACGAACGAGGCGTACTGCCCCACGCTCCGGGAAAAGGTTCCGGACACCAAGGTCCCGGCAGGGATCGGGGCCATCTACGAGCTGGTCATCGATGGAGTGGACGCAAAGGCCATCGAGGCTGCGATGCGGGCAGGGATCAGGGCTGCCTGCAAGGTGCCCGGCGTCAAAGTGATCAGTGCCGGTAACTATGGCGGCAAGCTCGGCCCCCACCAGTTCAAGCTCCATTCCATTCTCTGATTTTACCATTTTTCCCTCCGCCGGCAGGCCCGCCGAACAAAAGATTAACTATATTATTATGAACGATTATTTTGTTAACGAGAATTTCGTTCATAAAAATCCGGAGTCCCCATGGATCGGATCACCGAGCCCTACGTCATCCATTACCCCCAGATCGTCGGGATCGCGGACCATTCCGGCGCCCGGGTCGAGGTCATCGAGTTCTTTGATTGCGTCGGCGGGGCCATGTGGGCGAGGCACCACTACCGGAAGAGCCCGCTCGTGGAATCGGCACGGACCGTGGGGGCGACCACCCGCTATGTCCTGAAAACCGGTAAAACCCCGCTCGATCTTGCCGGTTCGACCTTTGCAGCCGGGATCTCGGAGGCGAGGGTCGAGGGGAATGAGATCGCGGTGACCTATATCGGCCTCGGCGGCGGCGGCGTCGGGGCTTCCATCTGCCGGTCGACCGCGAAAGGGGTGACCCGGTGCCTGACCGATCCTTCCGGCGGAGGGAAGGTCGCCGGTTCCACGGTATGGCTCCCCCTCCGGGAACGGGTGCTCATCGGGATCGACGACACCGATACTGCCGAAGAGGGGGCAACCTGGACCCTCGCCCACAACATCGCGAAGGCGGTAGAGGATGACCGGTCGCGGTACCTGTCTCATACCCTCGTCCAGCTCTTCCCGGTCCCCTACCGGACCAAGAACTGCGTCGCAACGGTCTGCGAGTTCGCAAGCGCTGATCCGGCAGGCCTTGTCAGCCGGTTCCACCGGCTGCTCGGGAAGTACACCCTTTCCGATAAGACCGGCATGGCGGTCTACCGGGGGTTCGACCCCTCGTTCCTCCTCCCGTTCGCGAGGAAGGTGAAGCGGGGAGAGGTGACTGATTCCGACCTGAAGGAGGCAGCCGGGGACCGGGTGGAGATCGTGATGGACGGGAGGGGGAAGATCGGGGCCGTCGCGGCCATCCCCTTTTACACGGACTACGACGAGGCGCTCACTGCATGGACTGGAAACGGGTGAAGGCGGAACTGCTCGCGGCGGGCACGGTGCGCCTTGAGGGAAAGTCCTGCGCGGAATACATCTCCCGCTCGACGGCAGGCCCTACCGCCGGTGGCGAAGGGTCGGTCTTCTTCTCGAAGGATGGCCGCAGGGTCCGCCTCTCCATCGGTCACAGGGGGCCGGCCCGGCTCCGCCACCATGGGAAGGGCAGGACCACTGTCCTGCTCGGGGATATGGAGATCGAGGGGCAGCTCGAACCCGCAGGTCTTCACTGCCCGCGCCAGGCATACGTCAACGTGAGCGAGAACTGCATCTACCGGTGCCGGTACTGCACGGTCCCGCTTCTCGCGGGAGGCACCAAGGACCCGGAAGCCATCGAGGCCCGGGTCAGGGAGGTCCTCGACCGTGTTGATGCCATCTCCATCACCTCGGGGGTCTCGGGCTCCGTCGAGGCAGAGGAACGGCGGGTCCTCGAGCTGGTGAAACGCCTCGTACCCCTTGGGAAGCCCATCGGGGTCTCCATCTACCCGGGACCGGAAACCCCGCAAAAGCTCCACGACCTCGGCGTTGCGGAGGTGAAATGGAACCTTGAGGCAGCTACCCCGGAGCTGTTTGCGAAGATGTGCCCCGGCCTTGACTACGAGGCCATCCGGAAGGCTCTCAGGGATTCGGTGAAACTCTTCGGGAAGGGAAACGTCTACTCGAACATCATCCTCGGCCTCGGGGAGACGGATGCAGAATTAGAGAGGGTCATCGGGGATCTCACTTCCATGGGGGTCATCCCCGTCCTCAGGCCGCTGAACCCGTCCGCCGAGCTTGCCGCGGTCCCGAGGCCGTCGGCAGATCGGATCCTCAGGGTCTGTGACATCCTGGAAAAGGCACTCCGCCGGCACGGGCTCGACACCCGGAAGGCACGGACCATGTGCACGGCGTGCACGGGGTGCGACCTTGTGCCCGGGAGGGACACATGAAGGGCGAGCTGGTCCTTGCACGGGCGATCAGGAACTCGGCCGACCGGTTCTACACGGTCCCGGGCCATCCCGTCACCGGCCTCGCGAACGAGCTCGGGGCGGAGCTCGTCGTGAACGAAAAGGTGGGCCTCGAGTATGCCCTCGGGGACTCGCTTGCAGGGCGGAGGAGCGCAATTGTCCTGAAAAACGTTGGGCTGAACGCCTGCGCCGACCCGCTCGTGAACGCCACGACCCAGGGGCTCCGGGCCGGGGTGGTCGTAATCGCCGGCGACGACACCGAGGCGCAGGGCTCCCAGAACGTGCAGGACTCCCGCTACTATGGTGAGCTTGCGCAGGTCCCGGTGCTTGAACCGGACGGGGAGACCTGCGCCGCGGCTGTCGAGGAGGCATTCAGGGCCTCGGAGCGGTTCTCGAGGGTCGCCATCGTCCGGGTCACCACGCCGGTCCTCGAGGGCGAGGCCGACCCGGAACTCGTTGATCGCAGGAACCATGCCGGCTCGCTCGCCGACCCCGACCTCACGATGCGGGGGAGGACAATGGCCGCCGACCGGGGGACCCGGGACCTCTTCCGCTGGTCAAGGGAGAACCCGCTGAACCTCCTCGGCCGGCGGGGAGGGGTATCGGCCGGTGGCGCCGGTGACGGGGCCCCGAACCATGCCGTGACCGTCTACCCGCCCCCCGGCGGACCCGGGCAGCTTTCCCGGGTCGCGGAACTGGGCCGGCCATTCCTCGCGGAGCATCGTGCCCTTGAACCCCCGGTCGATCCCGGCGAGCCCGAACGGTTCCGGGCCCGCGGGCATTACCGGACCTTCTGCCCGTCCTGCCCGTTCAAACGCGTCGTCGGGATTCTCAGCGAAAAAGGGCTCCGGGCGGTGTGTGACATGGGCTGCTCCGTCCTTGCCATGAACCCGCCCTACCGGGTGGGTGTCGCGGCATACGGGCTCGGCTCGTCCATCGGCGTTGCCGCGAGGTCGACGGGGATCGCCATCTGCGGGGACTATGCCCTGCTCCACTCAGGGCTGAATGCCCTGGCGGATGCCTACGAGAAAAAGCTCCCGCTCCTCTGTATCGTGCTCAAGAACAACCGGCTCGGGATGACCGGCGGCCAGCAGGGATTCGACCCGGTGCCCTACCTTGCCTGGGCCCGCCCGCTCGTCGTCCCGGCCGATCACCGGAACCTCCCTCTCCTGCTCAGGAAGGGGAAGGAGACGAGGACCATGGTCATCGAGGTGGACTGCCCCGAGGGGGAATCGTATGAACGCGTGGGATGTTGAGATCTGCGACGTGACGCTCCGGGACGGCGAGCAGACGCCGGGCGTCTCCTTCACCCGGGAAGAGAAGATGAACATCGCCCAGGTCCTCGACCAGGTCGGGGTCGAGGTCATCGAGGCGGGCTTTCCCATCACCTCCGCCTACGAGAAACAGTGCGTCACCGCCATCTCGAACATGGGCCTTTCGGCGAGGATCTGCTGCCTTGCCCGGGCACGGAAGGAGGACGTCGAGGCGGCCATCGACTGCGGGGTGGACATGGTCTCGATCTTCATCGCGACCTCCGACCTGCACATCAGGACGAAGTACCGGAAGCCGAAGGAGCAGGTCCTCGCCGGAGCCCTTTCCATGGTCGAGTTCGCCCACGACCACGACCTCCAGGTAAGGTTCGCCGCTGAGGATGCATCCCGGACCGATCCCGCCTTCCTGAAGGAGGTCTTCACGCAGGGGGCCGCCCACGGTGCCGACCTGCTCTCCTTTGCCGATACCGTGGGGTTCCTCACCCCTCTCCAGGTGAGGGCCGTTGTCGAGGAGATGGCGACCTGGACAGAGAAACCCCTGTGCATCCACTGCCACGACGACCTCGGATGTGCAACCGCGAACACCATCACGGCCGCGGAGGCGGGTGCCTTCCAGCTGCACACGACGGTAAACGGGATCGGGGAGCGGGCAGGGAACGCAGCCCTCGAGGAGGTGCTCGTTGCCTGCCGGCTGAAGGGCGGCGTGGAACGGTACAACCTGACCCCGATGAAGCGCCTCTCGCAGCTCGTGGAGACCTATTCCCGGATCCCGGTGGCAAAGACGAAGGCGATCGTCGGGGAGAACGCCTTTGCCCACGAGAGCGGGATCCATATCGCCGCCATCCTCGAGGACCCCCTCACGTACGAGTTCGTCCCCCCCGAACTCGTCGGGAGGGAGCGGCGGTTTATCCTCGGCAAGCACTCGGGACGCCATGCGCTCGAACACGAGGTGGTGAGGCTCGGCTACAACCTTTCCGACGCACAGCTCTGCAGCGTGCTGGACAAGGTCAAGGTGTACAGCGAGCACAAGTGCACCATCACCGACGAAATCCTGCTCGAGCTCGTCAAGAACGTGCAGAAGGGGCAGTCCTGATGGCCACCCTCTCGGAGCGCATCCTCGGGGGGCCGGCAGGGACCTACGTCGACGTGAAGGTGGACCGGGCCTTTGCCCACGATGGCACGGGGGTCCTCACCCGGGAGGCATTCTGCGAGATGGGCTGCGAGTCGGTCAGGAACCCGGAGCGGACCTACCTGTTCTTTGACCATATTGCGCCCGCGAACAACAGCACCACCGCGACCCTCCAGGCAGAGCTCCGTGCGTTTGCAAAGGCAAGAGGCCTCCACTTTTCCGAGATCGGGAAAGGGATCTGCCACCAGCTCCTTGCCGAGGGAATCGTGCTCCCCGGCGAGGTGGTGGTCGGGGCCGACTCTCACACCTGTACCCTCGGGGCCTTTGGTGCGTTTGCAACAGGCGTCGGTGCAACGGACATGGCGGCGATATGGGCCTCGGGGGCGACCTGGTTCCGGGTCCCCGAGACCATCGCGATCCGGATCTCGGGGAAGTTCACGGGCGCCGCGGAACCGAAGGACCTCGCCCTCGCCTATGTCCGGGACCTCGGTATGGACGGGGCGAATTACCGTGCCCTCGAATTCATCGGCGACGGGGTGGCAGGGGTCCCGATGGACGGGAGGCTCACCTGCTCCAACATGGCGGTGGAGGCCGGGGCGAAGGCGGGGCTCTTCTACGCCGACGAGGTCACGACCGGGTACCTGGCGGGTTTCGGGCAGGAGGCAGAGCCCCAGGCTCACGAGGAGTGCATGTACGCGAAGGAGATGGAAATCGACCTCGCCGGTCTCCCGCCGCTCATCGCGAGCCATCACCGGGTGGACCGGGTACAGGAGGTCTCGGCCCTCGCAGGCACGCACCTGGACGAGGTCTTCGTCGGCACCTGCACGAACGGGAGGCTCGGGGACCTCGAGCGGCTGGCCCGGATCCTCCGGGGAAAGGAGGTCAGGGTGAGGACCATCGTCGTCCCGGCATCGCAGCAGACGCTCAGGGAGGCGACCCGGAGGGGGATCGTGGAGACCCTCCTCGCCGCGGGATGCGTCGTCGGTATCCCCGGCTGCGGGCCCTGCCTCGGGGCCCACATGGGGGTGCTCGGCGAGGGGGAGGTCTGCCTCTCCACCGCGAACCGCAACTTCACGAACCGGATGGGAGTCGGCGGGGAGATCCTTCTCTCCTCGGTCGCGACCGCGGGGGTCTCGGCCCTCCACGGCGTAGTCACCGTCCCGGAGGCCGGCGATGTACGGTGAGGGGAGGGCCGTCTGCGTCGGCCGCGACATGGACACCGACCGGATCATCGCGGGCCGCTACCTCCGGACCAAGGACCGGAACCTCTGGGCGGCGCACGTCTTCGAGGACCTCGACCCCTCACTCGCCGGCCGGCTGAAGGGAACGGTGGTCATCGCCGGGTCGAACATGGGCTGCGGGTCCTCCCGGGAGCAGGCGGCCATCGCCCTGAAGGCCGCGGGCGTCGTTGCGGTTATCGCCCCGAGCTTCGCCCGGATCTTCTTCAGGAACGCCATCAACATCGGCCTCCCCCTCGTCGAATGCCCGGTCTCCTGCCGGGAGGGGGCGAGGGTCAGGTTCAACCTCGAGGAGGGATGGGCCGAGGTGGACGGCGAGCGGTGCACTGCGAGGCCTCTCTCGCCGAGGATGCTCGAAATCCTCAGGGCGGGGGGCCTCATCCCCTACTGGAGGAACCGCCGGTGATCTTTCCCGAACACTGCAAGCAGGTCGGGGTCGATACCGGGAGGCCCTGCGGCGACCGGGTCTACTTCCTCACCCGGTACCTGATCCGTGAGGGGCCTCGCGGGTCCGAGATCTTCGAGGTGGAGCAGCAGCCCGGCGGCCACGGCCCCATGCGCGGGGTTGCCTCCCTCCGCCCGGTCGCGAAGGGAAAGGACGTCGCGTGGCACCCGGATCCGGTGAACCTCCATGACCGGGCACATCTCATCATGCTCGCCGCGGCATCGGGCCGCCGCTGTACCATCTTCCGGGGACTCGACGAGCATACCACCTTCGTCTGCGATCCCGATCCCGCCTCGCTCCTCGCCATCCATCTTTACGACGTCGTCCCGCCCCCGAGGCCGCACCTCTCGGCGACGGTGAAGGAGCTGGAACGCGACGGCCTTTTCGGCGATCTTTCGGTCTCCTTCGTGCACCATGTCAGGGACATCCGGGACACCGGTGCCGACGTCTACCCCTGCCGGGCTGCCGGGTTCTCCCATTCCCTCGATTCCGACCGGGTCCGGAAGGGGGAGAAGGTGGCAGGGTGCATGACAGGTGCCCAGATCCTTCGTGAGTGCGGCGTGGAGGAGGCCACAATCGAGGAAATCTGCCCCCTCGAATCGATCGGGGAGGAGCCGTTCATCGCCCGGTGCTGCCGTGGGGAACGGGAAGGGGTCAGGGAGTTCCGGGGCCGGTTCGGTGGCATCGTCCACTGGGGAGCAGGCCCCTGGACGATTGCCGACACGGTAAGAAAGGTCGCCGGGGGCTGGAGGGCGCATGCCGCAGATCGCAGTCATTGAAGGGGACGGAATCGGGAAGGAGGTGATCCCGATCGCCAGGGACGTCCTCGCCACGGTCCGGCCGGATCTCGGGTTCTTTCCCGTCGAGGTGGGCTATGGCAGGTGGGAGAGGACCGGGGAGGCGATCACCTCCGCCGACATCGCCTCTTTGAAGGAAGTGGATGCCATCCTGTTCGGCGCGGTGACAACCCCTCCCGATCCGGAGTACCGGAGCGTCGTCGTCAGGATGAGGAAGGAGCTCGATCTCTACGCGAACGTGAGGCCGGTGAAGGGGAATACGGCCGATATCGTGATCGTCCGCGAAAACACCGAGGGCCTGTATGCCGGGGTGGAGGAGGTCGGGCCTGAGAGGGCCACGACGGTCCGCGTCATTACCCGGAAGGGGAGCGAGCGGATCGCCCGGTTCGCCTGCGGTCTTGCGAAGGGCAGGAGGCACCTGACCGTCGGGCACAAGGCAAACGTCCTCAAGGCCGACACCCTCTTCCGGGACACCTGCATCGCCGTGGCAAAGGAGGAGGGCGTCCCGCTCCGGGAGAAGTTCATCGACGCCCTCTGCCTCGACGTCCTCGTGCATCCGGGGGAGTACGACGTCATCGTGACCGAGAACATGTTCGGGGACATCCTCTCCGATGTAGCGGCATACCTCGTCGGGGGGCTCGGCATGCTCCCCTCGGGAAATATCGGGGATCGGCACGCCCTCTTCGAACCGGTCCACGGGAGCGCCCCGAAGCATGCCGGGAAGGACACGGCGAATCCCGTTGCGGCGGTAAGGAGCGCCGCGATGCTCCTTGAGTACCTCGGGGACCGGGAAAATGCGGCGAAGGTGGAT
>DATJPK010000134.1:0-14693 GCA_035506435.1 Methanomicrobiales archaeon
CCGGACCCGGACCTCCTGCCCGACCTTGAGCCCCCGCTCGTTCTTCACCACCTTGCCCTCAGCCGGCGGGGTGAGCAGGCGCACGTAGGTCCCATGCTCGATGGCCCCCGTGACGATGGCATCAAAGGTCTCGCCGATGCGGTTCCGGAGGAGCACCGCGGCCTCGGCCTTCCTCATGAACCGCTCGACCTTGTTCGCCTCGTGCTCCCGGTCGGTGAGCCATGCGCAGAGATCGTCAAGCTCCTTCGGGGCATACGGGCTCGGGTCCCCGGCGAGGACCGATTTCACGAGCCGCTGGATGATGAGGTCCACGTACCGCCGGTTCGGGGCGGTGGAGTGGGTGTAGTGGGTGACGGCGAGCCCGAAGTGGCCGAAGGGGGCCTGCCCGGGCGCCTGGGCGAGGTACTCGCCCCGGCCGAGGAGCTTCACGATGGTGAGCGAGAGGTCGGGGAACCGGTCCGGGTCGGCCTTCTTCCGCCGGACGAGGAAATCGGAGAGGGCCTTTGCATCCGGTTCGTCGGGCAGGTGCTCGTGGTACAGTGCGGCGGTCTCGACGATCCCGTCCCAGTGCTTCGGTATCCTGACCACCCGCTGGATCAGGGGGATTCCCGCCTTCTCCAGCCGGTCGACCATGGTCCCGTTCGCGGCGATCATGAAGTCCTCGATGAGGTGCCCGGCGAGGTTCTTTTTCGGGACGGTCAGGTCGAGGAGCATCCCGTCCACCACGATCGCCTTCGGTTCGAGGGTGTCCAGCTCGAGCGCCCCCTGCGCCATCCGGTATTCCTTGAGGAGGTTCGAGGCCTCGAGCTGGAGCCGGAGCTGTGCCTCGAGGCCGGGGACTTCGCGGACGACGGGGGGCAGGGGGGTGGTACCCTCGAACCAACCGCCGATCTCTTCGTACACGAGCTTCGCCTTGTTGTTCACGATGGCCCGGTAGACCTCCCCCGGCCGGAAGTCACCGCCGGGGAGAACGGCGTACTCGACGACGACTGCCATCCGGTCCATGCCCGGGAGGAGCGAGGTGATGCCCTTCGAGAGCCGGTCGGGAAATAGGGGGAAGGTCTCGATGCCCGTGTACACCGAGGTCCCGTTGTGGGCGGCGTGCCGGTCGGTCGGGGCCTGTTTCTTCACGTACAGGTCGACGTCCGCGACGGCGACCTTCACCTGGATCTCGCCCCCGGTACCCCGCTCGCAGAACTCCAGCTGGTCGAGGTCCATCGAGTCCTCGTTGTCGATGGAGGACCAGAGGAGGCCCCGGAGGTCCCGGGCAGGGAGCCGGCCGTCGGGGAACTTCGCCTCGGTGATGCCTCCGACCTCACTCTCTACCGACAGGGGGAACAGCGGCTCGAACCCGTACTTCTCCATGGCATGCCGCGCGATGGCCGGGAGATCGACATCCCTGTTGTCCTTCATGGGCCTCCGGGGTGGTGTGTTCCGGATTTACAATCCCGTGGCACAGGGCCATGAAGCTTCCGGTCCTGCGTGCCCCGCCCGGAAACCCATTTAACCACGCCGGGCGAACGGTATGCCATGGATACCCCAGTCGGCGAGGAGCTCCTCAGGCGGTGCGGGCAGCTCGATATCGCCCTCGTCGGGTTTGCACCCGCGGACGCCTGGGACACCCCGCGGTTCGAGCCCTGGGTGCCGCCACCCTACCGCCCTCGTGCCATATTCCCGGAGGCGGAGACGGTCGTCGTGATCGGGATGCCCGTGTTCCTTCCCGTAGTGGAGACCGCCCCCTCGATTGCATACCACGAGCTGTACCGGACGGTGAACTCCCTGCTCGATGCAAACGCCTACCGGATCGCTGCCTTCCTCAACCGGAAGGGGTTCCCATCCTTCCCCGTGCCGAGGGACGGGTACGGGTCGATCCAGGTCCTGAAGGAGAAGCCGGTCGCCTTCTTCTCCCACCGGCACGCGGCCTACCTCGCCGGCCTCGGGACCTTCGGGGTGAACAACATGCTCCTCACCCCGGAGTTCGGCCCGAGGGTACGGTTCACCTCGATCTTCACCGCCGCAGAACTTCCCCCGGGGAAGGTGATGGAGGAGGACCTCTGCACGAGGTGCCTGAGTTGCACGGCGGCCTGCCCCGTTCACGCGCTCGGGGAGGACGAGTACCCGAAGGACCTCACGGAGAAACATGCCTGCGCCGTCCGGTCCGAGGAGCTGGCCCGAAAGTCCATCTCCCCCTGCGGGCTCTGCATACGGGCCTGCCCGGTCGGCGAGGACCGGAAACTGTACCGCCGGACCGGGAGAGGTATTTACGACGAGAAGGACCGGCGGTTCACCCGGTACCACCGGGCATGGGATCACGTCAGGGCGCACGGCGGAGGGTGAACCTGTTCCCGCTGCCGTCCAGTCGACGCCTTTTTCATGACCGGTGCTCTATCCGGGACCATGCAGGGTGAAGGGACCCGCGTCTTCCGTGTCGAGTTCGGCAAGAACCGGATCGAATCCCTGACCGACGGAATCTTCGCCTTCGGGATGACCCTCCTCGTGCTCGGCGTCGGGTACCCCATCTCCATCCAGACCTTCTCGAAGATGCCGGTGGACCAGATCCTCGTCGCCTCCGTTCCCTACTTCTTCCTGTACATGGTTTCCTTCCTCATCCTCGCCGCCTTCTGGGTGAGCCACCATATCCAGTTCCACTACATACGGGCCATCGACCGGACCTTCCTCTGGCTGAACATCCTCGCCCTCATGTTTGTCGCCTTCGTGCCCTTCACCTCCTCCCTCGCCGGGTTCTTCTACAGCTCCCGGCTCGCGGCCGGGGTCTTCGAGATCCACCTCCTCATCATCGGGCTCCTGTATCACCTGGGGTGGCGGTACGCAACCCGGGACCACCGGCTCGTGGTGCCCGCTCTCGACCCTGCCATCATCCGGCGTATAGCCGGGGGCACGCTCGTCATCCCTGGTTTTTCGCTCGCCGGTTTCCTCATCACCCTCGCGGGGTTCCACGAGAGCGTCTTCATCTACTTCCTTGTCCCCGTCATCCTCTGGATCCGCATCCACCGGTGAGGCCCTTACCGGTTCCCCTGCTGGAATTATCGCCAACTACAAGTACAGGAACGGATACAAGCTGAAGGCTTATGGAGCGGAGGGAGCAGGTGGTCCTCGGGGTGCTCATGCTCGGTACCCTCATGGGGTCCCTCGATGCGACCATCGTCATCCTCGCCTTCCCGACCATCGCCGACGCCCTCCACTCGGACCTCCTCACCACCCTCTGGATGATCCTCATCTACCTCCTCGTCGTGGCGGTCACCACCACCCAGCTCGGGAGGATCGGGGACATCTACGGCCGGAGCCGGATGTTCAACGCGGGGTTCGGCATCTTCACCCTCGGCTCGCTCTTCTGCGGCCTCTCCCCGACTATCCACGGGCTCATCGCCTCGCGAGGAATCCAGGCGCTCGGGGGGTCCCTCATGCAGGCGAACAGCGGGGCCATCGTCGCTGACACCTTCCCGCCCCACCGCAGGGGGACCGCCTTCGGGTTCATCTCCCTCGGGTGGACCACCGGCGCGATGCTCGGGATCGTCCTCGGCGGGGTCATCACGACCTTCATCGGCTGGGAGTACATCTTCTTCATCAACCTCCCCATCGGTATCGCCGCGACCCTTCTCGGCCTCCGGTACGTCACCGACAACGAGAAGGTCGCCGAGCGGCTGGACATCCCTGGCATGGTCTTCCTCGGCATCGCCCTCACCCTTATCTCCTTCGGCGCGGTGGACTTCGCCGCCGAGGACCTCGCACCCGTGAACATCGGGTCCATCGTTGTCGGTATCGCTGCCCTCGGCGCGTTCTTCCTCTACGAGATCCGGGCCACCCGGCCCCTCATGGACTTCTCTGCACTGGGGAGCAGGATCCTCCGGTACTCCATCATGGCCGCCTTCTTCCTGTCCCTCGGGTACCTCGCCGTGGTGTTCCTGATCACCATGTACCTGCAGGGCATCCGGGCGCTCTCGCCCCTCGATGCCGCCCTCCTCCTCATCCCCGGCTACGTCGCCGGCTCGTTCCTCTCGCCCGTGATGGGCCGGCTCTCGGACCGGTACGGGGCCCGGTGGATCGCCACCGGCGGTGCAGGGGTGATCATTCTCGCCACCCTGCTCTACCTGAGCCTCCGGATCGATACCCCGTTCTGGTTCGTGCTCGTCGCATCAGGGGTCTCCGGGATCGGGACCTCGATGTTCTTCCCGGCAAACAACAGCGCCGTGATGGCACATGCCCCGCAGGGTGCCTATGGCGGTGTCTCGGGGCTCCTCCGGACGATGCAGAATATCGGCATCCTCGGGAGCTTCGTCATCACCATAGCGGTCGCCGCGGCCTCGATCCCGAGGGAGCTCGCCTTCCAGGTCTTCATCGGAACGACAAGCCTGAAGGGCGGCGTGTCCCAGGCCTTCATCCAGGGGATCGATGCGGCCCTCTGGATCTCGCTCGTCTTTATCGCCATCGCCGGGGTCCTCTCCTGGCTCCGGGGTGAGGAATCAAGAGCCTCGGCCGCGTGACGGGCTTCTCCTCCCCGCCTCCCCGGCACTTCGATCAACCAGCGAGTACGACGAGGGCAACCACCCAGCAGAGAAAGGATACGACCGGCGCCCCCACGAGGTAATACGCTGAAGGCACCGATCCTGCCGCCCGGACGATGAGGGGCGCATCAACCCGGCCTGCCGGAGGTTCAAGCACCTGGAACCGGGGATCGCCAGGGTACCGCCGGGCAAGCTCCCGGATCTTCTGTCTCCATCTCGCCTGGAAGAGGGTTGTCCTCCCGAGGGAGAGGATCCAGGCGAGCGAGAGGGCGGCACCGGCCAGGCAGACTGGCCAGTTCCCCCGGGTGAACCCCCCTGCAAGGACCAGCGCTGCTGCGAGGATCGCCTGGGCAAGGAAAAGCACGAGGAGCTTCCCGGTCTTGACGGGGTTCTCGCCTGCCCAGAGCCCGACGAGGATCCGGTACGACTCATAATCCCTGTCGGCCCCTCCCTGTTCATCCATGATGAGGAGCTGGTGCCCTCCCGGGATATAGCCCTGTCTTCAGGACATCGATTGGCGGAGGGTCGCCGGAGAGCCGGTTTCAGTCCCTCATGATCAGGTAATCGGCGATGACCGAGATGACGATGATAACAAGGGCAAACCCGGTGATCATGGTGAAAAACCAGCCAGGCGGCTGGGTATCCACCGGGCCGGGAGCGGGGGTCTGCCCCGCAGGGGCTGCCGTTACCATGACCGTTGTCGGGGGCCCGGTCGCGGTCACCGCCGGGGGTGTGAGGGATGCCGGGGGTGTCCCGGAGGCCCCGGGGGTCCCCGTGGTTTCGGGCACACCCGGGGTGGTGGCGGTGGTATTTTCAGGCACGGGAACGGGCAGGTTCGAGCCGACAAGGACCTGCGCCATGCCGACCGGGATCCCGTTGTCCGTCGAGCTGATCGTCAGGTTCCCCTCACCGACCCCGAAAATCGAGGGCGTCGAGGAGGAGTCGTCGGCGCCGGCCTTCGTCCCCTGCTGGACGATGGTGATGGACACCGGGTCACCGGAGGCATGGACCTCGTAGAGCACCCGGTAATCGTAGTATACCCCGGGCTGGATCTCGACGGGGAGCATGACCTGGATATTCCCGGTGCCGGTGTTCTCGGCCCTCCGGATGGTCGTCCCTTCCCGCGAGAGGAGCATGACCCGGTTCACGTTCGTACCGGTCACGGTGATGTTCCCGCCCTGGATGCCGAAGGCGTACCTCCAGTTGGTGACATTGAACCAGGCCGGGGAAGAGGGCGCATGGAACGAGGCTGCGAGGGTCACGGCGAGCACATCCCCGTCGGTGACGTTCGCGAAGGAGAGGGAGATCGGGCTCCCGTCCCCGATGGCGGCGGGTTGTACCTGCATCCCGGCACCGAGGGCTGCCGAGACGACGAGGGGAAAGGCAAGCAGAGCTGCCGCGGTCAGGGAAACGGGGAACCTGGCTCTTCCGCTCATAATGACGATCCTTTTCTTTCTTCCGCAAAACGGATGAACCTGCCGATCGCCGGTTCCCGGGGTTCCCGCTTGGAGAAAGGTTATGGAACCAGGCGTCGAACCCGGTGATCGGGAAGGCATGCACCGGGTCCGGATCTTCACCCTCCTCCTCGTCCTCGGGTTCCTCGCGGCGACCCCAGCCGCTGCCCTCCATGCCCGGTACCTGGATATCGTCGTTGACCGGAACGGGGATGCCACCGTCACCTTCGAGTACAACCTCTCCTTCGTCGAGGGGGTCCTCTCCCTCCTCGGCGCGATCGACCCTTCCCGGGACGTCGAGCGGATCTTTGCCGCGAGCACGGGACAGAACACGACCACCCTCTCGATCGCCGGGGGGTCCACGACCTTCGGGGTCCGGGGGTTCGCCACTGTCGTCGAGAACGACCCCTCCCTCACCTTCGCGACCCTCCCCGTGAACCTGAGCTGGGGGCAGGCCGGCTACGAATCCTCGGTCATAGCACCGCTGCTCGACCCTGATTTCTCCCCGGACTCGACCGTGATACGGTTCCCGGACGCCTGGTCCGTCACGTTCCACGACCAGTTCCTCGTCCCGGCCGTCACCCACTCGTTCTGAAACGACTGCCCTGCGGGCCTCATTCACCGAGGGCCTTTTTCACGAGGCGTGCCACTTCTTCCCTTGTCCCGGGGAGCGTCCGCACGTCCCGCGTCCGGTCCATTCCGTCGAGGAGAAGCTCCCCGGCGTACCGGATCCCGAGGTTTCGCATGAACGAGACGACCACCTTCTTCACGCAGGTGAAGTTCGCGGAGCCCGGCCTCCCTGCTACCGAGAGGAGGATACCCTGCTTTTCTCGGGGCGGGGAAAAGAGGTTCCGTTCCGCATGGTAAGCCTGGCAACGGTCTATGAAGGTCTTGAGACCGCCGGGGACGGTATTCGTGTACACCGGAGAGCAGACGACGATGAGGTCGGCTGACCGGAGCGACCCGATGAGGTCGCCCATGTCGTCATCGAAGGTGCAGTTCCCGGTATTGTAGCACTGGTAGCAGCCGATACAGGGCCGGATGGAGAGGTCGTCCAGGTACACCACCCGGGCCTTCTTCCCGAGGGTCCCTGCCTCCTCCGCCACCCAGCCGGCGAGCACGCCGCAGTTCCCGTCGGCCCTCGGGCTCCCCTGGATGACGAGGACCTGCTCCTTCGCCGGAAGAGGTACCACCTGCCTTGGCCGTTCCAGGGTCGCGACGAACCCGGCAGGGTCCTTCAGGAGGTCCCGTTCCCACCCGGCAGCCTTCCTGCGGATCACCTGCTCCGCGTCGAGGGGAACCGACGGGGGATACTCGTAGGTGCTGGTCCGGAATGCCCCGAGAGTTTCGCCCCCGGACCGGAGGAGGAGGGTGTACCGGACCATCCCCGGGTAGAGCCGGGAGAGGTCCTCTCGGTCAATCGTGAGAACATAGGCCCTGCCTCCCGCCTGGATTTCCTTCGAAAGGATGGGGTGCCCCTGTCCCTCCATGAGATAACGTTCTCCCCGCATCACAAGAAGCCTCCTCCCGGAGCTCAAACCCGGTCTCCTGACCACCACCCCCGGGAGAATCGAACCCCTTATGACCTCGCGGCGCGGTTCTTTTCCTATGATGTTTCCGGCCGCACCTTTCCCAGCCCTCCGGGGTGGTGCCCGTGCCCCTTGACGCTCTCCGGCCCCTCGCCGTCGTCTGGACCCTCGGCATGATCTTCGTCCTCGCCCTCCTCTGGCACCGGAGGAAAGTCACGCAGGCCCTTGCCATCGGCGTCCTCATCGTCTCCGCCGTCTTCGGATTCCTCTTCGCCGTGGTCGCCCCCTGGCAGTTCCAGCTCCTCCTCCTGGGGGACACGAAGGGCCTCGGCGGCCCGCTCGTCTTTGCGGTGTTCATCCTCGGTCTCTTCCTCGTCCTCACCCTGGTATTCGGGCGGATCTTCTGCGGCTCGATCTGCCCTCTCGGGGCGCTGCAGGAGCTCGCCTACCGGGCCCCGGTCCCGAAGCTGAAGGTCCGGAGGAAGGGAGCGCTCTCTGCAACGAGGTTCATCGTGTTCGCCGCGGTGGTGGTCGCCGCCCTCTTCCTCTCGGTGAGTGCCCTCGCCCTCCTCGGGGTCATGGACCTCTTCCTCCTCTCCTTCACCCTCGGGTCCCTCGTCATGCTCACCATCCTCGTCGTTTCCCTCTTCTTCTACCGGCCCTTCTGCCGGGTGATCTGTCCGTACGGGGCCCTCCTGTCCCTCGCCGGCCTCGGGAGCCTCTTCAAGATCCGCCGGAACCCGTCCTGTATCGAGTGCGGGAAGTGCGGGTTCGCCTGCCCGACTGGTGAGGCGGGGCGCGAGGACCGGAAGGGTGAGTGCTACCTCTGCGGGAGATGCACCGAGGTCTGCCCGGTCGAAGGGGCCCTCACCTACCGGAGATCGGACGCCACGATGGACCGGCCCCGGGGGGATAGTGGGCCGGGCGGCGGAGCGCAATGACCTTCAGCTCCGGGGGCGAGAGGATACCGGAGTGCGGACCATGAGCGCGGAACCGAAGGGCCAGGCATCCCGGGAGGAGCTTCTCGGGAAGGTCTTCAGCCTGAAGGACCTCGTCGCCTACCAGGACGGGACGGTGGCGAGCCGGATGATCGTGTTCCGCGACGCGGGGAACATCACCCTCTTTTCCTTCGACGAGGGAGAGGGGCTCTCGGAGCACACCGCGCCCTTCGACGCAGTGGTCACCATCCTCGACGGTGAGTGCGAGGTCTGGGTCGCGGGCGAGACCCACCGGCTGAAGGAGGGGGAGACCATCATCTTCCCGGCGAACAAGCCCCACGCCCTCTCGGCGATCACGCGGTTCAAGATGATGCTCACGATGATCCGCGAGTGCCCGAAGAAGGGAGCCTGATACCTGTGCCCGGGACCTTCCGGCTCATCGACCGGTGCCCGGGGTCGGCGAACCTCCGGACCCCGACCCTCGCGGTGAAGAAGTGCCCGGAGTGCGGCGAGGAGATCGAGATCTTCAGTAACGAGGTCTCGGCGACCTGCGGGAAGTGCGGCTTTGTCGTCTACAACGATACCGCCTCCTGCATCCGGTGGTGCCGGTACGCCGAGGAATGCGTCGGCCCGGAGCTCGTCCGGAAGTTCCGCGAGGCGGACCAGGAAACGGCGAAGAAGGGCCGCTGACGGGAACTGCGTCGCGCCTCCACCCGGCCGCCCATCATGCTCCGGGTACATTCATAAAGCTGGAGCGCCATCCTCTTTCCCGTGAATGAGATGAGCAGCGAAGAGATGCTGAAAGGGACCGCGCTTGAGCTCGAGAAAATCCTGCAGTCGCGGAACGTCATGGGACCGGCGATCGAGATCGGGGACAAGGCCGTGATCCCCGTCGCCCGGTTCGGCTTCGGCTTCGGGGCCGGCGGCGGGTCCGGCGGGAGGGGCGGGGGCGAGGGGGGCGGTGCCGGGGGCGCCATCGAGCCCGTGGCCATCGTGGTCGTCCACAAGGACATCAGGGGGACCGAGGGGATCCGGGTCCTCTCCCTGAACAAGGAGAGCCCCATCGCCCAGGTCATCGAGGCGCTCTCCGAGTCCCTCGCGCCCCAGGTCATCGACGCCCTCAAGGGAATGAAGAAGCCGAAGGAGCCGGAGACAGCCCCGGAGTAGGCGTACCGCCTTCCCGGCATGCTCCTCCCCCTTGCGCTGGCGCTGGGAGGCCTCGTCCTCCTCGCCATCCTCTCGCTCTATTTCATCCCGGTCAGGACCTTCGTCGCCGCCGGCTGGGGACAGGGGAAGGGGTACGTCCTGTTCCAGGCGTCGTGGGCAGGTATCGGGGCGAGGGTCCGGAAGGAGGAACAGGAGGTCCAGATCGAATACCTGTTCCTCGGGATTCCCATTCTCACCCGGGCTGCCGGGGACCGGAAAGCTGAACCGCCAGGCCCCCCGGAAAAGACCCATGAACGCCCGCCGATCTTTACCCTTCTCCACACCTTCCTGCGCCTCATCCGGCCGATGATGGGGTTCGCGGCGAGGGTCATCCGCGCGACCACCTTCCAGGAACTGCGTGCGCACCTGCTGGTCGGTCTCCATGATCCTGCCGCGACGGGCCAGCTGTATGGTTGTTTCTGCGCTCTCAGCCCGCTCCTTTCCAGCGACCGGCTCTCCGTACGGGTGGACCCGGTCTTCGACCGTCAGGTGTTCGAAGGGGAGATCCGGGCATGGCTCCGGACCGACCGGCCCCTGCTCCTCCTGGCCGCCATGGCAGGGCTCCTTCTCGATCCCGACGTGAGAAGGGGCATCTCCCTCCTCAGGAGGACCGTCGGATGATCCACCCGCCACAGGCCTCCATGGTGCCCGGCCCGGCGGTGTCCTGGGGCGGGCGCCTGTTCGTGCCCCTGATACGGAGGACGTGCATGAACTGGGGCGGGGGCGGGTTCATCACCGGCGTCCCGGTCGCCCTTCTCATCAGGGAGGAGGGCGCCTGGTCCTTTGTCCCCCTCATCGAGGGTGTCCGGCAGGATATCCTTTCCAGCCCCGGCCTCTCTTTTCCGGCGGGACTGGCCGGCGCCGCCGTGGATCCGGCATCGCCCCTGGGCCCGGGGCGGTAATCCCGGGGAGGTCGATCCCTGGATCGACTGGGTTTATTGCCAGAGGAGGCAAAACCATCCCCCTGTCATGGAGCAGGATGCCCTGGACGAGCTGGGATTACGCCGGCCTGGAGTGGCGGCGGCCTGCCTGATCGCCCTCATCTTCGTTATCCCGGTGCTCATCGGGTGGGCCGGCGGCTCCCCGCCGCACCATGTCATCGGGTTCGTCATCGCGATCCTGCTTCTCCAGGGCCTTGCCCCGCTTACCGGGATCGGGATGGGGCTCCCCGTCCCCCACCTCCTCCTCGCCTCGATCTCCGTTGCCACGGGTGTCATCCTCGGCGTTTTCATGGTGTGCGACATCTTCGCCGGGCGATCGGAGCGGATCACGAAGTGGATGGGGAAGATCCAGGCAACGATGGACAAATACCGGGTCCTGAACCGGTACGGTGAGTACATGCTCATCCCAATCATGTGGGTCCCCGGGATCGGGCTCTATGGGACTCCCGTCGTGGCATGGGTCCTTCACTGGAGGACGCACCGGTCAATCCTCCTCATGCTCACGGGCTGGCTCATCGCCTGCCTGACGGTTACCGGCCTCACCGAGGGCGTCCTCGCGCTCCTTCCACGGCCGTGAAAGGCCCGCCCCGGAGATCCTGATGCCCGACTGGCAGCCGCCCTGATGGGCGCCCGCGGTAACTTCAACATTTTTCGTAATTTATGGAAGATTTATGTAAAACCGGGCTCAATATGGAACATTCAGGTCAGGAGTACACTCATGCAGAAAAAGAGCCTCACCTTCATCGCGGCGGCCGCGTGCATCGCCGCCATTCTCCTCGCGGGATGCGCCTCGCCGGCAGCCGGGCCGGGGATAACCCCTACGCCGGCAACCCCCACACCGGTTCCCACGCAACCACCAGTCGCGCAGGTAACCTTCGGGCAGCCTGACAACGGCGGAACCTATTCAGTCGCACGGGGCGCCGAAGTCAGCATCCGGCTCCCCGAGAACCCCACAACGGGGTTCCTCTGGAACCTCTCCGTCCCCACCGGCCTTACCATCATCAATGACACCTATATACCCGACGACCCGACCGGGAAGCTGGTCGGCTCCGGCGGGACCCGCGTCTGGTTCCTCAGGGCTGACCTCGCGGGCAGCCAGGAAATATCGGCGGTCTACCACCGGCCATGGGAGCCTGCCGGGCAGGACGTGACCCTGTACGGGCTCACCCTCGTCGTCGAAGAGAACGTGTGCGGCGTGAGCGCCTGCGCGGTAACCACCCCGCCGGCGACCGTGCCGCCGCGGTACCATGTGTACACTGATGCTGATTCCGGGAAAACCGTGACGGAGGCGTTGGGGGAGACCTTCGCCGTCCGGCTCGCGGAGAACCCGAGTACCGGCTATTCCTGGAACCTGAGCCTCCCGTCCGGGCTCACCCTCTCGCGGGACGAGTTCATCCCGGCATCCACGGGCGGGCAGGCCGTGGGGGCGGGAGGGACACGTTCCTTCACCCTCGTCGCCGCAGAGAAGGGCACATGGAACCTCTCCGCCGAGTACCGGCGCCCCTGGCTCACCTCGGGCACGGTGGTGTACCAGGACCTCGAGGGGGGCTTCTACGGGATCGTCGGCGATGACGGGAAGCAGTACGACCCGCTGAACCTGGACGCGAAGTTCCGGAAGGACGGGCTCCGGGTCGCCTTCGACGCAACGGCGGTCCAGGGTATCGCCACCACCCATATGTGGGGGACCCCGGTGAACCTTTCCGACGTCGATGAGATACCGGGGTTCTCGCTCAGTGTACTGGTCGGGTAACCACCTTTTTTCCCTTCGGTCCCTGCCGGCTCCCGGCACCCGGAGACAGCCCGTTTCAGGGAGGGGGCCCCCGCTCAGGAACCTTAAAGGCAGGTCGGGTCGATGGTCGCGGTATGCCGGCAAAACGTCTCATCCCCGCGGTTCTCCTCCTCATGATCGTTTCGGTGACACTCGCAGCATGCATGGCCGGGCAGGGGCCCGGGAGCCCGTCCCCCACGCCATCCCTGACGCCGGGGGGACCGCCCGCCGCCCCCACGTCCCCTCAGGCCGCGACAACGCCGTCTCCGTCGGATCTCACGAACCAGTTCTCGCCCCTTGCCGCGACCTTCGCCTCGGGGTCCTCGGCGACCCCCCTCTCCGGCCAGGGGCCGTCGATCGGGGTGAAACGGATCGCCGACGGGCTGTCAGCCCCCCTGATGCTCACCGGCGCCCCGGACATCACGAACCGCCTCTTCGTCGTCGACCAGGTCGGCACGATCCGGCTCATCGCCCCTGACGGTACCCTCTCCGGAAGGCCCTTCCTCGACCTCCGGGACAGGATGGTCTCCCTCTCCCCTGCCTATGACGAGCGCGGCCTCCTCGGCCTGGCCTTCCACCCGCACTTCGACACGAACGGCCGGTTCTTTGTCTTCTACAGCGCCCCGCTCCGGAGCGGTGCCCCGGCGGGCTGGAGCTGCACGAACCGGCTTTCCGAGTTCCGGGTCTCCGCCACCGACCCGAACGTAGCCGACCCCGCGAGCGAGAATATCCTCCTCGAGGTTGACAAGCCCGCGATGAACCACAACGGGGGACAGATCCGGTTCGGCCCCGACGGGTACCTCTACGTCCCGCTCGGGGACGGCGGCGGTGCCGACGATACCGGGACCGGCCATACCCCGGGGATCGGGAACGCCCAGGACATGACAAAGCTCCTGGGGAAGGTACTCCGGATCGACGTGGACCACACGACCACCGGGAAGGAATACGGCATCCCGGCTGACAACCCTTACGTCTACCAGAAGGACATCGCACCCGAGATATATGCCTCGGGTTTCAGGAACCCCGCGTATGCCTCCTTTGACTTCTACGTGAGCCGGCAGTACATCGTCGCCTCCGCCGGGCAGGCGCTCTTCGAGTCGGCCTACATCGTGCTCCCGGGAGGGAACTATGGCTGGAATATCCGGGAGGGCACCCACTGTTTCGATCCCGCCCGTGACACTGCGCCTGCAGCCGGGCCGTGCGCGACCACCGGGGCCCGCGGGGAGTCCCTGATCGGTCCCGTCGTCGAGCTGGGGCACGACCTCGGGAATACCATCGTGGGCGGGTCAATTTACCGGGGGATCGACAACCCCCGGCTCACCGCCCTCTATATCTTCGGAACCTGGACCGAACGAGGCTTCACCGGGACGGGGGACGGGAGCCTCCTCGTCGCGACCCCGCCCGAGGGGTGGGATATCGGGAGGTACCCGCACTCCGTCTCCCAGCTGACACCCTACGACAACCGGATGTGGTCCGTGTCCGAGATCAAAGTCGCCAATACGAAGAACGGCAGGCTGAACGCCTATATCCGGGGGTTCGGGGAGGACAATCGCCACGAGATCTACATCCTTGCGAGCGGTGTCCCGGGCCCGGACCCCGGTTCTTCCACCGGAATGGTGCTGAAGATCGTCCCGTCGGCCTCCCTCCCGGTCGGAGCGACGGGGTACTGAGAAGGCCCCCCCGCAACCTGTTTTCCGGGACCCGCGGGCAGGGCCTCAGGAAATGAGATCATGAGATATGTTTATCGTGCGCAATCCTGAACCTCCACTCATGACCGGGAATTCCCGCCTTCCGGCACTCCTGCTCGTCCTTGCGCTCGGCGCGCTCATGGCAGGCTGCCTGGGCGGGCAGCAGGCCGCACAGGTCACCCCCACCCCGGCATCCGGCCCGGACCTGTTCATCACCTCACCCGAGGATGGTGCCGTCCTTCCCGCCGGAGACATTACGGTTTCGGTTCGGGTCGTGAACTTCAGGCTCGTCCCCAAGTTCGGCCAGCAGTACGTCGCCGGAGAGGGGCACCTGCACTACTACATGAGCGTGGGAACCCCTGCAACGGGGTCGGCGTCATCGGTCGCCCCGGTTTCGTATGCCGCGACCACGGACACGAGCTATACCTGGCCTGACGTCCCCCCGGGGACCTATACCTTCACGGTCGAGCTCGCGAACAACGACCATTCCCCCTTCCCCGCCCCCATCACGAAATCGGTCACGGTGAAGGTCGTCGGTCCCCTGACAGCCACCCCTCCCGCCACGACCGGGGCCGGGGGCGGTCCCTGATCGCGGGCCGGTGCGGGGAGCCGGGATGACGTTCACGAAGGTCGCCACGGCGATCGA
>DATJPK010000135.1:0-2341 GCA_035506435.1 Methanomicrobiales archaeon
GCTCCCGCGATGGCGGTGGCGACGCCGTGCTGCCCGGCGCCCGTCTCGGCGATGAGCCGTTTTTTGCCCATGAACTTCGCGAGAAGGGCCTGCCCGAGGGTGTTGTTCAGCTTGTGGGCACCCCCGTGGAGGAGGTCCTCCCGCTTCAGGTAGACCCGGCACCCGAGGTCCCGTGACAGGTTCCCGCAGAAGGTGAGGGGGGTCGGCCTCCCCGCGTAGCTGGTAAGGTACGAGTGCAGCGTCGAGAGAAAGGCCGGGTCGTTCCCGAACCTGGCAAGGCCCTCCTCGAGCTCGGCCAGGGCCCCCATGAGACCCTCGGGGACGAACTGGCCGCCGTACTCCCCGAAACGCCCCTTCTTCACGGGAGGGCCCCCCGGGCAGCACTGATGAAGGCGTCTATCCTCCCGTGGTCCTTGATCCCGGGGCGGATCTCGACACCGGATGCGACGTCGACGGCATAGGGCCGGATTCTCCGGACGGCCTCCGCCACGTTCCCCGGGTTGAGCCCCCCGGCAAGGATGACCGGCACCGAGGACCGCCGGACCACTTCCGAGGCGAACCCGGGGTCGAAGGGTCTCCCGGTTCCCATGGACTGGTCAACGACAAGGGCATCCGCGTCACCCGGGAGGGGGTTCCCCGGCCGCACCACCCGCAGGACAAGAGCCCGGGGCCGGACAGGGAAGGTGAACGGGTGCGAGATCTGGATGGCCCGGGGCCGGAGGGCGAGGACCCGGTTCAGCTCGCCCCGTGACCGGGTATGAGTGACCGCGACCGTCGAGGTGAACGGGCCGACCGATCCGAAGATCTCGCCCGCACGCTCCGGGCTCACGCATCGTGGCGAGTCCGAGAAGAGGATGACGCCGATGGCGTCCGCTCCCGCGGCCTCGGCATGGCGGGCATCGGCGACCGTTGTGATCCCGCAGATCTTCACGCGCATACGAGGGCCTCCAGCGCACGACCCGGGTTCCGGGAGGACATGACGGAGGTGCCGATGAGGAAAGCGTCGCAGGCCCCCCTCATGGCACGGATGTCGCCAGGCGTGCGGATACCGCTCTCGGAAACCACCTTCCTTCCCTCCTTCCTGATGCCCGGCCCGAGCGCGAGGGTTGTCCCGAGGTCGATCTCCAGCGTGCCGAGGTTCCTGTTGTTCACCCCGATCAGGTCGGCGCCAGACATGAGGGCGGCCCTGGCCTCTGGCGCGGTGTGCACCTCGACCAGCGGTTCGAGGCCAAGCTCGCGGGAGCGTCGGACGAACATCGGGAGCCGGGCACCGAGGACCGATGCGATCAGGAGCACCGCATCGCCCCCGAGGGACCTCGTCTCGTCGAGCTGCACGGGGTCGATAATGAAGTCCTTCCTGAGGACCGGCACCCTGACTGCCTCCCGTACGCGGGACAGGTACTCGGGCGACCCTCCGAAGAACCGGGGCTCGGTGAGGACCGAGAGGGCGCAGCAGCCCCCGGCGACCAGGTCCCGGGCGATCCGTTCGGGACTTTCGGGGGCCCGGATCCGGCCCCCTGACGGTGAGGCGAACTTCACCTCGGCGATGATGGCATTCCGTCCCGTGGCGTGCCCGATGGCCGCGGCGAAAGACCGGTGTCTGCCGGCAGGGGAAGGGAATTCCTTCCCGGCGAGTGCCCGGACCCTCTCGCGGGTAGAGCCAAGGATGTCATCGAGGATCATGTCACCCGCTCCGGGTTGCATCCCTGAAGGCATCGAGCTTTGCAAGGGCATTCCCGGAGTCGATGGCCTCCTCGGCGCAGGAAATGCCGCCCGCGAGAGACCGCGCGAGTCCCCCGAGGTACACGGCCGCCCCGGCATTCATCAGGACGGCGTCCCGCGCCGCTCCGGCATCCCCGCCGAGCACCTCCCGGAGGATCCGGGCATTGGCCGCCGAGTCCCCGCCCCGCAGGTCTTCGAGGCAGGAAAGGGGGATCCCGAAGTCAACCGGCGCGATCTCGTACTCCCTGATGCCACCCGCCGCGATCTCGGCCACCCGGGTGGGGCCGGTCGTCGTGATCTCGTCGAGGCCGTCGCCATGGACTACCATGGCCCGCCCTGACCCGAGCATCCGGAGCACCCCGGCGACGGTGCCGGTGAGCGCCGGGCTGAAGACCCCCAGGAGCTGGACGGGGACCCCTGCCGGGTTGTTCAGGGGGCCGAGGAGATTGAACACGGTCCGGAAGCCAAGCTCCTGCCTGACCCCCTGGACCCGCCTCATCGACGGGTGGTAGATCGGGGCGAAGAGGAAGGCAAAGCCTGTGATAGAGAGGACCCGGGCCATCTCCCCCGGCGGGATCTCGATCCTCGCCCCAAGGGCAGAAAGGACGTCGGCCGAGCC
>DATJPK010000136.1:0-8978 GCA_035506435.1 Methanomicrobiales archaeon
GGGCTCGGTGTACGGGAAGTACCCCGGCCGGAACCGCACGCCGGGGAACCCCATCCGGTGGTAGAACTCCGTCAGGTACCCGAGGAGGTGGGTGAAGTTCACCCCCTCGTCCATGACGATCCCCTCGAGCTGCTCGAACTCCGGGAGGTGGGTGGGGTCGATGGCCTCCCGCCGGTAGACCCGGCCGATGCAGAACGCCTTCACCGGCGGCTTCGGGTTCTTCGCGAGGTGCTGGATGGAGAGGAGGGTGGTGTGGGTCCGGAGCACGCACTGCTCCGCCTTCTGTGCCGACCATTTCCCGCCCCAGCCCGTCGATCCCGTCCCTCCGCCGTTCTCGTGCACGGCCTTCACCCGTTCATACCCGCCCGGGAGCCCCTCGCACTCGTCGAGGTAGAAGGTGTCCTGCATCTCGCGGGCAGGGTGGTCCTGGGGCTGGAAGAGGGCATCGAAGTTCCAGAAGGCCGACTGCACGATCCCGCCGTACAGCTCGGTGAAGCCCATGTCGAGGAGGATCTCCCGCATCTCGTTCATGAGCCGCTGGTACGGGTGGAGCTTCCCGGGGATCACCGGTTTCGGGTGCGTTTCGAGGCTGTACCGCCTGAGCCTGAGGCCCTTCCATGAACCCGTGGTGATCTGCTCCCGGGTGAGGGTCCCCACCTCGCCGGCGGCCCCGGGGCCTTCGGCGAGAGCATCCCTGCCCGCCTTCGTGAGGGCGACCTCGAAGGAGATCTCCTCCCTCTCGGTGAGGAGCCCGCGGGCGGCAAGCATCCGTGCCCCTTCTCCCTCCGGCGAAGGGGATCCAAGGGCGGCTTCGTCAGGGCCCCGGGGTGCGTCCCCTGCTTTTGCCACCACCCCGTCACGGATCGCGACCCAGCCCTTTTTCCTCATCCAGCCGATCCCGAGCTTTGCGTTCGGGTTCCTCTGGAGCTCCTTCATGGGAATCGTCCCCGCGAAGCTCTCCAGGAGCTGCCGCTCGGGGAGCCCCTTTTCCTGGTACTCCTTCCCCTCGTCGGTAAGGGTATAGATCTTCCTCGAGTCCTTCAGGAGCTCCGCAAGCCCGCGCTCGGCGAGGAGACGGGCATACTGGAGGGCCGCCTCCTCCGATGTCCCGAGCTCGCCTGCAAGGGCAGGGATGCCCGAGCGCCCCTTCGTGCCGAGCGCCCCAAGGAGCCTTCTCTCGTTTGCCGTGAGATCCATTCTCTATCCGCCTCCCGCCGGTGCGGTCTCCATCTTCTCCCTGAAATCCTTGAGAAATGCCCGGACGCGGTCCAGCGTCTGCTTCTTGCAGTCCCCGCAGAGCATGCATCCCTCCTTGCAGGCCTTCCGGATCTCGTCGAGCTCCCGGTCGTCCTCCACGAGGTGGAAGAGGTTCAGGAGAAAGATCGAGCACTTATCTGGCTCGCCCCCGAGCCGCTTCTGTTCCTCGACGGTCATCCTCCCGCCGGTGAGGGCGTTTTTCACCTTCTTTGCGATGCTCTCGTCCGGCTCGCCGAAGGTAAAGAGGCTCTCGGGGACCGAGGAGGACATCTTCCCGCCCTGAAGCCCGGGCATGAAGATGTGGTAGGTCGAGGAGGGGATGTAGAACCCGTACCCGCCATGCTCCTGCTCGATCTCCCGGGCCCGCTCCTCCACCTCGCCGAGCGGGTGGCCCCTGACGTCCACGTGGCCCTCGAACTTTTTCGAGCCCGGGAAGGCCCGGTGGACCGCCGAGATGGCCTCCTGCGGGGCGTTCTTGGACCGGACGGAGATGTACCCTTCCCGCTCCTCGACGGTGAACATCCGGAGCTTGTGGGCGATGCCCCGGGTCAGGCGGAGGTGGGGGTCCTGGTCGACGCCGACGGGGACCACCGTCGGGGCGGGGAACCGGTCCACCTGGGGAAACAGGATGTCTGCCACCTGCGTGATGACGCTCTCGGCATGGGAAAGGGAGGTCTCGGGGCCGAAACCGTAGATGGCCGAGAGCTCCGAGAAGTTCACCTTCGTCGATGCCTCGAAGGCGAGGGCATGGAGCGGGTGGTTCTCGCTCTGGTAGTAGGTCTTCCCCTTGTACCCGAGGGCGAACAGGCACCTGAGGTATTCCTCGCCGTATTCCCGGCACTTCTCCCACGGGATTCCCCGCACGGCATGGGCCTCACGGTCCGCGATGGCGATGTAGCCCGTGCCACCGTGCCGGACGTGCCAGACCACCTCCTTCATCACCATCAGGTGCCCGAGGTGGGGGTGACCCGACGGCATGAAGCCGGTCATCACGTAGTAGGGTGAGCAGGTCCGGATGGCCTTCGCGATCGCCCCGTAATCCCGGTGCCCGACAACGATCCCCCTCCGGATGAAGGAGGGGACCTCGGGGAGGTCGGGGACGACCTTAGAAATCGGGTCGATGCCGAACTCGGTGAAGATGGCCTGGTAGTCCTGCGCCTGGTTGTTCCCCCAGGGGTTGACCGCCGGCTGCCCTGCCTCCCCGTCCTTCACAGCTTCATCCTCCCGAACTCGATGTACCGGATGCCTGAGGGGTGTACGCGGGCAAACAACATCTTCTTTTTGACCGAGTGGGCAAGCCTGACCGAGCGGGAGATGACAGAGACCGACATCGTCTCGCCCTGCGGGACGGCATGCACGAGGAGGCTCGAGTGGCTCCGGTCGCCGGCATACACCCGGAAATGGTGGCCGAACTTGTAACCGGTGCGGGGGATGTAGCCCCTGCCCCGCAGGTCGGTGTACACGGCGGCCTTTTCCGCGAGGCCGGGATCCGACCCGAGCGCCCCGGCAAAGTAGTTCTCCGGCGAGAGGATCCCCCCGTCAGCCGAAATGGTGAGGGCCCCCCCGTTCATCAGGTGGAGCGCCTCGACCGGCGAGAGGACGAGTCGCTCCTCGTCAAGGGGCGTCCCGAACCACGAGTCGGTGACCGCCTGAGGGATCGGGGCATGGAGGATGACGTTCCATCCGGAGAGGGTCCCCCCGATGGAGGGGTAGGAGGGGGCAGGTGCGATCACGGGGAGATCGGTCACCTTCACCCCGTAGTAGGTGAGTTCCCCCTCATCGTCCACCACCGCGAGGACATGGTCCTTCCTCATGTGGTCCGATGTCTCGACCTCTCCCATGACCGCCTGGAAATCGACGGCGTCCCGTTCCGAGAGCACCGTGACGAGGAGCCGGGAGCGCCCGGTGCCCGGCCGTTCGCCCCGGCGGAACAGCCGGAAGTGGCCGACGCCCGGCTGCACCGCGAACCCCCGCTCGCGGATGTCCCGGTACACGAGGAAGCTCCTGAGGAGGCCTGGCCGGTCGGGGAAGGCCGAGAGGAGCCGGTCGAAGTCCCGGCCCTCCACCTCGATCTTCTGCCGGTGGACCAGGTACAGGGCCTCCTCGGGCGAGAGCCGGAGGCCGCCCCGCTCCATCCTGCCGAAGCCGCCCTGCTCGTGGAGCGCGGCCCCATCGGGCCCCAGGATGACCGATGATCCCTCCAGCCTGCCTTTCACGGGAGATCATGGGGCCGGGCTCTCTTTATACCAGTGGATCGGGAACGGCCCGGACCCTGTTCCCGCACGGAACGCAGGCCGTAACCCCGTGTGCAGGGACGTTATCCCGCGGCCGGCGGGGCCGCCGCCGTTTTCCGGCGCAGGCGCAGGTCAAGGGCGTACTCGTAGATGCCGGACCAGAAGAACCCGAAACTGAAGGCAAAGCCGAGCTCTTCGACGGGGATCCCCGACACGGTCACCCCCGAGAGGACGCTCAGATCCCAGACCCGCTGGACATACCCGGGCACGGCGAGCTCGAGCGTGATGAAGAAGGCGGTGTAGAGCCCGAGGAAGATGACGGCACTCGTGAACATCTTCCTGGTGAGGTCCCGCCGGCTCACGACAACGAGACACCCTCCTGAACCGAGGGCGATGATGGCGCAGTAGATCGGGTTCAGGCCGGTGGTGAAGAGGAGAACGGCGAAGAGGAGCGGGGTGGCAACGAGGGCGACGGGGTGGAGGACGTACGAGGGAGAGCCCGGCGGGATGGGCACGTGCCTGACCGGCACGAAGAGCTCGTAGAGCACCACGGCGAGCCCCCCGATGCTCCAGCAGAAGATGAAGCTCTCGATGTCAAAGCCGGTCGACTGGGCGAGCCCGAAGAGCGAGGGCGGGTTCCAGTACTCCGGGACGAAGAGAGGCTCGGTGAGGGCAAGGAGGGAAGTCCAGGCCGAAACGACGAGCATCTCGTGCCGGCCCGCCCGGTCCCGCAGCCGGGCATAGACGGCTCCCCAGATCCCGAGGAAGAGAAGGCTCCATTCCAGCCAGACGAAGTCCATACCCCGGAATCGGTGGAATCAGGTATATAGTATGCGATGGGGTGGCGCCCGGCCGAGCGAATCAGGATCGGGACCGCTTCGGGGCCCCCGGTGCGGCCCGGCTCTTTTCCCTCGCCGAATGGAATCCCGCCGGGTTGACCCGGCCCCCTCCCCGTCCCTTTCCTCCGGCCTCCTGCCCCTCCTCACCCGCGAGTTCCCTGACCTTCCGGATGTTTCCGAGGTCATCCCTCCGGTCGTCCACCGGGGTCTCGCAGACGAGGGGCAGCCGGGTGAAGACCGGGTGGCGGAGGATCGTCCGGAAGCCCTCCTCGCCGATGGTGCCAAGGCCGATGTGCTCGTGCCGGTCCAGGTGGCTTCCGAAATCACCCTTCGCATCGTTCAGGTGGACCGCCTTCAGCAGGGGAAGCCCGATGACCTCGTCGAAATGGTCAAGGGTCTGCCCGAGTCCCTCCGGCGTCCGGAGCTCGTACCCCCCGACGAAGGCGTGGCAGGTGTCGAAGCAGACCCCGACCCGGCGCTTCTCGCCGATGCCGTCCAGGATACTCCCGATGTCCTCGAAGGTCCCCCCGACGGTGTTCCTCTCTCCCGAGGTGGTCTCGAGGAGGAGCATCACGTCGTTCCTCACCGCCGAGAAAGCGTCGGTGACGGCATCGATCACCCCCCGAAAGCCGCCTTCCTTTCCCTCGTCATGGTAGTGGCCGAGGTGGGTGACCAGGTACGGGATGCCGAGCTGGCCCGACCGGGCGAGCTCCGCCTTCAGGGTGTCGACGGACCTCGCATAATGCTCACCCTTCGGCGACGCGAGGTTCGGGAGGTAGGGCATGTGGTCGACGGGGATGGCGATGCCGCTCTTCGAAAGCTTTTCCCGGAAGGCCTTCACCTGTGGCTCGGGGATATCCCTGTAGCTCCATCCCCGGGGGCTTCGGGAAAAAATCTGGAACGTGTCGCACCCGATCTCCTTCGCCCGGTCCACCGCGAGGTCGATGGACTTCGCGATCGAGACGTGCACGCCGACGGTGACCATGGACGATCCTCTATCCTTGATGGGAGAGGGGGAATATAATCGATTCCATAGCTACGGGAACTCGACCTTTCCCGTCACACCCCGCCGGATAATTGCCATGATCCCCGGTTTCCTGCCCTTCTTCTGCCTCGTGGAGAACGCCTCCATCTCCATCATGGGCGATTCGAACATTTCCTTGTTCAGCCGGTCCGTGATCTCATCGAAGATGCGCCGGTAGGCCTTGCAGTGCGGGTCAACGCCCACGACCTTTCCCCCCGTCGGAGCAATGGCATTGTACGGGCACCCGCCCCGGCAGTACCTGATGTGAGCGCACTCCTTACACGCCTCGTCGACGTATTTCCTGAACTCCTGCATCAGTTGCCCGGCCGGCGATCGGGCGAGCTCTTCCAGGGACGGATGATCCCGGACATTCCCCATGACGAATTCCGGCATGCCGACGAACCGGTAGCAGGGATAGATGCTCCCGTCGGGGCCTACCGCGAAGGTGCTCCCCATGCAGTCCACGAAGGTGCAGACGCTCCCCCGGCGGGTGAAGACGCACCTGACCAGGTCGTTGATGTTCATGACCTCGATCTCGTCGAAGTGATCGAGATACCTGTCCAGGAGGTACACGAGGAGCTCCCCGTATTCCGCCGGGGCGAGCGCCCATTTCTCCGGTTCGTCCGAACGCAGCGATGGAAGGGCGGGGTGAAGCTTGAGAGTGAAACCGTTCTCGAGGAAGAACCGGAAGATCTCCTCCCGGAGCTTCACGGAATACGAGGTGAATGTGCAGATGAACCTGACGGAAAGCCCGTGCTTCCTCGCGATCTCGTACCCCCGCATCGTCCTCTCGAAGTAACCTTCCGACCGCTGCAGGTCATTCAGCTCCTGCGGCCCGTCGATGGAAGAGCCGATGGGGACATGGTACTCCGCGAGGATTTCAGCGATCTCGTCGGTCATTCTCCAGAGGTTTGTCTGGAGGGCGAACTCGGGCGAGAGGTGCGCGAGCCCCTCCGAGAGGAGGGGGAGGGCCTGACGGTAGAAGTCCGCCCCGGCGAGGAGCGGTTCCCCGCCGTGGAAGGTGAAGGTAACCCGGTCGGTTTTGAGATCCTTCAGCCACGCGACGATCTCCTTCACGGTATCGATGGTCATGACCGGCGATCCCTCCTCCGAGCTCCAGCAGTAGGCGCACTTCGAGGGGCAGCCGAGGGTGGGGACGATCATCACGTGGAAGGCGGTCTTCACAGCACACTCTGTTTCCCCTTTTCCGGGCATTATGGTTTCCCAGTCCCGGTGCCGGGCAGTCTCCGCCATGAATGGGTTTTTAACGGAACATGCCCTCCTTTTTCACAGGTGCTTCCATGGAATTTGAGAAGATAGTCACGGACGCCATCGAGTATTCCCGGGATACCTTCCTCGGTCACTGGACAAGGTGGCTGATCTTCGTCCTGCTCGGGCTTCCGTTCTCGCTCATCCGGTTCGTCGTCGACCCCGCGAAAATCGTCGATAAAACCACGATCCACTGGGAACTGATACCCTGGGGTTCCATCGCGGTTCTCGTCCTCGCTGGTATCATCACCTCGTTTTTCGTTGCCGGGTACACCGTCCGGATATACCGGGGGACGAAGCCCGCCCCCGATTTCACGGGGTGGGTATCCCTCTTCATCGACGGGATCAAGCTCGACATCGTCATAATCGTCTGGTTCCTCCCGGGGCTCGTGCTCGGCCTTGCCGCCCTCGCCCTCCTCGTCGGGGGACTTTTCATGCCCGGGGTATTCCCCCCGCTCAATAACCCGGCCCTCATCCTTGCGCTGGGCCTCGCCCTTATCGTGGCGCTGGTCCTCTTCATCATCGCCGCCCTCTACGTCACGATCGGGGCCATCAGGTTCACCCGGGCAGGGAGCATGATCGAGGGATGGAGGTTTTCCGCGGTCTCGGGTATCATCCGGAGGATCGGCTGGGCGAATTACTTCATCGCCCTCGTACTCCTCGGCGTGGTCTCGGTTCTCTTCAGCCTGGCCGTGTCCGTGCCGGCGATCATTCCCTACGTCGGCTGGATCGTCCCGGTTGCCCTTGCGCCCTTCCTCACCGTGTTCTCGGCGAGGTACTTCGCGCTGGTCTACGAAGCCGGGGAGGCCCCGCCGCCGGTTTCGCCGGCAGCATAGGAAATCTCTCCCGTATATCCGCATCCATGGACCGGGGACCCTCACCCCACGGAAGGAACATGACGAACGGCGACGTGAAGTTCGTCGGGACAGAGCTTCCATACCGCCAGATCACCGATGCCGGGGATTACCGGTTCGACGATATCAGGCGGGAGGACCGGGTCATCGACATCGGGGCCAACGTGGGGGCCTTCTGCATCCGTGCGGCGTGGCTCGCCGACAGGGTCCTTGCCGTCGAGCCGGTAGCATGGGAGCGCCTTGAGGAGAACATCCGGCTGAACGGGGTCACCGCCAGGGTCGTCCGGGGAGCGTTGGGCGATGGAAACCCGGCCGAGATCACGTGGGACGGGTGCGGGGGACCCGTACCCACCTATACCCTGAGGCAGATCGTCAGCATGGCGGGCGGGTGCGACTTCCTGAAATGCGATTGCGAGGGAGCCGAATGGCTGATCCGGCCCGGAGATCTCGCGGGGATCAGGAGGATCGAGATGGAGCTCCACCTGCCCCCGATCGGGGGACCACCGGCCCCTGCCCTCCTCGATTACATCGGGAGGGAATACCAGTTCGAGATCGAGCGGAAGCCCTGCTACGACGTGATGGGGGTCATGGGTATCCTCCATGCCCGCCTGGACAGGGGATGAGGTACCGGGCTGGCACGCGTCAGCCGGCCATGAGTCTCTCGAGGGCCCGGGCGCACCTGAAGCAGAACCCGGGACCCTTCCGGTCGGAATCCCCGATCCGGTTTGAGAAGTACATCACGCAGCCCGGGTATTCGCAGTGCGATAAGCCGAGCGCATGGCCGATCTCGTGGACCGCCTCGACAAGCACCCGCCTCCGGAAGATCCCGGGGTTCCTGTCGTGGCCGTAGAACTCCGGCCGGAGCCGGAAGGTGGAGATGAGGGCCCTTCCCCGGTTCGCGATCCCGAATACGAAGTTCAGGCCGGGTGAATAGATGTCTGCCTCCGTCACTCCGAGGAAGACCGTCCCCTCGCCCGGGACGATGGAGGCAAAATCATCGAGGATCTCGTCGGCGGTGTATTGACCCCGGGATTTTACGAAGTGCCCCACGCGAAGGGGAACAGCCGGGAAGGCCTCGATGTCCGCCGTAAAGATGGCCGGGATATCCTCCCGCAGCCTTTCCAGGATCCCGTGGTCCACCTCACCACCAGGCCTTCGGCCTGTCGGTTCCCGCTCGGGCCGTCGCCCTTCGCGCCCGCCCACGGGAAAAAGGGCAATCTTCAGTGCTGATCCTGTCAAACCTGCCTCACCCACGCTTCCCGAGGGCGGCGAGGATGGCCTTTCCCATCTCCTTTGTCCCTGCCGTGCCCCCGAGGTCCCGGGTCCTGACTCCCGAGGCAAGGACCCGCCCGACCGCCTGATCCACCTTCGCCGCATTTTCCCGGTCCCCGAGGTACTCAAGGAGCATCGCGGCGCTCCTTACCGCCGCAACGGGATTCGCCGTGTCCTTCCCGGCATGCTTCGGGGCGCTCCCGTGGACCGGTTCGAAGAGGGCGTGCCG
>DATJPK010000137.1:0-5287 GCA_035506435.1 Methanomicrobiales archaeon
CTTGTTCACCGAGACCCGCCTCCCCGAGTGGCAGGTGAAGCCGTCATTCGAGAGGTTATACGGGGGGTCGGCGAAGATCAGGTCCACGCTCTCCCCGGGGAGGCCTTCCATGAATGCCACGGAATCGCCATGGTAGAGCTCGAACCCGTCGGCTGAAAAGTATGGCCTCACCCGGCCTCCGCCCCTCTCCGGAACCTATTGTCGCCGGACTATTTCTGCCTGCCGGCCCGGAGCCGGTCGGAGGAGGGTTGCGCCGGCGGCATGGGCATCCCGGTGGCCCCTCCGGTCCTTTCCCGGAAAATGTTTCCCGAATTATTTCAGGACCTGTTTTTTTCAGTAAATATTTATATTTTGACATAAAATAATCCATTACCTGTCTGCCTCCCTGAGGCGGAATGTCAGCTCCTTCCCCTTGACCCGCCATGGCGCACGCATCCCACGAGGCGGGGGCCGCGACGGCGCCCCCGAAGATAACGGTCCTCTACGTTGATGACGAACCGGGGCTCCTCGAGCTCACCACCCTGTTTCTCGGGAGGAAGGGGGACCTCGAGATCGAGAACGCCACCTCCGCACGCCAGGCCCTTGAGAAGCTCCAGCTCAGGCCCTACGACGTCATCGTCTCCGACTACCTGATGCCGGGGATGGACGGCATCGAGTTCCTGAAGGGCCTCAGGGCCGGGGGCTGCTCCATTCCCTTTATCATCTTCACGGGGAAGGGGAGGGAGGACGTGGCCATCGAGGCCCTGAACTCGGGGGCGGACTTTTACCTGCAGAAGGGCGGGGACCCGAGGTCGCAGTTCGCCGAGCTGGGGAACATGATCCGGCAGGCCGCCACCAGGCGCCGGGCCGAGGAGGCGCTCCGGGAGAACGAGCAGCGGTACCGGAACGTCGTCGAGGACCAGACCGAGCTCATCTGCCGGTTCCTCCCCGACGGGACCCACATCTTCGTGAACGATGCCTACTGCCGGTACTTCGGCCTCTCCCGGAACGAGATCGCCGGGAAGAGGTTTGTCCCCCGGATCCCTGCCGACGACCAGGAACAGGTAAGGGCCCACCTCGCCTCGCTCACCCGGGGGAACCCGGCCGGGACCATCCGGCACCGGATCATCCTTCCATCGGGCGAGGTCAGGTGGCAGAGCTGGAGCGACCGGGCGATCTTCGACCGGGACGGGGGCATCCGGGAGTTCCAGTCGGTCGGCCGGGACGTCACCGACATGGTGAAGGCTGAGGACGCCCTCAGGGAAGGCGAGCAGCAACTTGGCGCCATCATCCAGGGCTCGCCCATCCCCCAGCTCGTCATCGACCGGGACCACCGGGTCCTCCACTGGAACCGCGCCCTCGAGCTCTACTCCGGCATACCCGCCGCCGAAGTTATCGGGACCACCCGCCACTGGCGGGCATTCTACCCGGAGGAACGCCCCTGCCTCGCCGATCTCGTCATGGACGGGAAGCGGGAGGAGCTCGACCGCTGGTACCCGGGGAAGGTCGCCCCGTCCCGGCACATCGAGGGGGCCTTCGAGGTGAAGGACTTCTTCCCTGTCACGGGCGGGAAGGGGAAATGGCTCTTTTTCACCGCGGTGGCCATCAGGGACAGGTCAGGAAAGACCATCGGGGCGCTCGAGACCCTCGAGGACATCACCGAGCAGGAAGAGGCAGGCGAGAACCTTGCCCGGAGGGCCGCCGAGATCGAGGAGGCCCATGCCCAGCTCGAGGCCATCTTCCAGGCCTTCCCCGATGCGTACTGCCGGTTTTCGCCCGGCGGGGCCATCCTCGACCTGAGGACCCGCGAGCCCTCCCCCCTCTCCCGTGCCTACGATGCCCGTCTCTCGGGCCGGATCCGGGACCTCCTCCCGGGGATACCGGGGGCCCTCGTCGAGGAGGCCATCGGGGACGCGCACCGGAGCGGCCAGGTCCGGATCATCGAGTTCACCCAGGAAACCGACGGGAACCGGAGCTACCACGAGGGCCGGTTCATCCCCCTCCTCGGCTCGCAGGTCATCGGTATCTTCCGGGACATTACCGCACGGAAGAAGGGGGAGATGGCGCTCCAGAAGGCGAACGAGAAGCTCAGGCTCCTCTCGGACATCACCCGGCACGACATCCTGAACGCGCTCACCGCCCTTTCGGCCTACCAGGAGCTCGCAGCCGAATCGACGGAGGATCCCATCATGAGGACCTACCTCGACAAGCAGCGCGGCCTCTCCCGGCGCATTACCGGGCTCATCGAGTTCGCCCGGTTCTACCAGAGGCTCGGCGCCTCCGAGCCGAGCTGGCAGGAGCTGGACGCGGTCCTCGACCGGATCCTCCCACAGCTCGATACCGGTGGTATTCCGGTCACCCGCGACCTCCACGGGGTCGAGGTGTACGCCGACCCCCTCCTCGAGCGGGCCTTTTCGAACCTGATCGAGAACTCGGTCAGGCACGGCGAGCGGGTCACCTCGATCCGGCTCGGGTGCGCCGAGGATTCCGGGGGCCTCACCATTACCTTCGAGGACGATGGCACGGGGATCGACCCCGGGGAGAAGGAGGCCATCTTCAAGAAGGGCTTCGGCCGGCACTCCGGCCTCGGCCTCTTCCTCGTCCGGGAGATCCTCTCCATCACCGGGCTCTCCATCAGGGAAACCGGCGAGCCGGGCAGGGGTGCCCGGTTCGAGATCCTCGTCCCGCCGGGGAACTACCGGGTCCCCGGGACCCCCGAGGGCGGGCTCCCCGGTGCCTCTCTCGGGGAACACGACCTCCATGCCCACCCGACCGGGCGGTGATCCGGCCCGGCCCTCGCAGGAAAAACGGTAGATCACCTCCCCTTTATTTCCCCGCCCCGGCGGGGGAATTGTTCAAGGGAATGCGTTATTCGCCGTTCCTGTTTCATAACCCTTTCTTTCTGAACAACCTGCGGAAAACCGTTGTTTCATGAAATTTATAATCTTAATAAAATTTAAATGATTGAAATAATAATACATGGTGAGCCCGGAGCCCGGAACGGTTCTCCCCCCTTCCCCCGGGACGGCTGAGATCCATGGCGGCACCCCCCGAGTCCCCGACGTTTGCCGAGTACATGAAGCGGGTAGCCCACGTCATCGCCCTGCAGGGGATATTCGGGGTCATCCTCCTGTCCACCCGGTACCTGCCCGACCAGTCCGCCGGTATCGTGGTCCAGGGGCAGGTCCTCACCCTCCTCGACGTGAACTCGCTCGCGGTCTTCGCCCTCTTCCTCGTCCTCACCATCGCGGTCTTCCGGCAGGAGTCGGAGGTCACGCTCGGCCAGGGCGACCCCTTCCTCCGGGTCCTCGAGGGGTACGGGAGTCCCTCGGGCTCGACGACCCTCTTCCGGGTGGCCCATGCCGTGTTCTCGGTGGTCATGGTCCTCGTCTACCTCACCGCCGCCCCGGTGACCCCCGGCGCACTCCTCCCCACCCTCCACCAGGAGCTGGGGGTCGTCGTCCTCCTTGTCGTCGTGGTCTTCTCCTCGCATTCCGTCTCGGCCGCCACCTCGCGGTTCTTCGACGTCACGATGGCGGGGTTCCGGCGGGCCTTCGCCTGCCTGATCTACCTCGTCGGCCTCGGGCTCATCTTCGGCGGCGCGGTCACCGGCACCCAGAACCTGCTCATCTCCGGGATGGCGGTCATCGCGTTTGAGATCCTCTACGTCGTCATCCGCGAGGACCGGCGGGTGAGGTCCGGGGACTCCTTCCGGGACGAGTGAACGGAGAGGAGGGGCGGGTTTCGCCCGGGCGGCCCGGAGGAGCCGTCGTTTGCCGCCGGTGGATGAATAGCCTCAAGTAGTCCGAAGGAGCACGCTACAACGGGAGGAGCATGGAAGAGCACCCGGTCCAGGACATGATGCGGCTCATGGCCTCGAAGGTGAGGAGCATCGCAAACGGGATTTCCGACGAGGATGTGGAAGGGCTCCTCCGCGAGATCCAGGAGGCGAAGCGGGTCTATGTCATGGGAGCCGGGAGGTCGGGGCTCGTGGCCCGGGCCTTTGCCATGCGCCTGATGCACCTCGGGCTCACCTCGTATGTCGTGGGCGAGACGGTGACCCCGGCCGTAAAGTCGGACGACCTCGTGGTCGTCTTCTCGGGCTCGGGCGAGACAAAGACCGTCGCGGACATCGCGGAGTCGGCAAAGGCCATCGGGGCGAGGCTCTGCCTGATCACGAGCCGGCGCGACTCCCGGATCGGGAAGATCGCCGACTGCTGCGTCGTGATCGAGAGCAGGCGGGACGAGGAGGGGGACGAGCACGCGGAGTTCGAGATCCGGCAGATGCTCGGGAAACACAAGTCCTTCGCCCCGCTCGGCACGCTCTTTGAAACGGCCTCGGTCATCTTTGCCGACGCGGTCATCTCCCGGCTCATGGAGATCCGGGGGATCAACATCGAGACGCTCAAGGGCAGGCATGTGAACATCGAGTGAGGAGGGAGAAAGCGATGAGGTTTTCGGAGAGGGTACAGGGCATCGAGATCTCGGGTATCAGGCGGATTTTCGAGGGGGCCGGGCCGGGCTCCATCAACCTCGGCCTCGGGCAGCCCGACTTCGACACCCCCCGGCACATCAAGGACGCCGCCGTGAAGGCTATAAAGGAGGGAAAGACGGGGTACACGGTGAACGCCGGCATCCCCGAGCTCAGGGCGGCCATCTGCGACAAGCTCGCGAGGGAGAACGCCCTCTCGTACCAGCCCGGGCAGGTCATCGTCACCGCCGGCGCAAGCGAGGCGCTCTCCATCGCGATCCAGGCCCTCACGAACCCCGGTGACCGGGTGCTTGTCCCGGACCCGGGCTTTGTCTCGTACTCGGCCCTCTCCACCATCGCGGGGGCAAAGGTCGAGGGGGTCCCCCTCGACTCGACGCTCCACATCGACGTGGAGGCCGCGCAGGAGATGATGGAGGGCGCACGGCTCCTCTTCCTGAACAGCCCGGGGAACCCCACGGGGGCTGTCGAGAGCCCCGAGTCAATCAGCGCCCTCGTCGAATCTGCAAACGACGCCGGGGTGACCGTGATCTCCGACGAGTGCTACGAGCACTTCACCTATGGCAGGCCCCACGTGAGCGCCGCCTGCTACGGGGACGACGTGGTCACCGTGAACGCGGTGTCAAAGACGTATGCGATGACCGGCTGGCGTATCGGCTACCTCGCCGCCGATGAAGCAGTCATCGGCCAATGCATCAAGGTCCACCAGTACTGCCAGGCGTGCGCCACCTCCGTCGCCCAGTACGCCTCCGTCGCGGCCTTCACGGGAGACCAGTCCTCGGTAGGCGTCATGCGCCGGGAGTACCAGGCCCGCAGGGA
>DATJPK010000138.1:0-4756 GCA_035506435.1 Methanomicrobiales archaeon
ACCGTTCCCGCCTGGGGCTTCCCGCCGTACTTCACGGCGTTCTGGAGGGCATACTTCCGAACCAGGATGTCGAGGTCCTCTGCCATCACGATCCCCGTGCGAGGAAGTGGTCGCCAAGGGATATAAGGAGTCGCTTCTCCGGGCTGTCGGGGACGACCCCGAGGCAGGCCTTGCCGGTGCCGAGGATGCGCTCCGCCGTCTCCCGGACGTCGGCGATGACCCCGGCATCCTCGAGGTCTTTTACGATCTTCTCCACCTCGGCCTCGGTGAGGGGCCCGCGGGGGAGGTCCATTCCCCGTTCCTTTGCCCGGATGGCGATCAGGGTCTTTTTCCCCTCCCTGAGGTCCGAGCCCCGGTCCTTGCCGCTCACCGACGAGGGGACGGTGAGGTCGATCAGGTCGTCCTGGATCTGGAAGGCGATGCCCGTGGTCAGGCCGAACTGGTAGAGGGCGTCGGCCTGCATCGGCTTTGCCCCGGCGAGGATGGCCCCCATCGAGGCAGCTGCCGCGTAGAGGGAGCCCGTCTTCTTCCTCACCATCTCGAGGTACTCCACCTCGGTGACCTCGTCCTTGTCGGCGAAGGACATGTCGAGGTGCTGCCCGTCGCAGATCTCGGCGCAGGTATGGGCGAGGAGGGAGACCGATCGGACCCGGGCGGAATCGGTCGCCGGCGCCCGGCAGAGGAACTCGAAGGCCCGGGCATAGAGGACGTCTCCCGCGAGGATGGCCGTCGGCTCGTCCCAGAGGGTGTGGACCGTGGGCACGCCCCTCCGCTCCGCGTCCTGGTCCATGATGTCGTCATGGATCAGGGTGAAGGAGTGGATGAGCTCGACGGCGAGCGCGGCGGGCATCAGGTCGAAGGCCGCGCCCTTTTTCACCGAGTCGGCGGCGAGGAAGAGCATCGCGGGCCGGAGCCTCTTCCCGCCGGCGGTGAGGAGGTGGGCCGATGCCTTCGCAAGCTCGCCGTACGGGTTACCGAAATTCCGGTGTATTGCCAGGTCGACATCCTGCGCGACGTCCGCGAGGTACTCGGTGAGTTCCATGGTCTGCCTCACTTCGCGAGCATCATCCGCTGGCCGTTCCTCAGGATGTGGAGGTCCTTCTGGAAGGTGTAGCCGCAACCCTCGGCGAACTCGGTGTACGCGCCTGTCTGCGCGATCCCGCCGTGCGAGGGGACGATGTGCTGGGGGTCGAGGAGCTGGAGGAGCTCGTAATGGTCCTCCCGGTATGCGTGCCCCGAGACGTGCAGGTCCTCGAAGATCCTTGCGCCCCGCATCCGGAGCCGGGTCTCGACCATGTACCGCTGCCCGAAGTTCATCGGGTTCGGGATGACCTTTGCCGAGAAGATGACCTTGTCCCCCTTCTCGATCTTGTACGGGGTGTCATCGAGGGCGATCCGGGTGAGGATCGACCCGGGCTCCCCCTGGTGACCGGTGATGATTGGCACGAACTTCTCCTTTCCCATCTTCATCATCCGGCGCATGGTCCGCTCGACGGTGCGCCGGTTCCCGAACATCGAGAGGGTCTGGGGGAAGGCAACGAGCTTCATCTGCTCCGCCGTCGAGGAGTACCGCTCCATGGACCGGCCGAGGAGGACCGGTTTCCTCCCGATCTCGTGGGCGCACTCGGCGATGGTCTTCACCCGGGCGATGTGCGAGGAGAAGGTGGAGACGAGGAGGGCGTTCCTGTCGTCCTCGTACGAGGTCATGGTGTCCCGCACGAGGTCGCGGGCGAGGCGCTCGCTCGGGCACCGCCCGGACAGGTGTACGTTCGTGGACTCGGCGAAGAGGCAGAGGACCCCCTCTTTCCCGATCTGCCGGAGCCGGGCGAAGTCCGGGGGCTCCCCGATGACGGGCGTCCGGTCCAGCTTGAAGTCGTTCGAGTACACGATGGCGCCCTGCGGGGTGTGGAGCACCGGCATCACCGCGTCGATGATGGAGTGCTGCATCCGGACGAACTCGAGGGTGAGCGTCGGGGAGATGGTATACTTCTGCCCGGCCCGGAGGACGAATAATTTGTTATTCACCCCGAACTTCTGCTCGCCCGCGATCTGCTGCCGGATCAGCTCGATGGTATAGGTGGTCGCGACGATTGGCGCGTTATACCGGTGGGCGAGCTTCGTCACCGCCCCGATGTGGTCCAGGTGCCCGTGGCTGCAGACGATGCACTTCACCGTCCCCTCCACGGTATTCATCATCGTATCGTCGGGAATCGCCTTCATCTGGATGAGATCCAGCGAGTGCATGTTCTCGATCTCGGCGTCCTCGTGGATCATCACCTGGTCGAGGCGAAGCCCCATGTCGAAGACCACGATTTCCTTGCCGCAGCGGACGGCGGTCATGTTCCGGCCGACTTCGTCGTAGCCGCCCACCGCGATAACCTCAATGTCCATTCGGTATCTCCTGTTTATTCTTGATCATCTGCCGGGTCGTCCCGGTAATCCATGTTCTAACCTTTCGCATTGCCTTCACGGTCCCGGCCCCCGAGAGGAACATGGCGACGCCGAGTTCCCTCGTGAACCCTTCTATTGCCTGTGATACTGCCTCTTCCGACTCCATCGCCGGTGCAAGGAACGGGAGTGCCATCCCGCAGAGGTCTGCCCCGAGCGCGAGGCCCTTTGCCATGTCGAGGCCGCTTCTCACCCCGCCGGTCGCGATGACCGGGCCCGTCCCGGCCACTTCCTTCAGGCTGACGACGGTGGGGATGCCCCAGTCGGTAAACCGGCTCCCCATCCGGGCCTGCGGGGTCTCCGGCGACCGGATGCACTCCACCCGGGCCCACGAGGTGCCGCCGAGCCCGCCGACGTCGATGGCCGAGACTCCCGAGGCCCAGAGGAATTTCGCCGTTTCGCGGGATATCCCGGCCCCGGTCTCCTTCAGGATGACAGGGGCCTCGTACTCCCGGCAGAGGTCCCCGAGGGCCGAGAGGCACCCGCGGGCGTCGTGGTCCCCCTCGGGCATGATGGCCTCCTGGAGGAAGTTCGCGTGGATGCAGATGGCCTGGGCGTCGATCATCTCCACCGCCCGTTCCGCCCACTCGATCCCATGGTCCCGGAGCTGGACCACCCCGAGGTTTGCGCAGATGAAGGCCCGGGGCGCAGCCTCGCGCACGATGGTGAAGGAGTCCTCGAGGTCCGGGTCCTCGAGGGCGGCCCGCTGGGACCCGACGCCCATCCCGATCCCGGCCTTCTCGGCCGCAGCGGCCAGGTTCCGGTTGATGGGCAGGGCATCCCGGTGGCCGCCGGTCATCGCCGCGATGAAGAGGGGCGACGCGAAGTGGTGCCCGAGGAACGAGGCCGAGGTGTCGATCCGGTCGAGGGAGCACTCGGGGAGGGCTGCGTGGACGAGCCGGACGTCGGAGAACCCCGAGAATCCCGCCTCGACCTGGCTCTCCCGGCAGATCCGCAGGTGCTCCTGCTTCCGTGACGATGTCTCCCTGTCTTTTTCCTTCGCCATGTCAGGCTCCCTCCACCGTTGTGCCCCCGTGGGGCCGCCCGTCCAGGAAGTCCCCGATCCGGGAGGAGTGGAAGATCGACGAGGAGATCCCCGCGTCGGCGAGGGCGAGGAGCTCGTCGACCTTTCCCTCCATCCCGCCGGTCACGTCGGTGTTCCGGGACCCCCGGGCGACCCCCCGGGCCTGCTCACCCCGGATCCGGCCCATGACCTTCCCGTCGCCACCGAGGACCCCGGGGACGTCTGTCGCGAGCCCGACCCGGGCGGGGGCCAGGGCCCGGGCAAGGCTCGCGACCAGCTGGTCGCCCGAGACAATGGAGGCCCCGCGCACGGTGTCGGCCACAACGTCACCGTGGAGGACCGGGGTGATCCCGAGGGCGAGGAGGAGCCCCGCCGCCCGCCAGTCCGGGTCCGAGAGCCGGCCGTTGACCGCGATGCAGTGGCCGAGGGGGTGGATCCCGACGGCCTCCCTGCCGGCTCCCCGGAGGGCGTCGACGATAGCAGTGTTCAGCCGGGACACCGCGGCATGGGTCTCGGCGATGCCGGCAGGGTTCCCGGGAGGGACTCCCTTCTCAAGCCGGTGCCTGCGTGCCTGCGGGTGGCCGCACGACCCTGCCCCATGGACGAGGACGAGCCTGACGGCCGGCCGCCGGGCGATCTCCCCGGCGCACTCCGCGATCCGGTCTGCCCGGATGGCGCAGTCGCCCGACTTGTCGGTGACCACGCTTCCCCCGAGCTTCAGGATGACGTTACTCATGCTGCTCCTTCCGTGCGCCCTCGGTGTCGAGGGTGGTCATGAACGCCTGGGCGTCGCAGGACCGCATCGCACCCGCGACCCGCCCCCTCACCTTGCCGGGCGCGAGCGCGATCATGCACCCGCCCCCGCCGGCGCCCGTGGTCTTCGCCCCGAAGGCCCCTGCCGACCTCGCGGCGAGGACGAGCCGGGTGAGGGCTGGGTGGCCAACCCCGAGGGCATCGAGGAGGGCATGATTCGTGTTCATGAGCATCCCGAAGGCCCGCAGGTCCTGGAACTGGAGGAGGGCCTCGCGGGTGATCGCCCCGATGGAGTCGAGGATCGGGTTCACGATCCCCGGGTGCTGCTCCTGCTCCCGGCCCACCTTCTCGACCATGAGAGAGGTGTTGTGGGATACGCGGGAGTTGCCCACCACGATGGGCAGGTTCACGGGGGGGAGCCGCCTCCTCTCGGTGCCCTGGATCAGGACGAAACCGCCGAAGGATGAGACATAGGTGTCGGTCGCGCTCGCCCGGCCCTTCTGGACCTTTTTCTCGATCTCAAAGGCCCGC
>DATJPK010000139.1:0-10747 GCA_035506435.1 Methanomicrobiales archaeon
GCTCCCCTTAACCCCGGTAATCTCATCATGGATTTCGGGCTTGTACGAGTGAAGTGATATCGCAACATGAACCCCGTTCAAGGCAAAGAAATTGATGAGGTCTTCTGAGAGCAATGTTCCATTGGTAAAGACTTCGATGAATGGTATTCTTCGAATCAGAGCATGGTTGACGAGGGAAGTCAGATCGTCCCTAAGCAGGCATTCGCCTCCTGTAAACTGGATACATCGGCAACCCATCTCAGCTGCCTGATCGATAACCCGGGTCAGACTACCGAAAGAGAGTCCGTCTTTTCCATTTAGTCCGGAACCTGCATAACAGTGCAAGCACCGGAGGTTGCATCGTGAGGTAACCTCTATCCAGAGAAACTCGAGACCGGTATCCGGCCGTTCCTCACCATGGATTTGGTTCAACTTCCCAACTCCGGAAGATGGGCAAATGGAATCATGGTTTGACTGGTTCACGGAGGAGGGGATATGTTCGGAGATCGGGCTTGGCCCAAGGAGATCAAGAACTTCGGGGATTGAATGTCCTTCCTCCACTAACGCGAGAATATAATCGCGGGACCCATTCATTTGCTGAATGCTCGAGGTTTTGAAATCGACAAGGATAGAGTACTTTGCTCCTGGCACGAGAACCCTTCTTTCGGGTAATGAAAAATAGAGAGGGTATTTCAAGGCGCCTGATCCCCTCATTTCGTGTTTCTCCCCGCAGTTTTCTTCTTCTCCTCTATCTTGGCTCTCAGGGCTGAAATCTCCGACTTTATCTTCTCTATCTGCTCCTCCAGGACGGGCAGGGTGACGATTTCACCCGGATCCGGAATTTTCTCCACCCAGGGTCCGCAGGGTCCAGAGGATGGGGTGCACCAAATCGGTCCATAAAGAACTGGGGGGCATACACTGTATGGTATGCATAATGGCTGACACCCGTCTGGTAGACAAGGCGGCCTCTGGATCGGCATGCAAATCTTCTGCGGGAGGCAGATTTTTGCCGGGACGCAAGGTGTCCAGAGGGGATACAAGCAATTCATCAAAGCAGTGCCGTTGATGCTCCCCCAGCCGGTGACCGCGTCCCATCCAGTTCCCGCAGTGTAGCCTGGGGCATTATTGCTCGCATTGCTGACACCGTCGGCGATATCCCGGGTGACCGTTTGCCCGGGCTTTTTCGCACAGTCGTAAAGCCTCGGGTTGAGGTACCCCACCTTAACCCCTTTGATGGCATTGATGAGGGCAATGAGACCGGCGTAGAGGGGTGCGACGGCACTCGTTCCCCAGACGATATAGTTCTTGCCATTGATGATCAGGGGGTAACCACTTGCCGCATCTGCATTCCCCGCCACATCCGGAACCCCCCGCCCGATGTGGCCATCATTCGCGGAAGCCGGGACACCTATCCCCTGCTGCCACACCGGAAGGGGGAACCGGTCACTAATTCCGCCCCCGGCATCGGCCCACGTCGCCTCACTCATTCCGGAGCCTGGGCAATCCTTGATCTGGGTTCCGCCACAGCCCGTGACGTAGGGATCTGAGGCCGGGTAATCAGCGCGGGCCTTTCCCCCGGCGAATCCATCCGAGGACCCCCAGTCCCCGGACGCGGCAAAGACGGTGACGCCGAGGTTCGGGGCATCGGTTTGGAAGCTGCTGTGCAGGGTATTGATGGTCGACTGCGGCCACGCGGATTCCGCGTTCCCCCAGCTGATGGAGAGAACGGAAATGTTGTTCGTGGTATCATGAATTGCGGTGGTGATGACATCGATGAACCCCTGGTTTGTATTCGGGGCGAAGTACACCGCGATTTTTGCGCCCCGAGCGACGGCGGCCGCCACGCAGATGTCCAGAACCACCTCGGTATCCGCGCTCGCCCCGGGGGAGTTCGTCCCTCCGTCGACGCTGACATTGGTTATGGTCGGGGTTGGGAGGCCCAGGCCGGCGAAGTATGCTTGGATGTCGCTTGTCTTGTAGCCACCGCCCAGCTCGATAATGCCGATGGTCTGGCCGGTGGCATATGTCTGAGACGTGGGGAAGTTGTAGCAACCTGCCACCTCCAGCGGGGTTAGTGGCTTAATACCCCGGGGAGCTGCCGTGTGGGGCTTGGCAAGTGCACTAATACGCCGTTTGGCCATGGGCCGGTTGTCCAACCCAGCCACGGCTTCGACGACCTTGGCCAGCTCCTCGGGGACGTGCACATAGCCCTCGCGAACGCGAAAGGTTCCCTCGGCTGACTTGACCCTGCTGAGTTTGACGACGAAGGCGGCGCTCAGCCGCCCGACCGTGCCCGAGACGACAACAGTCCGCCTTGCCGCGCTGGATTCCACCACGACAAGGTCGTGGGACCGTGCAAAGTCCTCCACAAGTCTGATGTCTTCCGGCGAAGCGCCGAACTGCTGGGTGAATTGTTCTCGCGATACGTACACCTGGTCCCCAAACTGGGATGAGGCCACGGTGGCTGCGTCGGGCATCAGAGGCGCGTCAAGCCTGCGCCTGAGACGGATGCTTACCGTGATGAGTTCTTCCGGATCGGCCGGTCCGACGGCCCGGGCCTCCGGTGGGGTGGTTCTCTCACTCCCTTCTACACGTTTGTAACTCTTGGGTACGTTCATACTTATTCTCCGCAAGCGTGAGATTGTTCACAATGCGAGTTATTGATCCGAAGTACTGGATCGAAACTGAGATAGCCAACAATTGACAGTTCTCCCTGACCACCCCTGTTGCCGAAAGACCTGATCGTTTCTCTAGGCAGGGCTTCAATGGACAGCAAACATCTTGGGAGAGCTTTCAGGATATGACACTGGCTCATCAGGGAGTCATATCCAGATCTGATTTTCGATGAATTCCTTTGATTGAATCGTGGGAGCCAGTCCGAATAGGGTTTGTGAACTTGAATTTGAAGGTCCAACCTTACGGTCGCTCAGATACATATGGCAACAGGCGATCCTAGGTTATTTTCCTATTTATATATTTCTATTTAGACTAGAAAAATTATTGATTTTTCTTTTCTAAGATAGAGAAAATTAATTTATTTAGTTTAATTTCAATCTCAGCCGCAATAGCCAAAATTTTTTTAATATCAGATTCAACATAAATTGGGGTTGAACCGCACCTTCCGAATGGGTCATTCGATACGTATGGCAAAACCTGTTATGGAGTGCGGGGAGATCCCACCTGACCTATTTTTCGCAAAGCGCAGTCCCCCCGTTCGCCTATTGCGTGATCAGTAGATATATTACTCACGCTCTTGAAGTTTTATCGCCGCGATGAATCAGGTCTCTGCCGACCCCACTCAGCCTGCCCGGGTCATTGTTTCCTGCATGGCCCCGAACCCGAAAAGCAGATGGTCATCAGGAACAAACCGGATATAATGGCCGGCCGCGAGGGACGAGAAGGGGAAGTGGAACCAACCCCGGGAGAGAAAGAGATCCTCGCCAGGCTCTCGCCGGCCCCCACGGAAAAGGATGCCTTCATCAGGGGAGTGAAGGCAGACGGGGTCCGGAAAGAGCTCGGGCAGATCGGGCCAGGGCGACGGTGGGGCAGGAGAAACAGCGACGTCCTGCTGATCGCCCTCGCCGTGATCGTCGGGCTCGCCCTCTTTTTCCTGATCGTTTTTTTTAATATTCTGGGCTAGGCCGTGCGAGCTTTCGGGCCTCCCTGGACGGTTCGATCCGGGCCAGGATGTCCCGGGTCATGGCAGCTGCGGGCTTCAGGCATCTTTTACACCCTACACGGCCAATATCCCGGCGACCCGCATGGCCATGTTCCGGATCACCGCAGAGTCGGGCATTCCTCTCGTCGGTTCGCTGTATTTCGGCGTCATTGACCGGGGGACGAGCCTTCTCCAGGTGAGGCCGAACTGCTCGTGCAACATCTCCTGCCCGTTCTGCTCGGTAGATGCCGGCCCGTCGTCCGGCTCCCGGGTCAGCACCTATGAGGTGGAGCGGGACTACCTCGTCCGGTGGGTGAAACAGGTCGCGGGATTCAAGGGGGAGGGGGTGGAGTGCCATATCGACTCTCCCGGCGAACCGCTGCTCTACCCTGAGATCATTCCTCTCGTAGAAGACCTGAAGAACATCCCGGAGGTGAAGGTCGTCTCGATGCAGTCAAACGGGACCCTGCTTTCACCGGAAAGGATCCGGGGGCTGGAATCGGCAGGGCTCGACCGGCTGAACCTCTCGCTCCATGCCCTCGATCCGGTGCTCGCAAGGACACTCGCAGGCGTGCCATGGTACGACGTGGAACGGGTGAAAGAGTCTGCCCGGCAGGTTGCGGGCAGTGGCGTCGACCTCCTGGTCGCTCCTGTCTACCTTCCGGGGCAGAACGATGCCGAGATCCCGAAGCTCATCGCCTTCGCCCGGGAGATCGGGGCAGGGAACCGGTGGCCGGCCCTCGGGATCCAGAAGTGCGAACACTATCGGTACGGGAGGAACATCCGGGGGATGAAGTTCCAGACCTGGTGGCAATTCTATAACCGGTCCATCCGGACCTGGGAGAAGGAATCGGGGATGAAGCTCCTCATCACCCCGCGGGATTTCGGGATCGAAAAGCGGGAAATGCTGCCCCCCGCATTCCGCAGGGGTGAGAAGGTCCGGGTCGACATCCGGGCGCCGGGGTGGATCCGCGGGGAAATGCTCGGGGTCGCCAGGAACCGGGTCGTTTCGGTCATGGACTGCCCGACAGAGGAGGGGGCGACCCGGGTGGAAATCGTCTCGGCAAAGCACAACATTTACGTGGCAAGGCCGGCGTAATACCCGGGGGCCTCCGTGCCCTTCACGGGTATCCGCACGGCGGAGCAATCCGGAACCGTTAAATACCGACTCCTGTTATTCACACACGTATGCCCTCCACGAAGACCGTGCTCTCCCTGCAGGTGTTCGCCGCCCTCGGGCTCGTCGTCCTCGCAGGCCTCTGGCTCTTCTTCCGGCTGTCCGCCGCGAGGTACCTCCTCGGTGCCGTGCTCGCTATCGGAACCCTTGCCATTCTCGCGTACTGCGGGATTTTCTCCGGTAAGAACGTTGACCCGAACAGGATGGACCGGAATACCCAGGCCCTCACCCTCTTCACTCTCGTGGTCGCCATCCTCTTTGCCCTTTTCTCGAAAGACCTCGTCGGCATCCTCGGTGTCTGGATCCTCGTCATTTCCCTCTTTGTGGCCTTCCTCGCCGTGATCGGTGTCTTCGTCTCGGGCCGGGCGATGGGGCTCCTCATCGACTCGAAGAACCGCATGAGCCTTTCCACGTTCCAGACTATCCTCTGGACGGTCGTCCTTCTCTCGGCCTTCTTCACCGTCGCCGCGGCCCTCATGCAGACCGAGGGGAAGGTTTCGAACGCCTTTGACATCGCCATGGACGAGCGGCTCTGGGCCCTCATGGGCATCAGCGTCACCACCCTCGCCGGGACCCCGCTCGTGAAGGACGTGAAAAGCGGCCGGAGCGTGTCGATCCGGGCAATCCGGGAATATGCGGCAGCTAATGTCGAAAAGATCGTCGCCCGGATCGAGAAGCACCCGAAGAGGTTTCCCCCTGACCGGTTCCCTCTCCCGCAGAAGAACCATGACGATATCGCGAGCCTCCCGGATGCCGCGCTCAGGGCGGCGGTGGCGGACGACCACGACGGCCCCCTGTACGTTGCCGCCGACGTGAACGAGGCCACGCCCCTTGACATCTTCCGGGGCGATGAGATCGTCAACTACTCCCGCGTCGACCTTGCCAAGGTCCAGATGTTCTTCTTCACCGTGATCGGCGCCCTTGCCTACATGCTGATCCTCGCCGACTGGATCAGCGGGCTCGACCTCGGCGCAGTGACCGCCCAGAACCTCGCGACCTTCCCCGCGATGAACCAGGGCTTCGTCGCTGTCCTCGGCATAAGCCATGCAGGGTTCCTCGGGAATACCGCGGTCTCCCAGACACCCGAAAAATAATTTTTCCTGGACGGTGCGGGTGCAGGCCTACCCGCTCTTCACCCGGTACATGTGCCAGATCCTGCAGGCGCCCTCGTGGCTGACCATGCAGGGCCCGACGGGCCTCTGCGGGGTGCAGGCCTTCCCGTAGAGCCGGCAGTCGGTGGGCTCGGCGATACCCCGGAGCACCCTGTCGCAGATGCAGGCGCTGTGTTTCTCGACGTGCTTCACCGTGAGGCCGTATTTTTTCAGGGCGTCGAAGGCGGAAAACTCCTCCCGCAGCCGGAGGCCCGACCCCGGGATGACGGGGAAACCGCGCCATTCGGCATCGGCGGGCTCGAAGACCCGGAACATCATCTCCTTTGCCTTCGGGTTCCCCTCCCGGCAGACCGCCCGCGGGTAGGCGTTCTCGACCCGGTGCTCGCCTGCCCGGGCCTGCTTCAGGAGCATGAGGAGCCCGAGGAGGATGTCCTCGGGGAGGAACCCGGCGACCACCTGGGGCACGGGGAACTGCTCGTAGTCGGCAAAGCCGCTCACCGTGCAGACATGCCCCGGGAGCATGAAGCCGTCGAGCTTTGCCTCGCCCTGAGAGAGGAGCCATCCCATGGCGGGCGGGACGAGCCGGTGGTAGGAGAGGACAGAGAAGTTTTCCGGGGGATGGGCAAGCAGGGTTGCAGCGACCGTGGGAGCGGTCGTCTCGAACCCGACAGAGATGAAGGCCACGTCCTTTCCGGTCTCCCTCGCGATCTCGACCGCCTTGTGGACTCCCTGGACCACCCGCACGTCACCGCCGCACGACTCGAGGGAGGTCTTTGTCCCCGGTACCCGGAGCAGGTCGCCATAGGTGGCAAGGGTGACGCCCTTATCAGCGAGCTCGAGGGCGGCGTCGATCTCCCCCTGCGGCGTGATGCAGACCGGGCAGCCCGGGCCCATGACAATCTTCAGGTTCCGGGGGAGCAGGCTCCGGAGGCCGGAGCGGGCGATGGAGGCCTCGTGTGTGCCGCAGATGTGCATGAAGGCATAGTCCCGGTCCGCGAGCTCGCGGATTGCCCGGGAGATCTCCGTGGCGACGGGCATGGAACCTCAGCACATATCTCGCCGGTAAGGTGATAAGCATACCCGGGTGGAAGGGACCGGCGCAAAGGGAGGCCGCCAGCCGGCCATCCGGCGTCCCCGTGAGGGTCCCTGTCAGGTATGGCTTTTCTTATCCTTTCGCCGCTGGACCTTCACCGAGGTCTTGCACCTGGGGCAGGAGGTGTACCAGTCCGCGTTTCCCTTGTAATCCCACTGGTACCCGCATCTCTGGCACTGTAAAAGCATGGTATGTATGTAGGTATGTAGTCAGGGCTTATCAGGTTGCCGATATATTTATATATGTAGGTATGTATGTATGTATGTAGGCAAAGGGGTAACCGGTATGCAAATGCTCATGCTCCCGATCCTGGAACACTATAACGAGACGCAGCAGAAGATCCTCTGGTACCTGTATGGGAACCTGAGACACGGCCAGCACTATTTCAAGTCGAAATACATCGCAAACGACCTCGGGCTATCCTCAAAGGAAGTAGGGACCAACCTCGGCATCCTCTCCGATATCTGTGATGACCTGAACATCACCCGCTGGTCCTACTCCCACTCCACCACCTGGATGGTCACGCAGCGATCCTGATCTCACCTGCACGTATCCTCCCTCACACCCACGGCCCGGCCTGCCCGGGCCCGAGCCAATCCCCATCCACGGTCCCTGGACCCCCTCTGCCTCTTTCTTCCGGTCCTGAAACGGTGACAGGGACCTCCGCCGGTATCACCGGTTCTCCTGCTGATCCCGCGACCTGAACCTGCCTGGGCAGGCTTATCAGGTCCAGCGCAGACAGGGGCGCATGAACGTCATGCTCCTGTTCGCCGGTGGAGACCCCGGCCTCACGGTGTATGCGCCCGACTCCGCAGGGAAAATGCAGCAGATGAAACGCTGGGGAGACTGGACCGCGGGACTTGCGAAGCGGGGGATACTCGTTTCCGGCCTTCCATTTACGGAAGGCGGCATGGTCGTTTCCCGGGACGGTATCGCCGAATTCCATAAAGGAGCACGTGATTTTTCCGGGTACGCCATCCTCGAGGTTCCCACCGTGCAGGAGGCTGCGGAGATAGCACGGACCGCCCCGCATATCGTGTTCGGCGGGACGACCCAGGTCAGGCCCTGCGTCGGGGTACCACGGTAACGGGCCCGGACGCGTACAACCTCTTTATCCCCGTCCTGCCTACTTCTCATCATGTTCGGGATCTCGACCTTCTGCCTCCACGACCTCCCCCTCCCCGAGGCACTCGACCGGCTGCAGGGGCTTACTGATACCGTCGAGGTCATGGACGACGGGAACCATTACCTCGAGACTGCCGAGCCGCTCGAGAGCCACCGCTTCCGGTACTCCCTTCACTCGCCTTCGCGGGGGGTGAACATCGCGAGCCTCCGGGAGCCGATCCGTCGGGCAAGCGTGGAAGTGCTCGTCCAGTGTTTCGCCGTCGCTGCCGAAGTGAACGCCCCCGTGATCGTCCACCCGGGGTACTTCGCCTGGAAGGGGGAGCGGGAAGCCGCCATCGCTCAGTTCCGCCACTCCCTCGCCGACCTGAAGCGCGCCTCGGCCGAGCTCTCGGTCCCGTTCTTCCTCGAAAACATGCCGGCCTGGGACTACTTTTTCCTCAGGTTCCCGGACGAGATCCAGCTCATCGACGGGCAGGGCTTTGCCCTCGACGTCGGCCACGCGCACCTGAACGGCTGCCTCCCAGGGTTCCTCGAAAAGACCATGTCCCATGTCCACATCCATGACAACGACGGGAAGGCCGATTCCCACGAGACCGTGGGGAAGGGGACCATCGACTTCGGCCCCGTCATGCGCGCGGTGGAGCGGGACAATGCCCCGGCCATCATCGAGGTGTCCACTCTCGAGGGAACGATGCGGAGCCGGGAGATCCTGGACCGGATCTGAACCCACCGGTTACCGAAAATCCGGAACCCCGCCCGCCTCCGCTCCCGGAAAAAATGTTACCGGGGGCGGTGCAGCCGCGCGACCACCACGAGGGCCGCGAGGAGCCCGAGGGAAGTGGTGACCGGCCCGAAGCCGGGAGACTTCGTCGGGGTGGTCGGCGGAACCGTGTAGGTCAGGGGGGGAAGGGGAACCGTGGTCCGGGTGGCCCCGGGCGTTGACGTGGTGGGAGGGGTCGTAGGGGCCTCGGTGACCTCCGGCTGGAGGCTCACCGGCGCGGGCGCCTGGGCGGGAGTGCATCCGTCGAGCTGCTTGTAATAGACGTCATACGAGCCGTTCCGCTCGTCTGCCCATGCGATGGTGCATCCCGAGATGTGAGGATCGATCTGCTGTCCCTCGGCGGTCGTCACCGCGATCTCGGTGCCCGAGGCCAGGTTTTCGGCATAGATGTCGCGGTTGCCGTTCCTGAAGTCCACCCAGGTGACGAGGTCGCCGGAAATGGCGGGGGTGAAATGGTTCGAGTCATCCAGCGTGACCTGCGTTTCGGTTCCTGAACCGAGGGCGAGCGCATAGACCTCGGCATAATCGTTCCTCGTGTCGGCCCAGGTTATCCGGTCCCCGGAAATGGCCGGGGCTCCCTTGATACCGGTCTTGTTCGTCACCCGCTGCACCGCCTCCGTGCCGACGTCATAGACGTAGACCGCGGGAGCGACGGGGTCATCGATCCAGATGACCTTCCCCCCGGAGAGATCGGGGGAGTACGCCCAGGTCCGGGCTGGCACCTTCAGCCTCGTCCCGGTGGCAAGGTCGTAGAGGACGATGGAGATGCTGCTCCGTCCGGGGGCCTCGTCCTGCCAGGCGAGGAGGTCGCCGTAGATGCAGGGGTTGAGCTGGTCCCCCGGGAGGGTGAGTCGCTCGGTCAGGCCGGTGGTGACGTCGTAAATGTAGATGTCGGCATCCGTCTGGTTGAACTGCTGCTTCTCGTACGCGGAATAGACGATGCGGTTCCCGTATCCTGCCGGTGACGACTGGATTGCAGGGCCCACGGCGACGGCGATGGTCCTGCCTGTCGAAATATCGTAGGCATAGATGTCGGCATCGTCCTCGCCCCGGTCAGCCTCGTACACGATCAGGTTCCCGTCGAACCTGCCGGGGTAGTCATCCGACGGTGCGGTGCTGACCATGGTCTCCTCCCCGGCGGGCGGCGGGGCCCAGGTGGGGACCGGGGTGGGTGCCTCGGTGGTCGGGGTGGTGAGGCCGGCGAGCCTGCCCTGGACGTAGACGTTCTGGGATGCGTAGACATTCCCTGCCACGTTCAGGGCGTTCAGGGGAATGGTGCTCGCGTACACGATGAAAATGCCGTCACCGATGTTCACCCGGTAGTCGGACGTGTCCCAGTCGTAACTCCACGTGTAATCTGTACCGACGGAGACTGAGGTGTTGTGGATCTGGTCCACGACCTGAGAGGTATTCGTAAGTATGACTCCTTTCAGGTCGAGGTACGGGCCGGTGACGAAGAGGTACACCGTGGAGGAATCGGTGCTTATCCCGGAGAAATGGATCGTGTCCCCCACCTGGAACACCCCGGTAACGGGAGCCATCGTGAGCGCGGCTCCCGCGGGCAGGACAAGGAGAACGAGGGCAAGGATGACGAAGGCAGGCAGGGCGATACCGGAGGCACATGCGCTGCCCCGGAGAGACTCCGGGAGGGCTCGTGTCCGGCTTCCCGGTCCATATCGACAGGCATTCGGCTGCAACTTCCCAACCACCACAATTTATTAGGACCCCCTTCCAATAAAAATGAATACCTGCCTCGGTGGCATAGCGGCATTGCGTCGCCTTGGTAAGGCGAAGGTCGCGGGTTCAATTCCCGCCCGAGGCT
>DATJPK010000140.1:0-7298 GCA_035506435.1 Methanomicrobiales archaeon
TCCTCGTCGCTGTCGCACGACGATACTGAAAAGACCGTGCAGCCAGAGATACCCCGGCCGCAGCAACGGGGAATTGCGACCGGACCCGGCAGGGGCGACCATAGCCATTGCCATCGTTCACGCGATCGTCGTGTACCTGACCTTCTTCTGAAACCCCGGAAAAGAGGGATGGGGGTGCAGGGAAACCCTCCCCGTCAGGTGACCGTGATGGTGCCCTTCATGAACGCATGAATCCCGCAGTGGTACGGATAGGTCCCCGGCTTCGTGAAGGTGAAGGTATAGGTCTGGCCCTGCTGCAGGGTGGCACTCTGGAAGATGGCGCCGGCCATGAACAACGGGGTCGCGTCGTTCACCACCTGGTGCGGCGCCGAGTCCTGGTTTGTCCAGGCTATCACTGTCCCCGCAGGGACCGTAACCGGGTCAGGGGTGAACGCGAAGTTCTGGATGTTGATCGAGACGAGTTGAGGTGACGTGGGCGTCGATGTGGTCGGGATGGTCGTCGTGGGCGGCACGGTCGTCACCGGCAGGGTTGTGACGATGGTGGTCACAACGGTGGACGGGACCGAAGTGGGCGGGGCGGTGATAATAGGTGTCGCCTGGGTCGTTGCCGGGGGCGGCGTGTTCTGGGTTCCTGCGCAGCCGGCTGCGAGCAGGGCGAGGACGATGACTGCGCCTGTGGCGGCGTACCAGGCTTTCGGTATATGGGTGCTCATGTGTCTTGCCTCACGGGATGATCACCGGCCATGTATAAAACAGATCGGTTTCCGGGGACCGGTCAGGGAGAAGACCACCCCCGGTGGACACGGATGGTACCGGGTATGGGGACAGGCAGGTCCCGCCAAGATATTGAACCCGCAAAGAGCACCGGATAGGAGTGAACACCGAAACCGCGGGCGCGGCGCTTGCCTGCATCTGGATCCCGTTCTGGGTGTACTGGTTCATCACGGCAGCCCGTACCCGCTCCCCGGTCAAGCGCACGCAGCGCTTCCCGCCCCTGCTCCTCGTCACGTTTCTCATCATACTCGGCTGGGCGCTCTTTGCCGGCGCGGCGCCTCCGGGCCTCTTCGCGGAACGGGTCATCCCCGGGGGTGACGTAACCGGCGTGTCGGGCCTCGCGATCACCATCCTCGGTCTCTGCCTCGCGGTCTGGGCTCGGGTTCACCTCGGGAAAAACTGGAGCAGCCGGCCGACGATCCGGGAGGGCCACACGCTCGTCAGGACGGGGCCCTACCGGTTCGTGCGAAACCCGATTTACACGGGCCTCCTCGTGGCCTATACCGGGACCGCCATCGTCATCGGCGCTCTCTGGGCCATCGTCCTGATCCTGTTTCTTCTCGTGGCGTTCCTGGTGAGGATCCGGGAGGAAGAGAAGATCCTCCTCGGGGAATTCGGGGAGGAGTACGAAAAGTACCGCCGGGAGGTCAGGGCCCTCATCCCCTGCCTCCTCTAGGGCCTTACTTCTTCTGGGCCATCACCTGGACCTCGGCCGCGAGGGTCGCCTTCAGGCGTTCCATCGCCTCGTCCAGGCTGTTCGTCACCGTGATGGTGAACGAGTTGTCGGTCTTCGGGTCCTGGTAGGTGACGGTGAACTCGACCTGCCCGTCCTTTCCCTTCTTCGGCTCAACGATCAGCTTGACCATGGTAACCGGTGATCCGGTTGGGCTCTCCCCATCTTTTTCTTATTCCTTTGCTGCCGGGGCGCCAAGCCAGGCGCAGCCGGCGATCCCGGCGAGGTCCCGCGAGAGCGATACGAGGTCGGACCGGTCCAGGTCCCGGACCCTGTGCCTGCCGGTGACCCGCGCGAACTGCGCCATCTCCTCTGTCGAGACCCGGATGAAGTTACCGAGCCGCCCGATCCCCTTCCCGACGTCAAGCTGGTTCCCGAGCACCGGGTCCTGGGTCGTGACCCCGGTCGGGCACCGGCCGGTGTGGCAGATCCGGTACTGCTCGCAGTTCACCGCGATGAGCGCCGCAGTGCCGATATACACGGCTTCCGCCCCGAGCGCCAGGCACTTCGCGAAATCGGCCGGGGTGCGCAGCCCCCCGCCCCCGATGAGGGTGATCCGGTCGCGCAGCCCGAGCGACCTGAGCTTCCGGTCAGCCCTCGGGAGGGCGGCGACGAGGGGGATCCCCACGTTTTCCCTCACCGAGAGGTCGGTCGCTCCCGTTCCGCCGCCGAAGCCGTCGAGCGCGATAAAGTCCACCCCCGCACCCGCGAGGGTCGCGACATCTCCTTCGACATCACCGCACCCGATCTTCGCGCCGACGGGTGCGCCCCCGGAGACCGATTTCAGCCATGCCACCTTGCTGCGGATCTCCCCGGGGGTTGCCATGTCCGGGTGCCGGGCCGGGGAATACGCCGCCTCGCCATCCTGCAGCCCCCGGATCCGGGCTATCTCGGGTGTGATCTTCGCTGCCGGGAGGTAGCTCCCCTTCCCGGGGTACGCCCCCTGTCCGAACCGGATCTCGATCGCCGCGGCCTTCGACAGGATCTTCTCGGTGATCCCGAACCTCCCCGTCGAGTACTGGACCACGAGGTTCTTCCCGGCCGTCGTGATCTCCTCGTCGAGGATACCCCCTTCCCCGGAGTTGAACCCGAAGCCGAGCTGAGCCGATGCACCGGCGATGGCGAGTTTCAGGTTCCGGGAGACCGCCCCGAAGCTCATCCCCGACACGAGGATCGGGGTGGGGAGGGAGAGTGGGCGTTTCGCCCCCGGGCCGAGGATAATCCCGGTATCGACGGGTTCCTCGCGGTTGAGCGGGAACCGGTGCACCTGCGCCGGGACGAAGTGGAGGTCGTCGAGGGTGAACGGCATCGGTTTTTGGGACCCCATCGCGCCCGTGATGCCCTTACCGGTGTCCGCGATGATCTTGATCCCGATCATCGACCCGTAAGCGGCCTCGCTCTCGGCGGCATGCCGCTTGCGGACCGGGTGCCCTGCCCCCCCGACGGGCACCTTGTCGCAGAAATAGAGGGCCGTGAGATGGTAGTCCTCGTACACGCTGCAGCCCGGGCAGCTGCATCCGAGGGGCTTGACCTCGCAGCGGCTTGCGCCAGTGCTGCAGTACAGGATCTCTCCGGCGCAGGCACCGCCCGGGTAGCTGGGGCACCCGGGGCAGATGCACGACCCCCGGTTTTCAGGGGTATCGGGGACCTCCATGGTACCTTCTGCTTGGCCGCCCCTCTCATGAATCTATGGGGGAAGGACAGGGGAGAGGACGCCCCCGGCGGACGCCCCCGGGTGGAAGGGTGGTGCGGATGTTCAGCTCTCTGCCTCGGTCCCGACGGAAACGACCCCGACGGGGAAACCGGTCTCGTCGCAGATGGCCTGGTTCGTCCAGTTGACCCAGACGCGCTTCCCCGTCGCCGTGACATTCTCGTTCCGGTTCGAGAGAAACCGTCCCGGCGATACGGTGAGGTCCTGCATGAGCCGGTCGAGATCCCTCCCCGAGCTCTCGGTCGCGGGGACGATGGTCCCGACGGCGTTTTTCCCGAGGATCTCCCTCCTCGGGAATCCGAAGACCTCCTCGGCCCGCCGGTTGAAGAAGGTGATGTTCCCGTCACGGTCCATGGCGAGGATGATGCTCCCCGCGTTCTCGACGACCTTCCGGTAGGTCTCCTCGGACACCGCGAGCCGGCGGGTGTAGTGCCTCGCGAGGAGGAACACGACGAACGCGGCGACGACGAGGAAGACCCAGTCCTTCCAGAGGTAGAGGGTGGCATAGAGGACGGGATCGCGCACGAGCGACGGGAGGAGCCCTCCCGCGAGGAGTGTCCATATCGCCCCAAAGACGAGGAAGAGGATGGCCACCATGGCGGGGACCGGTTGCCGGCCCGCCGCAGGGCCGCGACGGGGAGTGCTCACTGCAATCACATGAAAACGTGTGCGGCCATCGTATAAAAGGGAACGGAACCAGGGGACGGCATCGCCGTTACCCTTCCTCCTCTCCCAGTGCCTCGGTGCTCCTCATCCGGTAGAGGTCGTCGGGGTCCATCTCCACGTACTTCGATTTCCCCGTCCGCATCACGATTTTCCCGACCCCGCTGTTCACGAGCATCTTCGAGCAGAGGAAACACGGCCAGATCTTCGTGAGGTCCTCGGTCTTCACGTCGTACCCCGCGAGGTAGAGGGTGCAGCCCCGGGCCTGCTTCCCCGCCTGGATGAGCGCGTTCATCTCGGCGTGCACGCTCCGGCACCGCTCGTAGTTCGAGCCCGAGGGGATGTGGTGGTCCTGCCGCCAGCACCGCTGGATCTCGGTGCAGTCCTTCTGCTTCCGGGGGGCGCCCGTGTACCCCGTGGAAACGATGGTATTGAACTCGTCCACGAGGATTGCCCCGAAGTTCCGCCGCAGGCATGTCCCCTGGTGGGCGCACCTGAGCGCGAGGTCGAGGAAATACTCGTGCCTGTTCGTCCGCATCTCACATCAACTTGCGTGGCCGGAATGATATGCATTGTGACCTGCGTCGGCAGGGTCCCCCCTGCCCCCTGCAGGCTTATTGTAGTGGGCAAGCTACCGGTAGTACTGGGGGAATACCACTGCAGAATGTTATCGAGGTACAGGGCCTCACGAGGACCTATGGTGACGTGACGGCCGTGAACAACGTTTCTCTCGCTGTCAGGAAGGGGGAGCTCTTCGGGCTCCTCGGGCCGAACGGGTCGGGAAAGACCACCATGATCAAGTGCCTCACCGGCCAGCTGAAGCCGACCGCGGGGGCAGTCCGGGTCATGGGGGTGGACGCGGTCGCGGAGCCGGTGAAGGTCCGGGGGCTCGTCGGGATCACCCCCGAGCAGGAGACCCCGCCCTCATTTCTCACCGCCGAGGAGTACCTGCATTTCGTGGGGCGCATCCGGAAGGTGACCGATATCGAGGCGCAGTGCGGCTTCTGGTTCGACTTCCTGGAGTTCGGGGACAAGCGGGACGTGCTCTGCAAGGACCTCTCGCGGGGCACCCGGCAGAAGCTCATGGTCGCGCAGGCCTTCCTCCATAAGCCCGGGCTCGTGCTCATCGACGAGCCTCTCATCAACCTCGACCCGATCATGCAGCGCCGGATCAAGGACTACCTCGTGGGCTACGTGAAGGGGGGAGGCACGGTCTTTGTCTCCACCCATATCCTCGAGATCGCGGAGGAGATCTGCACGCGGGTCGGGATCATCCACCGCGGGAACCTCGTCAGGGAAGGCGCGGTCGCGGAGCTGACGGGGCCGGCACGGGACCTCGAGGAGGCCTTCCTCGCTGCCATCGGCGGGAATGCCCATGCGTGACCTGTTGCGGAGATCCGGGCCAGGGATGTTCACGGCCATGATGAAGGAGGAGTGGCGGATCCACTCCACCATGTTCGGCTCGGCGGGTTTTGCCCTCTTCCCCCTCCTCCTCGTCTTCTTCGCCTCGGCGGCGGTCCTCCTCTGGCCGTTCTTTTCCGACGTGCTTCCCGCACGGACCGCGGTCGCGCTCGTCCACGGGGGATACCTGCTCGCCGGGATGAGTGTCGGGGGCTTCGGGCTCTTCGGCCGGGAGGTGATGAACCGGCGGTTCGGGCAGGCATCCTTCATCGCGTACTCATCGAGAAGCCTCCCGGTCTCCGAGCAGTCCATCCTCGCCGCCTTCCTCGTGAAGGATACCGTGTACTACCTGTTCTTCTGGGTCTTCCCCTTCGTTGCGGGTGTCGCCATTGCATCGCCGTGGATCGGCCTTCCCGCTGCTCTCGTCCTCCGCCTTTTGCTCACCCTCTCCCTCTCGTTCCTCCTCGGCCTCTCGGCGGTCTTTCTCCTGTCTACCGTCTATGTCCATTCTCCCCGTGCCCTCCTCGCCCTCTTCATCGTTGCGGCCGGCGCGGCCCTCGTTGGTGCCCGCCCGGTGGAAACGGGGATCGCCGGCCTCCTGCCCACGATCGGGCTCTACTACCACCCGACCCTGCCCCTGCTCGCACTGACCCTCCTCCTTATCCTCGTCCCCTGCGCCGTCTCGGTCCGGTTCATGAAGATCGAGTACCGGGAGGAGACGAGGAGGTTCCCGAGGACTCTTGACACTCTCGCGGCGAGGCTCTCATGGCTCCCTGACCCCCACCTCGTCGCAAAGGACGCACTCGACCTCTCCCGGAGCGAGGGCGGGGCAGGGAAGGTGGTCTTCTCCTTCCTCTTCCCCGTGATGTTCATCTGGATCGCCCTCTTCGTCCTCGGCAGGTTCATCCCGATGCTCTCGCCGGTCATGGCGTTTGCCATCCTCCTCGGGGTGGTCTCCTCGACCATCTACAACTGGGTCACCGAGTTCGACGTCTTCGCTTCCTATGCCTTCCTCCCGGTCGAGGTGGGCACCGTCATCCGGGGGAAGCTCGAGAGCTACGGGCTCCTGAACCTCGTCTCATTCGCGATCCTCGTGGCGGCGGGGCTCGGGAGCGGCCAGGCCGGTCTCCTCCTCCCCGCCCTCCTCACCTTCGGATCCCTCTCCTTCTACGCGGTCGCGGTCACCGTATACGTGGGGGGCCTGTCGCCGTCGGTGATGCTCTACAACGCAAAGGTCTACCTGCCCTACCTCGGGCTCATCACGCCTGTGCTCCTCTTCCTCCTCTTCGTCTCTCTCCCGAACCCCTGGTTCGCCCTCACGAGCCTCCTCCTCGTCCCGGCAGGGTGGTTCATCCTCCGGCGGGCGATCTCGCGGTGGAGCGCCATCGAGCAGCCGGGGTATTAGGCAGGCCCCGGCTCCTCCGCTTCCCCGACACCCCTTTTCAGGTTGTACGAAAGCCGCAGCGTGCTGTGGACCATATTTTCCAGGTCCTCCTGCGTGTACCTGTTCCGCTGGATCTGGCCCCAGTCCTTCGTCGTGTCCTCGTCGTTCTCACCTACCCACGAAGCGATGGCCGCCTCGGGGACGTGGAACCCGAGCCAGTTGAAGAAATTGAGCAGGTTCCCGGCGACGTGCTGGATCCCGTCCACGTGGCCGATGATGATGAGCCCGACGACCTTGTTCCTGATCATCCGGTTCCCGAACCAGGAGGACTGGTTCTCGACGGCGTTCATCCGCTCGACGAACTTCTGGACGAGGGCCGAGTGGTTGTTCCACCGGATGGGGGTCGCGAGGATCAGGACGTCGGTTGCAAGGACCGCATCGTAGACCGTCTGCATCTCGTCGTCGTCGTACTTGAGGGTGGACTGGCACGGGTAGGTGCAGTAATCCGGGCTCTCGGAGTAGTTCCCCTCGCAGTCGTAGATTTTCAGGTCCTTTAACCGGAGAAAGGTGGTATCGCACCCATAGCCCTTAAAACGGTCAAGAGCCCTGACAAGCAGCCGCTCGGACTTGGA